>NZ_CP137134.1:2599471-2924405 GCF_033095785.1 Nitrosospira sp. Is2 | reverse complement strand
CATTATTCGGAAAGCAAGAATATCCATCCTAGATCGCAATTGGCCTTCGAGATTCGACACGGACGGAACCGTCCCACGGTCGTTCGAATAAGAGTGGAAGAGTCCAGAGCCAATAACGCGTATGGCTGCCAGGCCCAACCGGGCGAGTTTCCCTTGAGCATAGCGTTCATCAGGCAGCCGGCCGCCGCATTGTCGGTAGATTTACAAACCGGACGGATAGGTTTCGTCAATTTCGCCCGCTCTTTCATGGACGAAAGACGGAAGCGGCTGCACAGCTTCCGTTCTATCGATATGGATCATGAAGTCAAATTGCCGTGGCAGGGAGGAATAGAAGTAGTGGCTGACGCGCTCGGTCTCGGGGCGGTAGATAACCCCTATCGCCCGCTGCAGCCTTTCGTCGCTTAACAGCCCAACAGCTTCACGCGGGGCGCGAAGGTCCAAAAAGAAACGTTTTTTTTCGAGTTGGGAGAAGACGTCTTCGTAACTGTCCGGCAATGGATCCCGGATCTTCTTGGTTTCCGCCGGCCCATCCCAATCCGTTGCTGCTGTCACCTCGCCGCGGCTGGTGGAAAACCCGACATGAAGCGCCTCGGCCCCATACTTTTCTCTGATCAGCTGGCCGATATTGAACTCGCCGCGTCGCCCCATATCGGTCGCCTCAGCATTGCCGAGATGGGAATTATGTGCCCAGACAATCACCCGGGAGGGCCGTCCCAGCCGGGTTTCCAGATAATTCGAAAGTTTCTCCAGCGTTTCAAACATATGGTTATCACGCAGGTTCCATGTGTTCGGGCGTCCCCTGAACATGGCGCGGTAGTATTCCTCGGCATTTTTTACCAGCTCGGCATTCTGCTGCGCTGAAAAATACTCGTTTCCGGCAAAAGCGCCATCCCTTTTAACATAGAGTCGACCCTTGCGTTGCAACTGAACGAGCTGGGTGATCACTTCCCGTTCGCATGAATCCCATCTGCCGGATGCGATTGCATATCCGTAAGCCTGGGGATTCGCAATGAACTGGCCAAAACAGCCATAACGCGCACGGGCCGCCGCGGCCTCCTGCGGATCGATTCTTTCGAGGTAGGCCAGGACCGCGCTCATCGAGGTTGTCATGCTGTACAAATCAAGGCCATAAAACCCTATAGGTTCCGCAGCAGATTCCATTCGATCTTTAAATTTTTTCGTTTGCTGGTTGTAACTGCGCAGCCAGGTAACGAAGGCCAGTACTTCGGTATTGCGCCACATCCACACAGGAAAGCGTTCAAAATTCGACAGAGCCGCATCAGCTTCCGCATCATCGGAGCTGCCGAATACGTAACGGTTAACCCGGTACGCGTCCGGCCAGTCGGCCTCGACCGCGACTGCGTCGAACCCCTCTTCAACGATGAGGGACTGGGTAATTTCAGCGCGGATCCGATAAAACTCCGCCGTGCCATGCGTCGCTTCGCCGAGCAAAACGAACTTTTTATTTTTTGCGGCGTTGATCAACGCAAGGAAATCATTGCCTGCGCCTTGAAGAGGCTGCGCAGCCCGTTCCAGCACATCAATCAGTTTTTGACGTTCATTGAGACTTCGCATATCATTAACCGCTCCGGTATTCGCCTTATATGGGCGAAGAGTAGACTTGGAACCACTCGGCGGCCAGAAGGGCGGCTGCCGCAAGTGTGCCCGGCTCTTCGAATAGATGCGTGGCGTTCGGCACGCTTTCCAACCTCGCTTCGGTATTCAGTTGTGCCAGCGCCGATTTATTCAGTTCGAGCACTTCAAGATCGTTTTCCCCTACTATAAGAAGGACGGGGGCTATAACTTGAGATAAATAGCTCCCGGCCAAGTCCGGGCGCCCGCCTCTCGAAACCACAGCGATGACATTCTCGGGCCGCCGGGCTGCCGCGATCAGCGCGGCGGCGGCTCCGGTACTGGCCCCGAACCAGCCAATCTTGAAATCTTTGGTTTGCGGCTCACGTTGCAACCATGTCGCAATATCGATCAACCGGTCTGCCAGCATTGGAATGTCAAAGCGCAAATGCCGGGTTCGCTCATCGATAATTTCCTCCTCTTCTGTCAGCAGATCAGCGAGCAACGTGGCAAACTTGTACCCGTTGAGCGTTTTCGCGACATATCGGTTTCGGCTGCTGTGACGACTGCTCCCGCTGCCATGTGCGAACGCAACAATTGCTACGGCGCCCTCAGGAATGGTCAAGTCGGCGTTCAATACTACGCCCGCGGCAGGGATTTGCACCGCCCGTGTTTCTGGAATAAGTTCGCTGGTGTGATTGGTTCGCATATGGTCCCTCGGAATCGCATTTCAGTTTTAGGTCATTAACAATCGGTTGCCAGCGATAGCGCTGCGTTGAAGTTGTGGCATCCCCGGCCGGCATGTCGCGGGAAGGCGCTCCTTGTTCCGCAATGACCCTTCCATCACCTCGCAAAACCGTGCCTCGTGCAGTTGCACTTTAGTCACCAGTTTCGCAGAAATTCCATGTGCTTCCGTTCGCTTCCGAACATTTCCCGCTTCCACTACATTTATTAAAAGAGGGGGCAGGAGCGGCAATAACTTAGTCAATTCCTGATGAGCTAAAGTAATATCTACAGGAAATTTTCCAAGCGCCCCGAAGGGAGAGGAGAAAAAATACCGATGAAAACGATCTATCGGATCTATCCGTCTATAGGAATTGCCCGGATAGGAAACAGCGAGGCAAGTTATTTTGTCGGTCCTGAATCTCCGGGGGTTGTCTCGGATAAACCTTACCGCGACGATTCATCCCCAGGAAAAATTAAGCCGCAAGCAGCCCGATTTCGAGTCTATCAATTCACACGCGATGAGTTTGGTGAAGAAACGCTTGAGCGAGAGGTGACTCCAGATGAGAAAACCCATATCAAGTGGAGCGTGCACCTCGTCAATCGCAAAGCGGCCGCGGCTCAGTTTCCTCCGGGAGGCCCATCGGCGCCACATCGAAATGAAGGCTACGACCGGGCCGGGTTGGTCATCGACGCGGGCGCGCAAACCCGGTCGGGAAAGAACAAACCACCTCTCACGCTCAGCGGGGATATCCATTTCATTCTGAATGGAAATGTTGAAGGGAGTAAAAGGGGCGTACTCGGCCGTATACTCACCGATAAGAAGGGGCGCCTGATCGTGGTCGGGGGTCCCGGTAAATCGAGTTCCCCAATCGGTAGCGGCCTGAATAATTTTGCCAACAATGACGGCTGGTACGACGGTGTCTCCGATGGTCCCGTAAATGCTGTGGTAGAGGTCACGGATAACGAACCAATCCTCGCGGAAGGTGGCGCGTGGGTGGTGATCGCCCCTCCGTCGTATGCGGCCGGCATTGAGAACGTAACCACATGGTATGACCAGGCGCTGAGTGTAAACGCGCGGACTTTTTCCCCGCATCTCATGAAAAAAGTACCCTCGTTCACTCGCGATATCTATCCGATACTGAAGCGTACCGTATTGATATCATGGGTGGTTGAGCAGAGCAACCGCCACCACGGCGTCTCTGGAAACTTCCTGACTCCTGCACGACTGATCAGGCTGGCGGACAAATCGCCGATTCCAGGGCGGTCCGGCAAGGCGTTTTCAACAAGTTGATGAAACCCAACACCAACGTTCATCCGAACTCCGCCCCTCCAGCATTTGGCCAGAGTAATATGCCATACGTGTATAGTGGGCTTGATCCGGACAATCCGCTACAAGGCGAGTTTGCGGCGCTGACAAGCTACCAGCATGCAATGATGGAAAAATGGTCACAGGGCGATTTTTATGCCGACTGGGTAACCGAACCCACACCCGTTCCTTTGGACGAGCTCTCGCTCGATCAACAACCGGACGCACTGACCCGAGCAGCTCTGGAAGGCTGTATCGGTGCACCGTTCTTCCCGGGGATTGAGGTTACTTACGTGATCGCGCAGGCGGCGACCTATGAATCGCCATTCCGTATCAAACATACCCTTCCGCCAGGCTTTCTGACTGAGCGCATGGCGCTTCCCTGGCAAGCCGATTTTTCCGCATGCGGCCAGTTATGGCGGCCGGCCCAGCGGCCGGTAGATGTGATTACTGCAGCCGGGATTCAGCCCTTCTCTCGCGGCATTCGTGACGGTGACGACGGGTATCACGATATGGTGAGATGGTGGACAGAGCTGGGCTTTGTCGTAAAAAAGGGTGATAAATTCATCGAGGATGAGCGCAACCCGATTCGGGGCGTATCCTGATTGAATGAAGACGTTGTTGCCAGCGGGCCTGGAGGACGGGAACGATTGCGAGGCTCTGGACAAGCATAAAGCCTGAGCCATGATTAAAGATCGAACCCCGGGGACGGCATAATCGAGATGATTTCGGCAAGCGTAACCCGTCGGGCTACCTCGGAAGGCATCGGCGCTTGAAGTTAACCCTGCGCCTGCTTGAAAACGGAAGGGTCGAGCTGGTATCTCTGGAGCAGCTTATAAAATTCTGTACGATTGCGTTTGGCGAGCCGCGCGGCCTGCGTGACATTGCCCCCCGTAATCTTCAGCACGCGTACCAGGTAATCCCTTTCAAAGCTCTTGCGTGCGTCTTCGAAGGACACGAGGTGCTCTTCTTCATGGTGCATTGCGTCATACACCAATACAGGCGAAATAAGAGGAGCCGTACTCAAGGCAACGCATCGCTCGACCACGTTCATAAGTTGTCTCACGTTTCCGGGCCAGGAGGCGCTTACCAACATTTCCATCGCCTCGGGAGCGAATCCGTTAATATTTTTATTGTACTTTTCTGAAAACGTGCTGAGAAAATAATTCGTGAGCAAGGGGATGTCCTCGCGCCTTTGTGACAATGCCGGAATTGTCAACGCAACCACATCCAACCTGTAATACAGGTCTTCGCGAAAGGTGGTGGCCGCAATTTCCGCCTTAAGGTCCCGGTGCGTGGCAGAAATAATGCGCACATCCACCGTCATCGCTTGAGTGGATCCAACTGGGCGAACCTGCCTTTCCTGTAGGACTCGCAACAACTTGACCTGGAGCAAAAGCGGCATATCCCCGATTTCGTCGAGAAATACTGTCCCCCCCTCGGCTAGCTGGAACAACCCCTTGTGATCTCGGACCGCGCCTGTAAATGCGCCTTTGACATGACCGAAAAGTTCCGATTCAAGTAATTGTTCCGGAATGGCTGCGCAATTGATAGCCACAAACGGATGATGGCAGCGTTTGGACGCATCATGGATCGCATGAGCAAATAATTCTTTGCCGACGCCACTTTCGCCATAGATCAGTACACTTGCATCGCCTTCCGCAACCAGCCCCGCTTTGGTCAGCAGATCCTCCATCACCGCGCTTTGGGTAATGATATTTTTCCTCCACGATGCCTGCGGAGCTTCTTTTTGCTGGTTGCCTCCCGGGACAAGCCGCAGGGCTTGGCTAATGTTGGATAACAGCGTCTTGCTGTCAAAAGGTTTAGCCAGATACCCAAACACCCCCCGCTGCACCGCTGCCACGGCATCTGGTATCGTCCCGTGCGCTGTTAATATGATCACCGGCAACGTGGGTAACGTACGATGGATGTGGTCGAATAACTGCATGCCATCCATGCCGCTCATCTGCATATCACTGATGACCAGTTGTGGCCGCGCCACGTCCAGATAGTTGAGCGCTGCCTCCGCGCTTTGCACAGCCTCTGTTTTATATCCGGCAGCGTTTAGCCGAATCACGAGTAATTCAAGCAGATCTGTATCGTCATCAACAATAAGGATTTTTGGCTTCGTATCAGGCATCTTGCGAGCGCTTTTTCAAGGTTCTCTAAGAATAAGGTTTTTTTCCATGCTTTTTATGGCATCGATTTGACTTTGCAGGGTTTCTACGCGTTTCTGCTCGTCTTTAAGTTTTTGCGACAACTCTTCCATTCCGTGGTTTACACGCTGTTGTTCTCCCAGCAGACTCGCCAACAGGTTTCGGAAGCTTTGCAAACTCGTAGTGGTCTTCGTATCCCGCGGCCACTCATTGAGAAGATTGATAGCCGAATGTAAGTCGCGAAAGGAGCTGTTCGGCAAGATAAGAAGCAATACCAGTCTGGCGCGGTTCACATCGCTTTTATTTTGCGCAAAATTCTGCTTCACTTTTTCGTACACGCGGCCGAGATCCGCGGGAGACTGCTTACGCAGGGATTCGTAATACTGCATCATATCATCCATCTGCCCGGTCACAGCAGTCTCCGCCGATGCCTGCGCCGGGGCCACCGTGGCTGGATTTTCCGGCGTTGCCGAATTTTCCCGCGTTGCCGAACAGGCGGTCAACAGCGACCCTGTCATATAGATCGCCGTGCAAAGTAGGATGAATTTCCCGTTAAGCCTACTCATGAATTTCATCCGGATCACGAATCGGCAAGGTAAAACGAAAGTGTGCGCCGACAGCGACTCGCGCGACAAGCTCGATATTGCCCCCATGCGCAAGGGCATACTCACGCGCGATGGAAAGCCCCAGTCCAGTGCCCCTCACGTGGCTGTCAAGCACGCGCCGCCCCTGATAAAAAGGCTCGAATATTTTCTCGCGGTCGGCTTCATCCACGCCCGCGCCCGCATCCACAATGTCCAACTGAGCCAGCTCGGCTGTTTTACTTGTCCAAATACGAATGCAGCCACCCGGCGGCGAAAATTTCACCGCGTTCGATAACAGATTGTCCAAGATAATTTTTATTTTCTGTTCGTCGCAGTCGATCACGATCTCCGGGACAGACAGCTCCATTCTCAAGCCCTTGCTCATGATAATAAGGTTCTGGTCTTGTAGCACCGCATCCAGAATTTTAGTCAGATTCGCTTTCTGTTTCACCAGCGCGGCCTTCTCGGCCTGGAGGGCGCTGTAGTTCAGCAAGTCTTCGATACGACGCTGAAGTTGAACACTATTGCTATGGAGTATACGCGCGATGCGCTGCTGTTCTTCGGTCAAATCCCCGACCACCCCTTCCGCAAGCAGATCGGCGCCTTCACGCATGGCGGTAAGCGGCGTCTTGAGTTCGTGGGAAACATGTTGCAGAAATCGGGTTTTCTGCTCTTCGAGCTTTAGCAGTCGCCGCCGCATCCAGTCCAAACGCTCGCCGAAATACACCAGATCCTGCGGTCCATCCACGCGGATGACTTTTGAGAGTTCACCCTGGCCCATATTGCGTATCGCCTCATCAATCTGCCGGATAGGCCGTGCTATCCGCACCGAGAAAGCAAATGCCAGCAAAATTGCAAATGGAATAAGCGCCAGAAGCTGCCACCCAACGGTAAATCGGGCGTACCCCGCCATGTCCTGCATTTCGTCGACCTCCCGTTCAATCAATGCATAACCAACCGTAGCAAAGGTGCGCGCGGAATCTCGCAGAAGCACAAAGCTATCGATAAGATCGCGCAATTGTTCAGGCGACTGTTTTAAAGCGGAGACTTTCTGGTAAATAGAAGCTTCAGATGATTGCAGTTGTGTCAACAATTGCTCCTGCTCAGCATGCAAGGAGAGCTCCAATAGGCTCGCTGCGGTGGTTTCGAATTTGTTATGCGCGCGAAAATAGCCTTCCAGTAGGGATGTATCGTGCAGGATGTGCGTTTGCCGCACAGCCCGTTCCATTGTGGCGATTTCGTCCGCCAGCGCCCGGCTGCTGTGTGCAATTTGTGCGGCTTGGTAAACCGCTTTGCGGCTGTGGTCAGCAAGCCGGTCAATGGAAAGCGCGTTGTTGACGAGAGCGATGATGAGCGGCAGACCTACAAGCGCAAAGCCTAGCAGGATCAATTTAAGGAAAGATTGCGGATGACGCCGCATGCGCAACATCGACCCTGCGCCAGACGCGGACTCCTGCCTTGCGGCCTCTGCGCGAGCGGTCATTTATCTCCTTTGATGCCCCTCCAGCATGAGACGAAGTCTACTGGCCGGGGGTTCACGCTTATGAAATTCATGCTTTAGCGGTTAGAAAACGGATGAGTTGCAAAATTGGTCGAAATCGCGCTGAAGGGCGGAAACTTTTGCCCGCTTCTTTCAATCCGCTGTTCGATCGCATATCCGTTCCGGTTATCTTAATTTTTGCTGCCAGCAGGCGCAACGTAGGGTTTGCAATAGTGCTTGGACGGAAACTCCTTGCTTCGGCGGGAATTCATAACCACATCCCCGCCATTTCGGACACACTCCATTATCGATTTATCAAGACTTGCATAATGCGCATCCGGCTCCGTCCTAGCCGATACCGCCGGTACTTTTTCTTTGATTTTGACGCATGTGTCCGGCTCGCCCTGGACCGGCGGTGCATCTTTCGTCGGTGGCAACGGGCACAATTTGCATGGATTCCCAGGGCACAGGCAGCCGTTGCACTCTGCTTTCGCTACCCCCGTCAACGTCGAGAGCAGGATCGCTAGAGTAAGCTGGCCGAATAGCAACAGCGCTCTGCTATACATTGTGTTCATTCATACTCCTCGCTAATCTTCCAGTGTTCGCATTTTAGCAATATGGACACCCTTCAGAGTTTTATTATGCTTGCTCCTTTACGGAAGATGTGGGCCGCAGCGAGATACGCGAGCGGACGCGGCCATGCATCGCTTCACGCGTTCTTCGGCACAAAGGCTCCAGCGAGCGTTATGAATCTTGCTCGGCTAACTCGTTAGAGCAACTTTTTTACATTCTCAGGCGGGCGGCACAGCACTGCCTTATCGCCTCGCACGACAATGGGTCGCTGAATCAAATCCGGGTTCTCCACCATGACTTTTATCAACTCATCATCTGACAACCCTCCCTCGCCGAGGTCAAGATGACGCGCCAGCGGTTCGTCTCGGCGTAATATTTCGCGTGCGGTCATGCCAAGCTTATCGATCAGCTCCCGCAATCGCTGCGCGGTTAAAGGTATCTCATAATAATTGACGGCTTCGAACTCCGCACCACTTTCTCGCAGAAGCGCGAGCGTTTCACGGCATTTACTGCATGTAGGCTTCTGGTAGACGACCATCGTGTCATTCATGCATTCCTCCTATAATCAAAATCATACTTTGACCCAGCAGAATTCCGTCTTAAAACAAACCGAAGCGCTCATAGACGCAATGCCAGATGCGGTCGCTTACTTGCGCCTTTCGTTATCGGGGACGATCTTTTCCAGGACATAACGGGTCATGCTCAAAGCAAGCTCGTGCTCGCCAAGAAACACCTCACCGCCGCTCTCCTTACGCAGCAAGGCCGCCTCTTCTTCGTTATGCGTTCGCACGATAATCTCAATTGGCGGGTTAAGTATACGTGCGATTTCGATCATACGCCGCGCACGTAATGTATCGGGCACCGCTATCACCAGCATGGCCGCCCGCGCTATATGCGCTTGTATAAGCACCGCGGGCTCCGCGGCATCGCCCGCCACGGCGTGGATTCCGCGCTTGCGCAACCCCTCGACTACTTCCCTATTTTGTTCCGCCACAACAAGCGGCATCCCTTTTTTGGCCAATGCTTCGCCAATATAACGGCCGACACGACCATAGCCGACAAGCACCACGTGGCTGGTCACGTAACTTGACGCAACTGTCGTAGGCAGTTCGGCCAGAGGATCGTCTGATCGTTCCAGAAGCAAAGCAAGCTTGGAACGAGCGCGTATCCAGGCTTGCGCTGGCTCAATAATCCTGAATACCAGCGGATTAAGCGTGATCGAGATGAAAGCGCCGGCTAGGATAAGACTTTGCGCCTCAACCGGCAAAAGCCCGAGAGAAACGCCAAGGGCCGCGAGGATAAAGGAGAATTCTCCGATCTGGGCGAGACTCGCTGATACAGTGAGGGCCGTATTAAGCGGATAACGGAAAAGGAGCACGAGAAAAAAGGCCGCCAAGGATTTTCCAACGATGATAATCCCAAGCGTTGCCAGGACCCGAAGCGGCTGTTCTATGAGAACATTTGGGTCAAACAGCATCCCCACCGAAACAAAAAATAGTACCGAAAAAGCGTCCCGTAACGGCAGCGATTCCTGAGCAGCCCTGTGGCTCAAGTCGGATTCGCGCATGACCATTCCGGCGAAAAAAGCACCGAGCGCAAAGGAGACACCGAAAAGCATTGCCGAACCATAAGCGATGCCTATCGCTACCGCGATAACGCTCAGAATGAAGAGTTCCTGGGAATTCGTGCTGGCGACATGCCAGAGCAGCTTGGGGAAAACACGCTTCCCGACAATAAGCATCAGCGCAACGAATACGGATACTTTGCCAAAGGTGATCAAAAGCGTAGTAAAGAGGTTGGAACCGGATTGATCAGGTGTTGGATGGCCCGGATCAACACCCATCCATCCGGCGAGTGGAGGCAGTAGCACCAAAACCAGGACCATCGCCAAGTCCTCGACGATCAGCCAACCAACCGCAATTGATCCATTGACGGACTTTAGCAGACCGCGTTGTTCAAGCGCGCGTAGCAATACGACCGTGCTGGCAGTGGAAAGCGCGACTCCGTATACAATTCCCACGGCAAGATTCCAGCCCCACGAAACAGCAACGATCGCGCCGAAGGCGGTAGCAACCGCAATCTGGACCAGCGCACCTGGCAGAGCAATTCGTCGGACCGCCAGAAGATCATCCAGCGAAAAGTGTAAACCTACGCCGAACATGAGCAGAATTACGCCAATTTCCGCCAGTTGGCCCGATAGCTCCATGTCAGCCACGAAGCCGGGTGTATGGGAACCGAGAATGACGCCTGCCGTGAGATAGCCCAGCAGCACAGGGAGTTTCAGGCGATGAGCGATGAGCCCCATCAGCAGCGCCAGGCCGAGGCTAACAGCAATGGTAGTGATCAGAGTAACGCTGTGAGGCATGTATCTTATAAAACGTTGGGAACTCTATGATAAACGTCGCGGGCGTGACGCATACCGGAGACGAAAGGTGTAAAGGGTATGAAGGTGACCGTATCCTCCTCACTTGGTTACACGTGGTAATCTCAGCCATGCCGCTCGGGAACCGCCACGTCTCAGATTGCCTCAAGCCGAATGCTCGCGGGGCGTCGTCTCATGCGTGTTCAGGCCGAGACGATTCGTTCCGACTCCTGGCTCCTCGATCTACCGGCCAAAAGGAGGCCGGCAAAGTTGTCCGGGCCTGGCGTTAGGGTTCTAAGGGAGTTTCTAGCGGATGATAAACAGCACTCTTACGGCGCTCACCTCTGCGTTTATCCACGCGTCCGCGCCATATATACCTCGGACGTCTCGGCTTATTCCCGATTCTGAACGGCTCCGCTGGACGCACTTAGACATTCCGTAATGCCTCCAGCGGTTCAATATATTTCATACCGAATTCCTGCGCAACAGCCGCATAAGTAATATGACCACGATGTGTATTCAATCCATACTGCAAGGCGGGAGATTTTCTTACCGCATCCAGTCCTTCATCGGCAAGGAATAGCGTATAACTAGCGGTTTGCGTGTTAAGGGCAAAGGTGCTTGTGCGTGGAACCGCGCTGGGCATATTCGCGACGCAATAATGAACAACGCCGTCTACATCGTAGGTAGGATTGCTATGGGTGGTAGGCCGCGTGGTTTCTACGCAGCCGCCCTGGTCAACTGCTACATCGACAATTACGGAGCCTCTGCGCATATTTGGCAGCATCGCAGCCGTGATCAGCCACGGTGCTCGTCCGCCAGGAATTAAAACCGCGCCAATTACCAGATCGGCATTGTAAACCACCTCTTCAATGTGATAGTCATCGCTGATACGCGTTTGTAATTGGCCCCGATAAATGTCATCCAGATATTTCAGCCGATCATGGTTTATATCCAGCACCGTCACCTGCGCACCGCAGCCTACCGCTACCCGGGCAGCGTTCGTTCCCACAATGCCCCCGCCGAGAATGGCCACGTTGGCCGCGGCGACACCAGGTACTCCTCCCATCAAAACACCGCGGCCACCGTATGTTTTTTGCAGATAGTTGGCGCCGATCTGGGTCGCCATCCGCCCGGCCACTTCGCTCATCGGGGTCAACAGAGGCAGTTTTCCTCCTTCCGTCTGAACCGTTTCGTAAGCTATGGCTGTAACATCGCTCTTCAAAAGAGCGTCGGTGAGAAGTTTGTCCGACGCCAGATGAAGATAAGTGAAAAGAATCAGGTCGCGATGCAGGTACCGATATTCGGCTGCGACAGGCTCCTTGACCTTGACGACCATTTCGGCTGCCCAGACATCTTCGGCGTGAGGAACGATGCTGGCACCCGCTGATTGATACTCCCCATCCGCTAAAAAACTGCCTTCCCCCGCCCCGCTCTGCACCAGCACCTGGTGTCCGTGCCGTGTTAGAGCTCTGACGGTACTCGGCGTCATCCCCACCCGATTTTCGTGATCTTTTGTCTCCTTGGGTAATCCGATCAGCATGAGTTTATTTCTGACGCTTGATAAGCAGAGCAGAACCTTTCATTCAACAGGTTATTATGAATTCCGAAGCAAAGGGAGCAGCGACGAATTCGATTAAGATAAGTCGCGGTCTCGTCTGAATGCGCCGATAATTGTTCTGCCTGCAAGTATACAACTCGATCCAGAATCGCTGGAAAATAATAGCGCTAACCGTAGTTGCAGGACGAATCCACGGGGGAAAAATCACGAATGAAACCCATTTTCCGCCTCCGGCACGCTGTTCGTGCCGGACATGATTCCTTATGCCCCCGAAAAATCAGACCTTCACTATGTCGCCTGTTAGAGACAATATTTAATATTTAAAAACAGAGATATAAATTAGTTTCCCGCGAAAGATGTCGTCAAACGGAGACACATCGCATTCTCACGGCAGGAAACAGATTCTACCTGCTGCTCCTCGCTTCCGGCTACGCATAGAAACTGGAGCGTCGCAAAAACACGACAAAATCCCGGCGAAAAACGATTAAAGAAAGAGGAGATGGAATTGACCAACTGTATGAGACGCTTAATCCGGGATGGCACAGGAATTGCTCGTCGTTAGTGCTCGTTAGATTAAGTTGCTAAAACAGTTCTAACATAAAAAGATTTTCTCGGCAATGGTTGAGTAGGCGCCGACGAAAACGCGAAACCTGGTGACAAGAGAGGAAAAAAACTCGAATGAGCTTTTACTCATACAGGAGCAACCATTATGGCTAACATAACAGGCACAGATAGATCAGATACCATCAACTCGCAATTTGTTTCTACAGGCGTTACCGGAGGGCCTTCCACTTCCGGGGCGGACCTAATTTCCGGACGAGGCGGTCGCGATAGAATAGACGGGAGCGGCGGCAACGACATCATTAACGGCGATGACGGCTCCGACGTTCTGCGTGGAGGTGATGGCAACGATGAAGTTAACGGCGGTGCGGGAAACGACGACTTGTCGGGCGGCCGTGGGAATGACAGGTTGAACGGAGGCACCGGCGATGACTGGCTATTGGGAAATGAAGGCAATGATTCTCTGTCAGGCGGCGATGGTCGCGACGCTGTTAGCGGTGGCGACGGCGATGACCGCCTGTGGGGCAATGCAGGAAATGACACGCTGTCAGGGGGGAATGGCAATGATTCGTTCTCAGGCGGCGATGGCCGCGACGCTATTAGCGGCGGCGACGGCGAGGACTGGCTGTGGGGCGATGCAGGAAACGACACCCTGAACGGCGGCGATGATCGCGACACTCTCTTCGGAGGTCTGGGCGACGACAAGCTTAACGGCAATGACGATAACGACAGCATAAACGGCCACGATGGAAATGACATGCTATCGGGCGGCGACGGCGATGACCGCCTGTGGGGCAATGCAGGAAACGACATGCTGTCAGGGGGGAATGGCAACGATTCGTTCTCGGGCGGCGATGGCCGCGACGTCATTAGCGGCGGCGAGGGCGATGACTGGCTGTGGGGCGATGCAGGAAACGACATCCTGAACGGCGGCGATGGTCGCGACACTCTGTTCGGGGGTCTGGGCGACGACAAGCTTAACGGCAATGACGATAACGACAGCATAAACGGCAACGATGGAAATGACACGCTATCGGGCGGTAGCGGTAACGACAGTTTGTCGGGAGGCGACGGGAACGACAAGCTATGGGGCGACAGAGGAGATGATCGACTGTCGGGAGACAACGGAAATGACTGGGTGTCGGGCGGAAGTGGCAATGACTGGCTGTCGGGTGGGGATGGCGACGATCGGCTGTCAGGCGAGGATGGCAATGATGAGCTGGTGGGCGGCGACGGCATGATCTGCTGTCGGGTGGAAACGGAAACGACAAGCTGTCCGGCGGTGACGGTGCCGATATACTCACCGGCGGACGGGGGACCGACACCCTGACCGGCGGAGAAGGCCATGATACTTTTACCTTCAACTCCGTTAATGATAGTCGTTCGGGATTTGATATCCGGGACGTCATTACGGGCTTTGATGGAAGCGGCCCTTCCGGCGATCAAATCGATCTCAAGGGAATAGATGCGAACAGGACTACGTTTGGCAATAATGACTTTACCTGGAAAGGAAGCGCAGGCCCGACAGGCGCCGCGGGGGAACTCTGGTATGTAGACGAAGGCGCGAATCGGCTTATCAAGGGCGATGTCGACGGCGGCGGAAACGCTGATTTCGAAATTCAGCTCGTAGGCCATCCCAACCTGAACGTCAGTGCCTTACCCGACTCGGACATCATCCTTTAACCATTAGGCAACTATTAGCAAATACGGCATCCCTCCATTCCTGAAGGGATGCCGTTCAATAATCACTCAAGTCGGACCCAGGCCTGTTCTTTGGCTGCAGAAAATGCCCCCTACAAGGCCTTGACCATATCTTCCACCACTTTCTTGGCGTCGCCGAACACCATCATAGTCTTGTCCATGTAGAACAGGTCATTGTCGAGACCGGCGTAGCCGGCTGCCATGCTGCGTTTGACCACCATTACGGTCCGCGCCTTGTAGGCGTCCAGGATGGGCATGCCGTATATCGGACTCCCCTGAACGTTGGCGGCAGGGTTCACCACATCATTCGCACCCAGAACCAGCACCACGTCCGTATTGGAAAAGTCACTGTTGATCTCATCCATTTCCAGTACTTGCTCGTACGGTATCTCTGCTTCTGCCAGTAGAACGTTCATGTGACCGGGCATGCGTCCAGCTACAGGATGGATCGCAAAGCGGGCGTTCACACCCTTGGCATGCAGTTTTTCCGCCAGTTCCTTGACCGAATGCTGCGCCCGTGCCACGGCTAGGCCGTAACCAGGCACTATAATGACGCTGTCGGCATTACCCATCAAAAATGCCGCGTCGTCGGCGCTACCGCTGCGATAGTTTTTCTGCGTCTGATCGCTTGCAGCCGCGGTGCCGCCTTCGCTGCCGAATCCTCCGAGTATCACCGAAAGGAAGGGCCGATTCATGGCCTTGCACATGATATAGGACAGGATCGCGCCGGAACTGCCGACCAGTGAACCTGCAATGATCAGCATGGGATTACCGAGGGAAAAGCCGATACCCGCCGCCGCCCAGCCGGAATATGAATTAAGCATTGAAATGACCACCGGCATGTCTGCGCCGCCGATCGGAATGATGATAAGGAAACCAAGCACGAAAGCAATTGCAGTCATGGCCGCGAAAGCTGTCCAGTTCGTAGTTTCGCTGAAGAAGAACCATAGGCCGAATCCCAGCATGACAATTGCCAGGATCAGGTTGACCATATGCTGGCCGCCAAAGGTAATGGGCGCACCACTCATGCGACCCGACAATTTCAGGAATGCGATCACCGAGCCCGACCAGGTCATCGCGCCGATGAATGTACCGAGGAATAACTCTAGTTTGCTTCCCATAGGTAATGTCGCGGGCAGACCGAACGAAGCCGGATTATTGACTGCAGCGATAGCGATAAATACCGCCGCCAGCCCCACCAGGGAATGCATGAATGCAACCAGTTCCGGCATCGCCGTCATTTCCACGCGTCGTGCAACAACCGCGCCGATAGCGCCGCCCACTCCGATACAGACGAGAATCAATGCCCAGTTCTTTGTAATGGTAAGGGTGGTGACGACTGCAATGGCCATCCCCACCATGCCGAACAAATTGCCACGACGCGCGGTCAGGGGGGAACTCAGGCCCTTGAGCGCCAGAATAAAGAAAACCGACGCGATGAGATACGCAAGTGCGACCGTATTTGCCGACATTGACTAGCTTCCTCTTTTATCTTTTTTTCTGAACATTTCCAGCATCCGCTGGGTAACAAGAAATCCCCCGAATACGTTGATGGCAGCCAGGGTTACCGCTACCGCACCCAGCCATACGCCCCAATCGGTTTCTGCCGGGCCGGCCGCCAGCATGGCGCCTACCAGGATAATGCCCGAAATGGCGTTGGTTACCGACATGAGCGGTGTGTGCAACGCCGGCGTTACGTTCCATACCACGTGATAACCGACGAATATCGCCAGCACGAACACGGTTAAATTAATAATGGTTGGGTCAACTTCACCAATCATGGTTACTCCTTCTATGCATTAACTGTACCGTAAATTCCTGTTAATCTTCACTCAAAGCCGCGGCTCGCCTTTGCCGCTGCGACTCTTGCGTCACACTTCAAGTTTTCCGGATAACTTCCCCACCTGTGCAGACCAGTGTTCCAGCGATGACTTCGTCTTCGCGGTTCATGACGAAATCGCCATTTTTTGGATCCAGCATCAGATTAAGAAAGTTCATCAAATTACGCGCATATAAAGCGCTGGCGTCCGCCGCCACCAGTCCTGGCAGATTGGATATGCCGATTAGATGCACGCCGTGCTTCACCACGATCTTATCCATTTCCGAAAGGGGACAATTGCCGCCCGCCTCTACCGCCATGTCAACGATAACCGACCCCGGTTTCATCGCCCGGACCGTTTCTTCCTTGATCAGAACCGGCGCCGGACGGCCGGGAATCAGCGCGGTGCTAATGATGATATCCGCGGCCGAGGCTCGCTGATGTACCAGTTCGCCCTGGCGCCGCTTGTAATCGTCGGACATTTCGCGCGCGTAACCGCCAGCTGTTTCCGCCTGCGCTCTTTCCTCATCGCTCAGGGGAACCTCGACGAATTTAGCGCCCAGGCTTTCCACCTGTTCTTTTGCCACCGGACGCACATCGAATGCTTCGATGACGGCTCCCAGACGCTTGGCGGTGGCAATCGCCTGCAACCCGGCCACTCCAGCGCCCAGAATCAATACCCGCGCCGCTTTCACCGTACCCGCCGCGGTCATCAGCATGGGAAAGAATTTCTGATAGACGTTTGCCGCCATCAATACTGCTTTGTAGCCGGCGATGTTCGCCTGAGATGACAGCACGTCCATACTCTGGGCGCGGGAAATACGCGGCAGCCTTTCCATGGCGAATGCGGTCACGCCGTGACGGGCGAGGCTTTCAATACCCTCCACGTGATGCGGCGAGAGCAGGCCCAATAAAACGGCGTCCTTAGGGATCAAAGCCAGTTCGCCAGCTTCCGGACTACGCACCTTCAGCAAGATCTGGGATTGATCGTACAGTTCTGCGGCGCTGCCTATAATGTTTGCCCCAGCAGCCTGGAAGGCCTCATCCGGTATGCTTGCCCCGGCACCCGCGCCAGACTGTACCAGAACAGCATGCAGGCCCTTGGCGGTAAATTTCTTCACCGTCTCCGGGGTGGCCGCAACGCGGGTCTCCCCCCCGCGGATTTCCACGGGTATACCTATACGCATCGATTCTCTCCCTTATCTTTTCGGCACTCGCCACGGGTTTTCAAAAACCGCGGAAACAACTTGCTTAGCATTATCGCTGTCACTCCTCATCGATCACGAAGGTCGGATTATAAATGAACCTGAAGCTGATGAACGAAGCGATTGATAAGCGCAGCGTCTACGAGTTCACGTGCCGATCTGGTTTTTTTCTAAGCAATGACTGATCCAACGTGTCGTAAGTTTTTCCTGCACGCTGTTCTGACGTAAACGCGAGGCCAATCCGCCGAAATCCACTTGATCGAGCGGTTGATCCTGGTTAAAGCAGGAAAACACGTACGTTACTTCTCCCGTTTCGGGATCCTTGTGAGGTTGAAGACACTGAGCGCAGATTTCCTTCATCATGCATTGCATGGGCGAATTAATGGAGCCGATAGCAAAATGGTCTGTTTTCAGGTAAGGCCGAAGCTTGTCATGGCGTGCAGCACCCACTGCCGCCATCATCCGGTCGGACCCAATGGCGATGATACGGTGGGCGTCAGCCAATCGAATTTTTTGGTGCCCCAAGGCACCGCTTCCATAAGCCGCCATCGCCGCCACGATATTGCCCACATAACTGAGATCATCCGGTCGGGAAGGCTGAAAACCCGGCGCCTCGTCGCAACACCATACCACGACATCGGCGGCGGCCTCGATTTCCGCGACTTTATAACGGTCGATCAGTTTCTTGTATCCCGCGAAATACAGGATTTTCGATCCCGCCGCCCGTGCTGCCGCGCCAATCGAAAACAACACCGCATTACCCAACCCTCCACCCACCAGGATGACGGTCTCATCCGGCAGAATCTCGGTGGGGGTCCCGGTAGGCCCCATCAGCACCACCGGGTCACCCGGATTGAGCCTGGCGCATAAGTCGGCCGAGCCTCCCATTTCCAGCGCGATCAGCGATACCAATCCCCGGCCCACATCAACTGAAGCGCCGGTAAGGGCGATGCCCTCCATTGCCAGCTTCGTTTCGCCCGCCGAAGAAGCGAGCGCTGCGAAGTTCTGGAAACGGTAGAACTGGCCCGGATGAAACCGCTCCACTGCCATGGGAGCGTGAACAACCACCTCGATAATATTTGGAGTAAGACGCTCAACCTTATGCACCGTGGCGCGTAACTGACCATTCATTTCAGCGAAAAACAACCAGGCCGGCTTGGAGGATGCGGGAGCCACCCTTTCGAGCACCGCGCTTACGACCGGATAGCCTTGTTTAGCGCTGGACATCGCCTTAACCACGTTGCCTGAATAGGACGGGTGCAGATCACCGAAAAAACTGATGAAGCGCCCATCGCCGTACCGGCTCAGCAGCACGCCCGGGTTTTCCGGCTTGGGATTTGCCCTTGGAAGGCTGACGGGATCTCCGTTTTCATCGCAAGCAGCGAAATAACGGCCGTTCAGCTTGAAATTCTTCTCGTCTTCTCTGGCGAGAACCGTGTTGGGCTGCGTTCCTGCTGCCACCAGAACTGCGCGCGCAGGCAATACCACCTCTCCCGTTGGCTGCCACGATCCGGTTTCATCCAGCGTTTGCACCGCAAACTGCACAGACTGCGCGTGCTCCCATTTATCGGTATCCACTCGCACCGGCGTGAGGCCCTCGGCAAACCATATCCCCTCCTCCAGCGCTTTCTCGACCTCTTCGTGATTAAGCGTATAGGAGGGGCTGTCGATCAGTCGCTTGCGATAAGCGATAGTGGCGCCTCCCCACGACTGCAGCAACTCCAGAACGCGTGGTGCGCGTCCTTCCTGTTCCGCCTGTCTCCGCTCCGCGCGTATGGCGCGCGCGTGGCTAAGAAATTCTTCGGCGATAACACGCTCTTCCTCGTCCCAGGCCGAACGGATGGCAGCCTCCCCCTGCACCGCTGTAAGAATTTCGTAACGCCGCAGGAACTTATCTACTTGCACCGGATAGTAGGCAAGTGCTTCGGTAGCAGTGTCGATAGCAGTAAGACCTCCACCGATAACCACCACAGGAAGACGTAGCTGCATATTGGCCACGGAGTTGATCTGAGCCGCGCCCGTCAACTGCAACCCCATCAGAAAATCAGAGGCAGCACGGACGCCGCGCGCAAGACCATTAGGCAGATCGAGGACAGTGGGGCGTCCAGCACCCGCGGCAAGCGCAACGTGGTCGAAACCCAGGGCGAACGCATCATCGGCCGTGAGAGTCCCACCAAAGCGCACGCCGCCAAAAAGCGCAAACTCCTCTCTTCGCTCAAGAAGCAAGCGGATCAGCTTGAGAAAATTTTTATCCCAACGCACGGTGATGCCATACTCGGCCACACCGCCAAAACCGCCTGGCATGCGCTCATCCAGACTCTCGGCAAGCTCGTCAGCGTTCCGGATAGCCCTGAATGGGACATGTCCACCTTCCCCATTCACGCCGGATATCTCCGGCGATAATGGCTCAATCTTGAGACCATCGATACCAACTACCGCATGGCCATCATTCATTAAATGATGCGCCAGGGTATATCCCGCCGGGCCCATGCCGACTACCAGCACTTTCCGGCCTGTCGGCGCCTTAGGCAGCGGTCGTCGTAAATTGAGCGGATTCCAGCGCGTGAGAAGGCTGTAAATTTCGAAACCCCAAGGGAGCTCCAGCACATCTTTGAGCGTGCGCGTCTCAGCCTGAGGGATATCGACCGGTTCCTGTTTCTGGTATATGCATGACTTCATGCAATCGTTGCAGATTCGGTGGCCTGTGCCTGCGCACATGGGATTGTCGATCACAATCATGGCCAGGCTGCCGATAGTCACGCCTTGAGTCTTCAGCTTATGAAACTCGGAAATTCGCTCTTCCAGCGGACATCCCGTTAGCAGAACCCCGAGCTGGCTTTTTTTAAAGGATGAGGCCTCCCCCGGAGCTTTTGGCTTCTCCTTCATCCCCTTGGAGCATGAATCTTTTCCCTGCTCATGGCACCAGATGCAGTAATTGGCCTCATCCAATGCGCCCACTAGGTCGGTGCCGGGATCAGTAAGCGCGAATCCCTCCCGCCGACGGATATGATGAAGACTATGAACGGTGTAGCCCGCGCTGTTGTCGGTATCGGTCGACAAAAGATGCAGGAAATCGAGTTTTGCAGGCGCCTTGAACAATACCCCGTCGCGATTACGCTCCCTTCCGGCGGCTGTCTTCAGCGCCCAGGCTGCATACAGCAGCGCGTCCTTGATCCGCTCTTCGTTTGTCCCTTCATCCAATTGCCACTCCGTGACCTTGCGCGCAAATGCCAACTCGGAGAAAGGCTCAGCCAATTCGGCCGCCAGCTTTCCTTCCAGCGCAATCCCATCCACTTGCGCAATCTCCGCCTCGCTTACCTTGTTCGTCGCGCGGCGCTGAACAAACTGCCTTTTGCATGAATAAAGCGGGGAAAGCTCATGATGCCGTGCGGCGAGGGCGCTGACTTCCCGCTCAATGCCAAACAGTCTGGCAATGAAATCGTCCATCCAAGGCCCGATCTCAATCAGTAGCGCAGCTTCTTCCTTGCGGTCCATGCTATCTGGCTGGGCACGAGCGTGGTCCAACCGGAGGCGCAGTCCTTCTTCTCCTTCACCCAAAAATTCAAGAAATGCCTGATCCAATCTTAACAACCCTTCGCGGCAGTAAAGGTCCGTAAAATCCATTCCGAATCCCAGCGCGGGAGGGATGACGTTGGTTGCCGATAAAGGGTTGGAAGCCAATTGTAAACTTGTCATGATAAGGTCATCAAAAGTGTAAGGTAAAGAATTGAAAAGCATATCCAATCAGTTATTGGATTGTAATTATGCTTAAAGTTTTATAACCCTTTTCAGTTTGTGCTTTTCGCAGCCACAAATACAAAAGCGGAAAGGCTTTTCCCGCCTTGTCCGCCTTTTCAACCTCCCTCAATTATTCCTGCGTGGCCCGGCGATAATCCAGTGATATCCGGTACTCAACCGTTTTGTGGACAGACCATGCCTGCGGCAACGGTATTATTATTGGCTTCATCAATGACAATAAAGCTTCCGGTAGCATGATTACGCTGATATGGATCGCAAGCCAGAGGCTGATGTACTTTGATTAATACCCGTCCTATATCGTTCATTTTCAGGGTATCCGCCGCCTCATGCTTCAGCGTGTTGACATCGACGCGATACGCTATCCGGGAAACGAGTGCCTTAACCGTTCGTGTCGTGTGTTTGATGAGATATTTTCGCCGCGGGTCGAGACTTTGCTCAGAGAGCCAGCACAGCATCGCCTCAAACTCCTTCGTGACCGTGGGAACCTCGATCGACTTTACCAGCATGTCTCCCCGTGAGATATCCAGATGGTCCTCGATCGTCAGCGTAACCGACTGCGGCGCAACGGCGTCGTCGAGATTGCCATCATAGGTGACAATTTCCTTGACACGCGAAGTCAATCCTGACGGCAGAACTTTCACTGAATCGCCAACGCTGATGAAACCGGACTCAATACGGCCCATGTAACCCCGAAAATCATGTAACTCCTCCGTTTGTGGCCGGCAAACCAGCTGTACCGGGAACCGGAAATCTTCGAGGTTGATGTCGTGGTCAATGGGAACGTTTTCCAGCAACTCCATCAGTGTCAGGCCGTCGTACCAGTCGAGCCTATCACTCCGTTCCACCACCATATCGCCGTTTAAAGCCGACATCGGAATATAGGCGATATTTCTCAGCTTGAGTCCACCGGCAAAAGCATCGAAATCCTTGCAAATTCGCTCGAACACCTCGCGGGAATAATCCACCAGATCCATCTTGTTGACCGCCACCACGAGATGAGGAATGCCAACCAGACTTGCAAGGTACGCATGGCGGCGGGACTGCGTCAGTACGCCCTTGCGCGCATCGACCAAAATGATCGCCAGATTGGCCGTGGAGGCCCCTGTAACCATATTGCGGGTATACTGCTCATGGCCTGGGGTATCCGCAATGATGAATTTCCGCTTTGGAGTCGCGAAGTATCGATAAGCCACATCGATGGTGATGCCTTGTTCACGCTCGGCTTGCAATCCATCGGTGAGCAGGGATAAATCAACACTACCCATTCCGCGGCGCTGCGAAGTGTGCGTAATGGCGCTCAACTGGTCCTCAAAAATCGATTTTGAGTCGTGCAGCAACCGCCCAATCAGGGTGCTTTTGCCATCATCCACGCTACCCGCGGTGATGAAACGCAATAATTCCGTATGATCAAAAGAAACACTTTCAATGGCTGACATTTAAAACTCTTCTGGACAATTTTTCCGCTAAACGCTTTTCCGTCTTCCTGGCACTTATGACGTCCTGCCGACAAAACCCGAGGTGAGATCAAGATGCGGGCGGAATACGGGCGCCAGATCAACACAGGGCGTGAAGTCTCGCGCAAACCGCATCTTGCCACCACTTATGGCGCCAGGCTTCAGAAATAGCCCTCTTTCTTCCGCAGTTCCATGGACGCCTCGGACGTCTGGTCGTCCATCCGCGTGGCGCCCCGCTCAGTGATACGCGTTATCGCCGTTTCAGCGATAATTTCGCCCACACAGACGGCAGATGACTCCACCGGACAGGTGCAGCTCATATCACCCACGGTGCGGAAGCGAACCATTAGGTTCTCCACTTTTTCGCCTTCCTTAAGATCGATCAGGTGGGATAGCGGCAGAAGGCCGCCGCCGCGCCTGATAACATCTCGCGTGTGAGCGAAATAGATTTCCGGCACTTCCAGGTCTTCGCGCGCAATGTATTCCCACACATCCAGTTCAGTCCAATTGCTAATAGGAAATACACGTATATTTTCGCCGGGATGTACCCGAGTATTGTAGATATCCCACAGTTCCGGGCGCTGGTTCTTCGGATCCCACTGCCCAAATTCATCGCGGAACGAAAATATACGTTCCTTCGCGCGGGCTTTTTCCTCGTCGCGACGCGCGCCGCCGATACAAGCGTCGAACCGGAATTCCGCAATGGCATCCAGAAGTGTCACAGACTGAAACGCATTGCGGCTCTGTTTTTCCGAACGCAATACCACTCTACCCTGCCTGATGGAGTCTTCCATACTACGCACGATTAGCCGCTCGCCGAGCTGCCTCACGCGGCGGTCTCGAAACTCGATCACTTCCGGAAAGTTATGCCCGGTATCGACGTGCAGCAGAGGAAATGGAAAACGTCCTGGACGAAAAGCTTTTTCCGCTAGACGCAGCAGCACGATGGAATCCTTGCCGCCGGAAAACAGCAGGGTTGGATTGGCGCATTCTGCAGCGACCTCCCGCATGATATGGATGGCTTCGCTTTCAAGCGCATCCAGATGACCTAGATGGCGTGCCATACGGCGTTTGATAGCCACCGGCTCAGTCTTCATGAGAACACTTGAAACAGGAGTAATGAATTCTTCCATATCGTTAAACGTAATATCCATTGTTAACCCCGAGTTTTACAGGCACAGGCTTAGCCTCCATTTCCCTCTACACCGTAACGACGGTTACTTGCGCCGCTTGTCCGGATGTAGACCGCACTCTTTGATTTCCGGATCTTCCCACCACCACCGGCCGGCCCGGACGTCCTCGCCGGGGGTAATGGCTCGCGTACAAGGGGCGCAGCCGATGCTCGTGTAACCTCTATCGTGTAGTGCGTTGTACGGGACTTCAAATTGTTTGAGATATTCCCATACCTCCGTTAAATTCCAGTTCAGCAGCGGGCTGAATTTTTGCAAACCATGTTCAGAATCGAATTCCACCGTAGCGAGATCTTTCCTGGTGGGCGCCTGGTCGCGTCGTAACCCCGTAATCCAGGCATGTTTCCCGCTCAATGCGCGTTTCAGGGGCTCGACCTTGCGTATGTGGCAACATTGTTTCCGCAAATCCACGCTGTCGTAGAACCCATTGGGGCCGTTCTGCGCAACATATGCCTCAATTACGGCAAAATCAGGAAAAAATACTGGAATACGTACACCATAACGATCAGCCACTTCTCTCATCAAGCTATAGGTTTCTTCAGGCAGCCGACCGGTGTCCAGCGTAAACATCCCGATAGAAGGATAGTATTGTGCGATCAGGTCCGTTAACACCATGTCCTCGGCGCCAAAACTTGAGGCGAAGGTGACGGGAGCATAGTCTTCCTGCGCCGTGTCCAGCACTTTCCGCACTTCGGTAATCTTGTGATCCAGGCTCATTGTGCCGGTTCAATTGATATCAGATTATCAAATAACGATCGACGACTGCTCTCGCTGAAGCGGTGATCTGGCTGAAGCTGCGGACGGCAGCGCCCCGGCCAGGTCGAGCTGGCGGTCAAACCCTAGGCAAAACTCCGCTGCCTCCATGGTCCATGCGTCCAATTCGCCGTACCATTCGGTCAGCCTGCCGTCATTCAGCTCTTCCGGGGGGTGTGCGAAATCCTCTGCGAATTTTGCCAGTTGCCGGGATAAGCGCGGCTTGGTAGGCAGCACACGGCGCAACTCTTCCGCCTGCTCCGCCAGACCCTCGTATTTCTTGCCGCCCAGTAATTCACTCACACCCTGACCAATCAATCGGGCGATCTCTTCGGCGCACTTGACTGAATCCTCGAATTTGCGTTGAAACTTAAGTGCATCCCGATAATTACGCTCGTGAGCCGCCTCGAAAAAGCTTGAACCTATCTTTACCTGGCTTACTCCCGCGCATTCGCCACCGCCTAATTGCAACACCTTGAAGTCCCCATCCTTGCCATGATCGCGCAAGACCGAATCCAATTCTTCCGGTTTCACCTCCATCAAATCTGTCAGCAGTCCGGTGAAATATTCCTTGCCTACACGCCGTGTCCAGAAAGAAAAATTTTCTCCGGCCTCAGCGTTTGCCAGGTGGGCCGACTTCACCCGGCTTACTGCTGCTTCGATGCGGGCAGCGGGGATTGACGGCCCCTTGATCGCCAATGCCCCACCCGCCATGGCATTGCCGCCGAAATACATCTGATAGTGGGGCACGAGCTTGCCATGCATGCGTTTCCCCTCCCCATAAATGCCGATATCACCAGCCTCAGGCTGCGCACAGCCATTATGGCAGCCGGACACACGTATTTTCAGGTCCTGGAAACCACCGTTTAGCTTGGGGGCCAGGATCGTGCTTGAAGTGATGCCTAACCGGCATGTAGAAGTACCCGGGCACGCGACTACGTTATCGCCTGCCTGTGGCTCGCGCAGACCCAATTCCGCCAAGTCCGCCCGCAATGTTTCGATCTTGGCCTCCGCCACATTCGCGAAAAACATATTTTGATCCTGGGTAGCGCGTATATCATGCAGTTCGTGAGCCTCGGCAATATCGGCAAGGCCACGCAGTTGCACCACGTTCAAATTACCCATGGGCACGCTGATTGGAAAAACGTAATAATCGTTCTGTTTCTGGGCGAACACATGCCGGGGCGCGCCCATACCGGGGACTTCGCTATCTAAACCAGCGTTCCATTCACCCCTGGGGTAATCCAACGTCGCCAGCGCCGCTTTGGTACGTCCCAGTTCTTCGCGATATTTATCAACAAACCCTTCCGGCCCGAACTTGTCCACCAGGAATTTGATTCGCGCCTTGGCGCGCTTGACCCGATCAGAATAGCGGTTGTGCAATGAAATGATCGCTTCCATCACAGGCAACAAATCCTTTTCTTCGATAAATTCCTCCACTACGATCGCCTCATGCGGCTTATGGCCGAGTCCGCCGCCGGCCAGAACCTTGAAACCGAAGCGGTCGCCGTCGCGTACCGCGACAATTCCCATATCGTGCATCATTCCCTGTGCGCAATCGGATTCGCAGGCGGACAGGCTGATCTTGAATTTACGCGGCATTTGCTGTGTCAGCGGGTTGCGCAAAAAGTGCTGTACCGCACCGTCGAGATGCTTGTTAACGTCGACATGCTGACGAGGGCACACGCCGGACAGCGGGCACGCAGTAACGTTACGTATGGTATTGCCGCACGCTTCCCGGGTCGTCAACCCTGCCGTGGCCAAATGGCGGAGCACTGCCGGCGTATCCTCCAGCGGCACGTAATGCATTTGTATATCCTGGCGGGTGGTAATATGCACGACGTCATGGCGTGCGTATTTTTCCAGCATATCGGCGATCACGCGCAGTTGCGGCGCATTAAGACGTCCGCCTGGAAGCTTGATGCGCACCATGTTGACGCCTTCCTGCCGCTGGCCATATATCCCCATTTGCAGGCGCGTGGCGGTGAAACGGTCGACATCCACGCGCAGACCCCGGAAATCCTCCAGCGCCTGATCGAAAGAATTTATTTCCTCTTCGTTAGCGAGATTCAAATGATCCATCTATGCCTCCACAATTTAAAGCCATATCAGCGCGGCGCCTTGAAAGTCCGAGGGATCGCACCGTGGGCCGCTACCTTGCCCGGTTGACTGCTGATATCTGTTACTCGTCTGATTTCTGACCGGAACTTAATGATTAGATGTGCCTGTTCGGATTCGAATTACCGTTTGCATCAACGCCATTGCCCGCCATATGTCCCCGTCTATGGGCGGCAAGCAACCTCATATATTGCCTCTAACCTGACATAATAGCAACGAACGTATATATCGCGAAAGAATATTATGTTAGATTAACATAACCAAACATTATTAAGATATCGACATTATGAAATTGCAACAGTTGCGCTATTTACGCGAAGTCGCAAATCAGGGCTTGAATCTGTCCAAGGCGGCCGAGATCTTGCATACCTCTCAACCGGGAATCAGCAAGCAGATCCGCCTCCTGGAAAGTGAACTGGGAATAGATATCTTTGTCCGAAACGGCAAACGCGTGGTCAAGATTACACCACCAGGAATAGCTATCCTTGAAATCGCGGACAGGATGTTGCGCGATGCAAAGAACCTGAAAAAAATTGGTCAGGAATTCGCCAATGAAGCCAGCGGCTCTCTTACCATCGCCACGACCCATACTCAGGCAAGATACGCTTTACCGACCGCAATTAAGCATTTTACCGCACGCTACCCAAAGGTGAAATTAATTTTGCGTCAGGGCAACCCTACCCAAATAGCTGAGCTGGTTACCTCGGGAGTTGCGGATATCGCTATCGCTACCGAGGCCATAGAACTTTTTGATGAGTTGGTGATGTTGCCTTGCTACCAATGGAACCGTTGCATCATTGTTCCGCCGCGGCATCCGTTGCTCAAGCTTGACAGTCTCACACTGGAGAAGATAGCCCAGTACCCCATCATTACCTATGATTTTGCTTTCACCGGCCGCTCCAAAATCAATCAGGCATTCGATGCGAAAGGGCTGACGCCCAATGTCGTGTTGACAGCCATAGATGCAGACGTAATCAAGACCTACGTGGAACTGGGACTCGGCATCGGCATCCTTGCGCAAATGGCGTATGAACCCAAGCGCGACAAACACATCAGGGCGATCGACGCGAGCCATCTGTTCGAAGCAAGCACGACCCGCATCGGTATTAGCCGCAACAGTTATTTACGCGGATATATCTATGAGTTTATAGAGATCTTCGCTCCTCACCTCGACCATAAGGCGGTCACCGCCGCAATGCAGAATCGCCTCTGATACCCGGTGCTCTGTTCCCTCAGCTCGAGGGCGATGCGCCATCATGCCCTTTTCACCCGGCATGAGGATCTGGACAATATAATGCAGGCACCTCCTGGCTAAAGCACTTATGACTGCTATCAAATTGCTACCCGACCTGCTCATCAGCCAGATTGCCGCTGGGGAAGTAGTAGAGCGTCCCGCGTCCGCACTCAAGGAGATGCTCGAAAACAGTATTGATGCGGGCGCCACCGAAATAACGGCCCTGCTTTTTCAGGGCGGAGCCAAACTGATCCGTGTCTCGGACAATGGAACAGGAATTGCCAGAGATGACATGGCTCTTGCCCTTTCGCGTCACGCGACCAGCAAGATCACCTCGTTGGAAGACTTGCAGAGCGTGGCAAGCCTTGGTTTCCGGGGCGAGGCGCTCGCCAGTATCGCGGCAGTATCGCGGCTGATGCTGGCCAGCCGCAGCATTGAGGAGCCGCACGGCTGGCGGGTAGAAATGGAAGGCGGTCGTTCATCGTCGCTGGAACCCATGGGTCGCGACAGAGGCACGACGATCGAAGCGCACGATCTCTACTTCAACACGCCGGCGCGGCGTAAATTTCTAAAGAGCGAAGCGACTGAATTTTCCCACAGCGAAGACGTTTTCAAGCGAATCGCCTTATCGCGTTCGGATATCACTTTCACTCTGCAACACAATGACGTCGTTCGCAGCCGTTTGCTCGCGGCTGATGCGCGAACCCGCATGACGGCCATACTCGGTGACGAATTCAGCCACAATTCGGTATTTATCGACGAACGTGCGGCCGATCTGCGATTATCCGGCTTAGCCGCCCTGCCCGCTTATTCCCGATCTGCCCGTAACGCACAATACTTCTTCGTGAATGGCCGGTTTGTGCGCGACAAGCTGATTGCCCACGCCATGCGCCAAGCCTACCGCGATATCCTTCATCTCGACCGGCAGCCCGCCTTTGTCCTGTTTCTCGAGATTAATGCAAACAGTGTGGATGTGAACGTCCATCCAACCAAAACGGAGGTGAGGTTCCGCGATCCGCGGGCACTGCATCAATTCATTTTTCATGCCATTGACAAGGCGCTGGCCTCCCCCGGTCATGTATCCCACGCCTCGATTTCCACGCAAAATCAGACTCCGGGTCGAGCGGGAGTTGGAAAGGTACCACACGCCTTTTCCGGCTATGGGAGACAAAATGCCTTTCCGCTGAAATTGTCGTCAGCGCCGCCGGGAGTGGCCCAATCACAAGCGTTTTATTCGGCATTGTTCCCCGCGGAAAATCCTACCCCAGCATCGGGATGCGCCTCAGAGCACGCGGATACCGCTGACCCGGCTGTCCCACTGTTAGGTTTCGCCCTGGGACAGCTCCTCGGCACTTACATCCTGTCGCAAAATGAACGAGGCCTGGTTATCATTGATATGCATGCCGCGCATGAGCGGATTCTTTACGAGAAGCTGAAATCGGCTCAAGAAACTCATTCGCTCGTGATGCAGCCACTACTGATTCCGGTCACGTTTCAAGCGACCAGTCTTGATGTCGCAGTCGCTCAAGAAAACTCCATGGCCCTGCGCGAACTCGGGTTCGAAATCTGTGCCCTCTCACCAACGATGCTCGTTGTGCGCGGAGTGCCCGTCACCCTTAAGGATGCCGACGTACCCGAACTTGCGCGCGAGGTACTCAGCGACATACGCGAATTCGGCGCTAGCGAGGCGTTAACCAGCAGACGCAATGAACTTCTTTCGACGATGGCCTGTCACGGTGCAGTTCGCGCCAACCGCATGCTGACTGTTCCGGAAATGAATGCCCTGCTGCGTCAAATGGAAACAACCGAACGCGCGGGGCAGTGCAATCATGGAAGACCGACGTGGTTTGAAATCAGTTTTGCCGATCTCGACAGGATGTTCATGCGGGGCAGGTAAGTTATCTACCCGCTCACGCCTCGCTATCTCTTCCATATAGCTACTTTCAAGACCTCGATCCCTTATAAGGGAAGCCGCCGCTACACATTACAAGGTAACGATGAAAACAAAGCTTCTGGGGGGAATCTCCCCCACGCACTTTCTCCGTAATTACTGGCAAAAGAAACCATTACTAATACGCGGAGCCATCCCTGGCTTCGAGGGCTTGTTGACCCGTGACGAACTCATCAAGCTTTCATGTGAAGGTGAAGCAGAATCACGTCTGGTCATGCAAAGGAACGGGAAGTGGCATGTCGGAACGGGCCCTTTCACCGCGCACGCTTTTTCTCGTCTATCGAACAAAAACTGGACTTTGCTGGTACAGGACGTCAATCATTTCCTGCCCTCCGCTCGTGAATTACTCCTGAAGTTCAAATTTATCCCATACGCTCGGCTGGATGACCTGATGGTCAGTTATGCCCCCGAAGGAGGCGGGGTTGGGCCTCATTTTGATTCATACGACGTATTTCTACTGCAGGGCATGGGACGGAGACTTTGGCAAATATCCGCCCAACGGGATAAGAGATTGGTTGCCGATGCGCCGTTAAAAATCCTGCACGACTTTAGACCGGAGCAGGAGTGGGAACTGGAACCGGGCGATATGCTTTATCTCCCACCCGGTTACGCTCATAACGGCGTAGCGAAAGACGCTTGCATGACTTACTCGATTGGGTTCAGGGCGCCAGACAACCAGGAACTTGCGACTCAGTTCCTGGTTTATCTCCAGGACAATACTGTAATTGATGGAATATACAGCGATCCCCATCTCCACCTGCAGCCTCACCCCGCCAGAATCAGCCGCCAGATGTTGCGTCAGATCGGAACGGCGCTTAACAAAATCAAATGGAGCGAGGACGACGTAGAACGTTTTACCGGAATGTATCTCACCGAGCCCAAACCTCATGTTTTTTTTACACCGCCACCGCATCCCATGAGTCGACGGGAATTCGATTTTAGGGTGAGGAAAGACAGCCTCAAACTGAATCTGAAAAGCCGCATGCTGTGCAGCGGAACGAACATTTTTTTGAACGGCGACATATACGCGGCCGGAACGATCGCTCATAAGTTATCGGAGCAGCTCGCCGATCTTTTTATATTGCAGGACGTCGAAGAATTTGACGACGAAACCCTTGCCCTGCTTTATGAATGGTATACTTACGGCTACGTTGAGCTAGAGCTTAATGGGGGGCCGGCGCCTGATTCCCCGATGCTTGCTTAGCCGCTTCCAGGAGCCTTCTCCCTCAAACGTGGGTTTGAGAAGCATTATTTGAAGTGTGACGGGCGAATGGGCGTTGCGCTCGATTTGCAAAAAAAGCCTTCTCTCTTGAAATAGGGGAAAACGTGATTTTTGCAGGCGCCTGGCGCTACCACTTATGGCTCTGGGATACAACGACTAGACAACATTTCTGAATTCTGCTATTAAGATAGTGGCTATTAAGAAATGGTGCTCGTCAGATTTGAATGGCCGAAATACTTAAGTTTTCCCGTGACTCGTTAAATCTATAAAGGAGATTAAAAAAATGAAGTACTCGCTCCTCGCTGCCGCACTGGTGACACTCACATTTACCGCATGTGATCAAATGAAAGAGCATAAACCCGGCGAAGGAAAACCCGGGCAATACCCCCCCAGCCTATGGGAAAAACGCGAAGGTCAGCTAAGTGACGCAGATATCGAAGCTGCCCAGAAAGAAGCTGCCGGTGGAGGTGGACAAGCTACGACCCAACCCCCGGCAGATGCCCCCAAATAACAATGCAAATACGCAACCTAAAAAAAGCCGTCCTTCGGGACGGCATTTTTTTGCTGGGTTCTTTTAAAGGAACCGCGCGTCGAACAAGCGTATAGTGTTATTGGAACGCCAACAGGTCGAACAAACACCCCGCTCCGGACCTCCCCGTGTGCCTGGATCGTGTCCGGTGTTGCAACCGCCTACTTCCACAATTCATTTCAGTTTCCTGATTCCCTCTCGGATTTGAACGACTCCAAGGCTTTTGTTACACTAGGCTTTGTTACACCACTTTTTTCCGGACTATAGGACGACATATAATGAAATATCCGTTCCTCGTTGCTGCTGTGGCGGCATTGATGCTGACTGCTTGTGAATATAAAAAGCACCCGATGGATAAGCCGCCCCCCTCTGCCATGGCTGAACGTGATTCGGCCCCGAAATTTGACGAACTGGATAAGGAAGGCGCTGATACAAACGTCAAGAAAGAAGAGCCGGCCAAATAAATAATAGGGCTGAGGTTCTTCGAAACATCCAACTATTAAAAAATTAACCCCGCGAACAGCGAAATCAGAATCAATATAGATCAGTTAGCGTAAATTTCGATTGGTTAGCAGGGTTTTTACTATATAATAGGGTTCGTTGCACTCTATTTCCCATTTTATTAAGGACGCCCCGATAATGAAACTCTCATTCCTCGCCGCCGCTTTGGTGGCTATCGCTCTGACGGCATGCGACAGACCGAAACAAGCCCTGCCCGAAAACTCAACGACTTATGGAACTAGACTCGAAGAGGGTACCACGTTGGATCAAGAACGGAAAGGAACCCCGAGCGAACAAACCGCCGCCGCTCCAGAGGGCGATGATGAGTATTCCGGTCAAGCCGTCCTGCCCGGGCACGCACTTGACGGAAACGGCAACCCCCTGCCCCCCGGTAAAAGCCCAATTCCCGCCGGGCACTAAGAAGTCGTCTAAAAAGCCATCCTCAAGGATGGCTTTTTTTTCGCCCAAAACAAGCTTACTGAAGGGTGGAGCAACGGTTCGTGCAGATATTGCGCGACCGTTTGCGCGCCTCAGCACCGGTGGCGGAGCATCCTTGCCCGGCTTGGAAACTTGAAGGATCAGCGCGTTTTATCATATAATTATGACTTATCACCAACTTTTTGAGGGTATTAAACAATGAGACTTACGCTCGTCGCTGCTACCTTGGCTGCGCTAATGATGACCGCCTGTGGTAAGCCGAACCAAGCGCTTCCGGAACAGGAAAAAGATAATTTTGCTAAAATTACCTCGAAGCCGGCAACGCCTGCGGCTCCCGAAGCGGGTGCACCAGCTTCTGGCGATACATCTGGCGCAAGCGAAGGAAAATAGCGCTTATCTAAGCGTCAGTTTACAGGCTGAATCAGACTTAGTCAGAATTCGTACTATGCAAGTAAAAGCCGCCCCCTCTGTTGGGCGGCTTTTTCAATTTGTACCTTTGAAGCGGTTTTATCAGACGACGAAAAAACTCAGACCGCGCCGCGTCCCTGCCTGATCCGGCTCGCGGGGTCCCTGGTACTACGCCACTACGCTCCCCAAGTAACAAAATTGAATCACTCACCGGGAGTAAAACGCCGGGCGCGCCAAAAATTGGGCCCGCAGGCCCTCCACGGCAGATGTTCAGAGATTCCTTAGCTCACGCCAGCCAAAGCCATCGTTCTGGTCAGCCACCCCGATCCAGTCGATTCCGCAATTCAACGCGCGGCTCAGCACTGATTGCGCAAGCAGCGGGGTATTGTTTTTCTGGCTCAAATGAGCAGCGACAACGTGTTGAAGGCGGCTGCAATCAAGGCTGGCCAGCAATTCACCGGAGGCCGTGTTCTCCAGATGACCGAAGCGGCCCCCTACGCGTTGTTTAAGACGGAAATGGTAATCTCCGTTCGCCAGCATAAGTGCGTCATGATTGCATTCGAGTACCAACGCATGGCACCCGTTTAAGGTGGCTTCGATATGGGGTGTTGAACGGCCCGTATCAGTTAGCACCCCTAACCGGAAAGCACCGTCCCCGAATACGAATTGCGCAGGTTCCTGGGCATCATGCGGGACCGGGTACGGTTCGACCTCGATGCTTCCGATCGAGAAACGCTGGTAGTCCTCTATAATGTTAACCGCTCCCAGCGAGGCGAATTCCCTTTCCGCACGTCGCAGAGTGCCATACGTCAACCAGATCGGCGTGCCAAACTTGCGAGCAAACCTTGCCACCCCGCCTATATGATCGTCGTGTTCGTGCGTAACTACGATCCCGTCTATCATCCTCGGTTCCAGGCCGAGCCGGGCAAGACGAAAAAGAGTTTCCTTCAAGGTGAAACCGCAGTCCAGCAGCAACCTGGTATTGGCTACCTCGACTACAAGACCATTTCCTTGTGAACCGCTACCTAAACAGGCAAAGCGCATGCTTCAGGAGGACAAACAACTGCATTGCACGGGTTATATAAAGAAAGGCTGAAGAACATGTGGTTATCGGGCTATCGGTTGAAGGGGGGGCTGCTCTTTTCAAATCAACGATGTTTTACGAGCTAGCGCTAGTGGCGTTTGAACTGCGGTTGAGCATAGCAGGAAACAAAACTGACTGCTGCGTCAGCGCAGCAATTCACAAGCATTGAGAGCGTATAAAGCTATTATAAATCGAGAGGCTGCGCCGGGCTTATAAGCCTACCCCCATTCGCGAGCAATTTTGTTATTTCATGTGCTGGAAGGGGTCGGGCGAAATAGTAACCCTGAATTTCATCACACCCTCGCTTGCGCAAAAACTCGTACTGTTCAATCGTCTCCACTCCCTCGGCGACCACTCTCACCTTCAAGCTGTGCGCCATATCGATGACTGCTGTTGTAATCGCAGCGTCTGCAGGACTGGTCGTAATGTCATCGATAAAAGAACGGTCGATCTTCAGCACGTCGATGGGAAACCGCTTTACATAAGCCAGACTGGAATAGCCGGTCCCAAAGTCGTCGATGGAAATCCGGATGCCGAGCGCTTTTAGCCGTTTGAGAATACGCGCGGTCTTTTTTGCGTGCGTCATCAACGAGCTCTCTGTCAACTCCAATTCCAGCAAATCCGAATCAATGCTGTTCTCTCGTAGTGCACGTTCGGTTTGCAGCTCAAATTCAAGCAGTTCCGGAGACACGCCATTCTCACGAGTAGCACGGATAACGTCGCGGTTTAACGTGCTTTCCGAGAACTGCCTCCCCGATACATTTACGGATACGGGGATTTCACCCATCCCTAGATGTCTCCACTGGGCAATCTGCTTACATGCACTTTCTATCACCCAGGCTCCCACCTGATTGATCAACCCCGTCTGTTCAAGCAGGGGTATGAACTCCAGCGGTCCGATACATCCATGCCCGGGGCGCTCCCATCGTATCAGGGCTTCCAGCCCCGTGATCCGTCCATCGGAGAGTTCGACCTTGGGCTGATAATGTAAAATAAATTCGTTTTGGTCGAGAGCCTTCCGCAGGGCGTTTTCCTGCTCCAGTTTCTCAATGGCCCGCATGTTCATTTCCGCCGTAAAGAAGCGATACGTGTCCTTCCCCGCTTCTTTTGACCGATACATGGCGGTGTCGCCGTTTTTTACCAATGCGTCTGCATCATGTGAATCTGTTGGATAAACACTGATCCCGATGCTAGCTGTTACGGTTGCCTGATGCCCCCCCAAGTCGAATGGCTGGCGTAACGTTTCTCTGATCTTGCTGGCAACGACTCCGGCATCACCGGAGCTATCGGTAGTGACCAAAATGCACCCGAATTCGTCGCCGCCGAGGCGCGCGACCATATCGGTAATACGCAAGCATTCCGATAAACGTAGACTGAACTGACACAGCAATTCGTCGCCAAGCGCGTGCCCCAGCGTATCGTTTATATTCTTGAAGTTATCAATATCGAGAAGAAGCACCGAAACCATGCGGTGATTCATCTCCGCTTGTTTAATGAGCTTCCGAAGCGACTCGTAGAACAGTGTCCGATTGGGAAGGCTGGTCAGCGCATCATAATGCGCGAGTTGAAATAAGCGCTGGTCAGCCTGCTTACGATGGGTGATGTCATCCATGATACCCACCACTTTCTGCACGCCCGTGGAGTCTTTGATCGGGAACGTACGAGAGTGTACCCAGCGGATACTGTTATCCGAAAGTACCAGCCGGTAATCATGGTCCACCCCGGCTCGCGATAACTCACGTGTTTCGCACATTACCCGTTGCACATCGTCGGGATGAACCGCCTCAAGAAATTTTTCCAACTTGTCACCACGCGCCACGCGACGGCCAGTCAATTTCTCCCAGGCAGGATTAACGTAGCGCACGGTTCTGTCGTGAACATCCCAAATCCAAAAAACTTGCGGAAGGTTACCCGCGAGCTGGTCGAACAATTCTTCAGCTTCGCGCAGCGAAGCGGTTCGCTCGTCGAGCATGATTTCCAGATTCGCGACAAATTGCTGCAACTCTTTCTGCAAAAACCGGATCTCTAGTACATCGCGAATATGTGTCAATACCGCGAGTCGATCAAAGGGCTTGGTAATAAAGCCTTTTGCGCCCGCCTTCAACGCCCGTTCCTTGTGGTCGGATTGGGCGGTTATCACAAGAACCGGAAGATGTTCGCATTGTTCAGATGGTTTTGCTTCAGCCTCAATTGTCTTGATGCCTTCCATTACCTGGAACCCATCCATGACGGGCATCATCAAATCGAGCAGGATTAGATCGTACCGCTTCGCCCTATGTAGGTCGCAGACCTCGAGCGAATTCATTGTAGACTCGACTGAGGTGTAGCCCGCTCTCGATAGCATGCCATGCATCAATTCGACATTATCTTTCCGATCGTCGACGATCAGAATTCTGGCATTAAAAATATCGGATGAGGTCATTGAGTTCTAATTGTTATTTCAAGTCTGGAGCGCTGCGCTGCTCTACCTGATATAAGGCGTTGATAACGGATAATCGGATACCTGCTATTTAACCTAACTCATCGCCGCAATTGAAGACACCGAGGCTTGGTCAAGCAGCACCAAAATCCCATCCGTCCAGAGGCTAATCCACAACGTCTCCAGGGCTTACTGGGGAACGCATCATATTCCTGTTCATGAGAAGCAGCAATACGCGTGCTGATCATCAGCTGGCAACACCTGCTGAAAAGAGATTATCTTCATGTGCGAGCTTGGCTTGTTGAAGGAAAGCAGAAAGCGTGCCATGTTCCCATTTAGCACAGTTTCAGACAATTTCTGCCTATATTGATGGCTTTCGTCAGAAGAGGGGATATCTATTGTAAAATTTATCGATAAATAGCCGAGGCGTGAATCCCGCGCGTCGCACCCAAAATGAACCTTGCCAGCAATCAGCCGAAAACGAGATGAAATGCCTGAAAGAGGCTATTGCCTAACTGAGTATGAGGCAATACTTGGGCTAAATTGTACGATATCTGTCCGATACCAAAAAATTACGGCTGAGCAATGCTAGACCACTTGAGAGAATTCCTCGCGCACTGGGGCGTCACCGCCCTTGCATTATGGCTTACAAGTTTCATTTTTCACGGCATCTCATTCAACAGCAAAAAATCGCTACTGATATCAGCATTACTATTGGGTTTGATTAATGCTGTGATCCGGCCCGTGGTCATTATTCTGACGATCCCGCTCACGCTGATTACCTTTGGGCTCTTCTTGCTGGTGATCAATGCAGTCATGATGCTCCTTGTATCGGCGCTGGTTCCCGGCTTCAAGATTTCGGGGTTCTGGACCGCTTTTTTTGCCAGTATCGTCGTTACATTGATCAGCATAATTGTCAGTATGCTCATATTTGGCCCAGATGACAGCATGCTAAACATGCCTGCACAACGAGGCGTGATGATCTGATGGCTCCCTGACGTTGGCAGGCATCCGCCCCGGCTATATCGATAACGTCTAAACGCAATCCTGTACCATCGCCGGAACATTCAGCAAGCCCGCTAATTTTTTGGCGTCAGCAGCTGAGTCGAACGGCAGTACGGCCAGCAGCGGGCAATCCAGGCGCTCTTCCAACGCAAACACATTTTCATCCAACGCAGCCATATGTGGATCAATACAGTTCGCCACCCATCCGGCCAGCGCCAGTCCGGTAGCGCCCACAGCCTGGGCCGTCAACAGGGCGTGGTTAAGGCAACCCAGTTGCACCCCTACCACCAGGACCACCGGCAGGTCCAGTGCCCGAGCCATGTCACCGCTGTTTTGATGGGCGTTGAGGGGTACTAGAAAACCGCCGATCCCCTCCACGATCACGACGTCCGCTATTTTTTTCAATTCGAGCCATGCTTCACGAATGGTGTCAACATTGATTTCAATGCCTGCCCGCTGTGCTGCTATATGAGGCGCGATCGGTGGGATCAGCGTGTAAGGATTTATCAGCTCGCGCCGAGCGGTTACGCTGCTCGCCGCGACTAGCAAGTCTACGTCCGTACATCGCCCCTCTTCGCAACCCGATGCCACCGGCTTCATGCCCACCGCAGTCTCGCCGTTCCGCCTGAAAGCGTGCAATAGGGCGCAGCTGACCAGGGTTTTGCCCACACCTGTGCTGGTGCCGGTCACAAAATAACCTCTCGTCATGAAATACGCGAATCCGTTTTCATGTCAGGCCCAGCTGTCGCCTGGTTTCGGGGGTTAGAACCGATTTGCGCGACTCCGGCTTCCAGGCGTGACCGTAAACCACTTCAAAAGTCGCCGGTAACTTCCCCTCGGTCCGCAGGGTTTCATAAAGACTTAACGCTGCTTGCCATGCCGTTTTTCCGGTGAGCCCACGCCTTCTCCCCTCGGTTGCATTATGCGCGCCGATGGCTTTGAGATCCCGCATCACGCTGATCGGGTCGTCATACGTAAGCGTGATATATTCCATGTCCATAACAGGTGTAGCGAACCCGCAATGCACCAGTATGTCGCCAACATCATGCATGTCAATAAACCGATTGACGTGGATATAACCATCTATTTTTCCAAAAGCTTGGCGCAACTCTTTTAAGGTATCCGGTCCAAAAGTACTGAACATGAACAAACCGCCGGTTTGCAGCACCCGGTGCACCTCAGAAAATGTTTGCTTGAGATCATTGCACCACTGCAACGTCAGGTTGGACCAGACCAGACCTGCGCACGAATCTTTCACCGGCATCTGCTCGATATCGCCGGCCACGTAACCTGTCTGAGTTTTTCTGGCGAATACGTGCTGCCACCAAGAAACCGGTGGACGGGCCTGCACATGCATTGCGGAGGCAATGTCTATTGCCAGCATCCGGGCGGCTGGGTAGCGCATCACCAACTTGCGGGTACCGTAGCCGGTGCCGCTGCCGGCATCCAAAATAACGTCCGGCGTGAATTTGATGTACTCCAGACGCGATAGCATCCGCTCGCAGACCTCGCGTTGCAGGATTGCCGCGTAGTCATAGCCGGCTGCTGCCCGTTCAAAGGCAGCCCGCACCCGGCGCTTATCGATGGTGTGCCCGTCATTCATCTGGTTACAGAACCTTTCAGCCTAAGCATGTGTTCTACAAATTGATCAGGATAAGATAGGAACGGAGCATGCCCGCAACCATTCAGGATAATCAGTTCTGAACGTGGCAGGTGCTCGTTCATCCATTTCGCCGCGCCGGGGTGGGTAATGACATCTTTCTCGCCATGTATAAGCAGCACCGGCTGGGCAATAGACTTTATAGCGCCACGCATGTCGCTCAATAACAGATGGCGCAGCCCTACCTCTAATGCAACCTCATCCGGTTTTCCACGTTCAAATAAACTCTTGCGCAGTCGCGCCAAGACTGCCGTAGTATCGTCTCCCCCGCTGATCTGCAACGTAAGGAACCTGTTCAAGGTACCCTTGTAGTCACGTTTCAGATTGACCGCGAACAATTGCAGCGTCCCCGCTTCCATTCCCCATTGCCAATCATCACGCTTGGCAAAACACGGGGTCGTGGAAATGAGGGCAAGTTTTTTAACACGCGCCTGTTCGCGCTTTGCCAGCTCGATTGCGATCTGACCGCCCAGCGACCAGCCGCAAAGAATACAGTCTTCCGGCAGGATCTTCGCTATAGACTGAATGGTGTGTTCCAGCATCCCCTGCCCGGGTCCCGTTCCATGCGGAGAACTGAATCCGTGTCCCGGCAGATCCACCAGATGCAAGCGGAAATGCTGTGCCAGCCGCTCGCGCACGTCTCGCCATATGCCGCTATGCATGGCCCAACCATGCAGCAATACAAGATCACGGCCCACTCCACCAGATTCGACGTAAAGACTCATTTGTAAACAGGCTGTTTAAAAGACGCCATCCAGCTCTCGCAGCGCCCCTCCAAGCCGAGCGACATCTTCCATATCATGTGAGGAGGATAGCGAGATTCGGAGCCGCGACGCGCCTCGCGGTACTGTGGGCGGGCGAATAGCCGGGACCAGAATGCCTCTCTCGCGCAACGCCTCGCTGAGCTGCATAGCTTTATCGTTATCCCCGATGATCAACGGCTGGATCGGCGTATCCGACGGCAGGAGCTTCCAGCGTAACGGTCGTAATTCCTGTTTAAGCGCGATGATGAGTTGAGCGAGTTTTTTTCGCCGCCATTCTTCAGATTCGATCAACTCCAGGCTTTTCAGCAGCGCACATGAAAGGAGCGGCGGAGTCGCAGTCGTGTAGACGTAGCTACGCGCGTGCTGAATCAGCGTTTCGATAACCTCCGCTTGGGCGGCGACGAAAGCACCAAAGACGCCTGCGGCCTTGCCGAGAGTAGCCATATAAATGATGCGGGGGGACCGTATGTCAAAATAAGCCAACGTCCCTTTTCCCCCTGCGCCCAGCACACCGAAACCGTGGGCGTCGTCCAGCATCAACCAGGCCTTATATTTTTCGCACAATACGAGCAGACTCGGCACGGGGGCGATATCGCCATCCATACTGAACACTGCATCAGTAATGACCAGTTTGCGTTTGGCGCGTGAAGCAGCCAACTGCCGTTCCAGGGTGGCCAGATTAAGGTGCGGATAGCGCTTGAACGTCGCGCGCGAAACGAGTGCCGCATCATTGAGCGAAGCATGATTAAGCTTATCGGCAAATATTGCAGCATTACGCCCTGCAAGTGCCATTACCACCCCCGCATTGGCCATGTATCCGGTGGAGAACAGCAGCGCCCGGGGATACCCCGTAAAGCGTGCCAGTGCTTTCTCCAGCTCATGATGTGCTTTTGAGTGGCCGCTGATGAGATGCGATGCCCCTGCCCCGACTCCATATCGCGTGGCGCCCTCGCAAGCCGCTGCTATTAACCCTGGATGATGCGCAAGGCCGAGATAATCGTTGCTGCAAAACGCGAGATATTCTCGTCCGGCAATGGAGACCTGTGCGCCACTGGAACTGTCCAGCATGAGACGGTGGCGATACAGGTTTCCCGCTTCCTGGTCGCGCAAATGTCCGCGCAATGTACCAAGATCGCTGGAATCGCTGAGCATACCGGGGGATGGATCAATCAACGGCAGGGTCGGGGGACTGTCCGAAAGGCTGGCCTAGAGCGAATGGAGACCCAATCTGTCGAACAGCATCTTATCCCGTTCAGTTTCGGGGTTATCCGTGGTAAGCAATTTCTCTCCATAAAAGATGGAATTGGCGCCGGCCAGGAAACAGAGGGCTTGTATCGCATCCGACATTTCCTGTCTGCCTGCTGAGAGTCTTACCATGGCCTTGGGCATGGTGATACGCGCCGCAGCGATGGTGCGCACAAATTCCAGCGGATCGAGCGCCGCGGTGCCGTGAAGCGGCGTCCCCTCAACCTGCACGAGGTAATTGATGGGGACGGATTCAGGATAGGGATCGAGGTTGGCCAGTTGAGCGATCAGGCCCGCGCGCGCTTGACGCGATTCCCCCATGCCGACGATACCGCCACAGCATACGTTAATACCCGCATTGCGGACTTTTTCCAACGTATCCAATCTGTCCTGGTACTCGCGAGTGGTTATAATCTCACCATAAAACTCCGGTGCCGTGTCCAGGTTGTGGTTGTAATAATCGAGTCCGGCTTGACGAAGTTGCTCCGCCTGCCCCGGTTTCAACATACCCAATGTGGCGCAGGTTTCGAGCCCAAGCGCTTTTACGCCCCCAACCATTTGCGTCATTTTTTCGATGTCGCGCTGCTTGGGCCCCCGCCACGCCGCGCCCATGCAAAAGCGTGACGCTCCCCGTGCCTTCGCTTCAGCCGCCGCGGACAGCACCTCATCGAGCGTCAGCATTTCCTGGTTCTCTATACCCGTGTGATAGCGGGCTGCCTGCGGGCAATATCCGCAGTCTTCGGAGCAGCCGCCGGTCTTGACGGAAATGAGGGTAGACAGCTGTACCCCATTCGGGTCGTGATATTGGCGGTGAATCAACTGCGCGCGATGGATCAAATCGCTGAACGGCAGATCGAGCAGCGCTTCTATTCGGCGAACATCCCAGCGCGACGATTCGGCCGCGGGGCTGAGCTTTTCAACTGCCGTGTATGGGCGCTCTTCCGCGCCAACCGCCAGGTCGGGAATAAATTGATTCATGTCTAATTTATGTCGTCTGATTTAATTACGGGGGACTGTTCCGCTGCGCTACAATGCCAAGAAAGTGGAATGTTACCGACGTTCCACCGCTGACAGAGCAGTGCGTCATCATCGGGTATTGTGCCGAAGTTGTCAATTTATTGCCGGATGAAATTAAACAACCGATTAAATATTATGCATGTGCTGTTCGCCAAACGATGCCTGCTCTGCGGTTCCGTCAGCGAACGCGACCTTTGTCCACCGTGCCACGACAGCCTGCCTCATCTTTCGTCTCATCATTGCATGGTGTGCGCGCTACCTCTTGCAACGGCCAGCGTCTGCGGCGCGTGCCTCGCCAACCCGCCTGCGTTCGAGCGCAGCATCGCTGCTGCAAGCTATGCATTTCCAATCGATGCGCTTCTTCACTCACTCAAGTACGAGGCTAAGCTTGCGCTGGCGCCCGTGCTCGCCGATTTACTGACTGTTCGGATCAGCCCCGCTGATTTACCCGATTTCATCCTGGCCATGCCGCTGCACCCGGCGAAATTGCGCGAACGCGGTTTTAATCAGGCGCTTGAGATCGCCCGCGGGGTCTCGAAAACGACCGGCGTAGAATTGCTTCCTCTGGCGTGTCGCCGCGTTAGAGATACCCGATCCCAAACGGGACTGCCGTGGAAGGAACGCGAAAAAAATATCCGCGGGGCATTTACTTGCGAAGCCGATCTGTCCGGCAGGCGAATCGCCATAGTCGATGACGTGATGACCACGGGCGCAACCCTGAATGAACTGGCGAAAGTGCTGCGAGAACGCGGAGCATGCAACGTAAGCGCATGGGTCGTTGCCAGAACATTGCCCGATCGACTTGCCCAAGCCCATTCTGAAAGTTAAGTACGATGCTTGACGTAGTCCTGTACCAGCCCGAAATTCCCCCGAACACCGGCAATATCATACGGCTCTGCGCCAACACCGGTACCAGGCTGCACCTAATAAAACCGTTGGGCTTCTCGCTGGAAGACAAGCAATTGCTACGAGCCGGACTGGATTATCATGAGTTTGTGGGGGTAACCGTTCACCCCAACTGGGAAGAATGTCGTCGTCACTTGCAAGACCGCCGCTTTTTTGCTGTCTCCACCAAGGGAAAGCAGCGCTATGATCACGGGGTTTACGAGAGCGGAGACGTATTTCTGTTCGGAGCCGAGAGTCGTGGCTTGCCCTCAGAGGTATTGGAGAGCTTTCCCGAACAGCATCGCATCCGCGTACCGATGGTTCCCAATAGCCGAAGTCTCAACTTGTCCAATGCCGTGGCGGTCTTGGTTTATGAAGCATGGCGGCAAATGAACTTCGACAATGCAACCTAAAGAAAAAAGACGGTTTCAATAATTTTCGATCTTGGGTTCGCGGTTGAGCAGCGCCTCCACCGCCAGTCTGGCAGATATGCCGTCGTGGAGTATGCTGCACACGGCGGCGGTGATGGGCATTTCGACTTTCAGTTCGCGGCTCAGCCGCAGTACTTCTCTCGCTGTATGGACGCCTTCAGCAGTGTGCCCCAGTTCCCGGAGTATGCTCGGCAGGGAGTCCCCTGCCGCCAGGCGAAGCCCCACACGCCGGTTACGGGAAAGATCACCCGTGCAGGTGAGTATCAGATCACCCATACCGGTCAGCCCCATGAATGTTTCCATATAGCCGCCGAGTTTAAGACCCAACCGCGTAATTTCTGCCAAACCTCGGGTGATCAGCGCTGCCCGTGCATTGTGACCAAACCCCATGCCATCCGAAATGCCGGCGGCAATCGAAATAACGTTTTTTACCGCACCGCCCGTTTCAACGCCGACGATATCCTTGCTTGTATAGACCCGGCGCCGGGAAGTATGAAGCTGGGCTGCAATGCTCTGTGCAAATCCTGCATCGTGAGAAGCCAGCGTCAACGCTGTGGGTAGTCCCTGCGCCACTTCCTGCGCAAAACTGGGGCCTGACAACACGCCACAAGGGGTGATGCCCGCAAACTCCTCCTCGGCAACCTGATGAGGCAGCTTGGCGGAGTCGACCTCGAATCCTTTACATCCCCAGATAACGGGTACTGTCTTTCCGCAGGCAACAATTTCCCGCAACGTTGCCCGCAATCCTGAAACCGGTACAGCGATCAAGACGAGATCGGCCGCCTCAACAGCTGCGCAAAGAGACGAAGTCAAATGCAGGGATTGGGGCAGAGGAAAAGCGGGAAAATAGCGCTTGTTGACGCGCTGAGAATCAAGTTCGGCGAGATGAAGCGGATTGCGTGTCCACAGGACGACCTGATGCGAAGAGCTGGAGCTGAGACTGATGGCCAGCGCAGTCCCCCACGCCCCCGCGCCAAGCACTGCTAGCTTCATGAACCCCAGACCTGGGTTGTCCTGACGTAACCCATCTGGCCATCACGGTGGCGCACCTTGACCCACCCGTTCACCGCCGGCTCTAGCCACTCCATAACGACATCTTGCTGCGCTTTGAACGCGATCGGCGAATTTGTGTTAGGCGCCTGATAGGCTTCTGCCAGGGGCACGGTCACAATGACATAGCGTTTCTCACTCAGAACCTTTTCTTCTACCCAGGCGAGATTTCCCTTGCTATCGCGGACCTTTACCCAGCCTTCAACCTTGACCACCGCCTCCACGGGCAAGTGTAGGCTCGCTACGTACAGCTTGCCCGCCTTTAGAGACGGCGCATCATACATAACAGCAGCGTTTTCATTTATGGAGAAAAAATTAAACGCCGCAAACGCCGACACCGGCAATACCAGCGCTGTAATCAGAAGAACCAGGAGGGCCGCCCTTTGCGGTAGCAGGGCTACGACGTACCGCCGTATAAGCAACAGCGGAAGTACGGCGTTGCCGAACGGCGCATAATCGACGGACGGTGCATCGCCCTGCTGAGCTAAATGGACGGAAGCGCGGTGCGATATATGGGCGATTTTCCCGCGGGCTCGATGGGGCGAGAGCGCATCAGCGTGAAACTCCTTTAGGACTTCCCTCGACAACGCATCGCGCCGGCGCTCCATTTCAATGAGTTATTTTTTGCGTATCGTCGATATTTTCCGGCGCTTCCGGCGCTTTCGCATCCTTATCCGGTTGCTGTTTCCCCTGATAGTAAAGCGCTTCAAAATTCACCGGATTCAATATAACCGCGTGAAACCCGGCACGCGTAACCACATCCGAAACCGTTTCCCGCAGGTAGGGAAAGAGAATCGTCGGCCCCGCGATGCCCAGCACGGGGTCCAAATCGGCTTCGGGCACGTGTCTTATCTGAAAAACCCCCGCCTGCTGCACCTCCACCAGAAACATGGTTTTCTCCTTAACCTTCGCAGTAACGGTCGTCGTCAATACAACCTCGTACATGCCCTCGTCGATGCGCTCACCCTTGGTATGCAATTGAATGTTCACCTCGGGTGCTTCCCGTTCAAGAAAGATTCTCGGTGCGTTGGGTATCTCCAGCGAGAGATCCTTTACATAGATTTTTTCAATGCTGAAAACCGGCTGCTGCTCGCTCATGTTGGATTCCATTAAGAGTAGTCAAAAATGCGAGGATTAAGGTGAAGTTGCATGGCGGAAGTAACTATTCCCAAAGGGAAACATTTGCAAGGGAAAATGCAGAGCCCAGCCACGAAACACGTCAATCTGCTAAAAAGTGCGCCGCAACGCGGGATCCCGGCCGTCAAGTCCGGAACCTTAAATCCAGGGCGCATGCTCCGGCGTATATCCGGCATTCAGATCGCAAGGAGCTTAACCAACCCATCCTTTCGGTCAAGCATCGCCAGATCGTCGTAGCCACCGACATGGGTTTCGCCGATATATATCTGCGGAACGGTGCGCCGCCCCGTCTTTTCCATCATTTCAGCACGCTTCGCCGGCTCAAGATCGATACGAATTTTTTCTATTTCCGTCACTCCCCTGGCCAGCAGCAGGCGCTCCGCCATTATGCAATAGGGGCAGAAAGCAGTGGAGTACATAACTACCTTTACCATTAATGCGTCCCGTTATTTCTTCACTATCGGTAGATTTCCCTGCCGCCATGCATCGATCCCGCCCGTAAGATCATGAACAAGCGTAAACCCGTGGCTGCGCAGTATTCCGCCGGCTTTCCCGGTGGTATGAACCCCACTTCGGTGAATCAGCACAATAGGCTTATCTTTGAATTTCTCCAGTTCCGAAATACGCTGTTCAAGTTTATCACCGGGGATGTGCTTTGAATTGGGCACGTGACCTGCCTCATATTCGCTTGCTTCGCGTACATCGAGAACCAGGGCCTCCTTGTAATTGATGAGCTGGACCGCCACCAGCGTGTCAACTTCTTTCCCTGAGGGGCGAAAAACTGACCAGATGAGCAACGCGCCGCTTACCAGCGCTGCCATGATTAAGGCAATATTACTCTGAATAAATGACACTCGTACTCCCCGCTGTTATAGACCCCGGATTTTATCAGAGACGCGAACATTACGTAATTCCCTGAGCGCGCCCACGAACCACTCGAACCGCGATTTGCACCGCCGCGTGTGGATTCGGTAACACATTCGGTCATCCCATGATGCGGGAAGGTCCAAAATACAATAAAATTGACTATTTCGGCCGCTAAGCGGAAATTTTAATTTTTTTACGAATAACATGAAAAAACTCATTCTCCTGCGTCATGGAGAAAGCACATGGAACAAGGAGAACCGTTTCACTGGCTGGACCGACGTGGATCTCTCCGCTACCGGCATGGAAGAGGCCAGACACGCTGGAAGGCTGTTGCGGGAAAGTGGATTTGCGTTCGACGTTTCCTACACTTCGGTATTGAAGCGCGCTATCCGCACACTGTGGATAGTCCTGGATGAACTTGACCAGATGTGGATTCCGGTTCATTTATCGTGGCGATTGAATGAACGCCACTATGGTGCGCTGCAAGGCTTGAACAAGGTAGAGACTGCGCTTCGGTACGGCGAAGAACAGGTATTGATCTGGCGGCGCAGCTATAATATCAGGCCGCCCGCGCTCACGCGGGAGGACCCGCGCTATCCGGGACTCGATCCCCGCTATCGCAATTTGTCCCCTGAGGAGATTCCGCTGACGGAGTGTCTGGAAGACACCGTAAAGAGATTTCTCCCCTACTGGAACGAAACCATTGCGCCCCAGGTCCAATCAGGACAGCGCGTACTCATTACTGCTCATGGCAATTCCTTGCGTGCCCTTGTCATGTATCTGGACAATCTTTCCGAGCAAGAGGTCATGGAATTGAATATTCCCACTGGCGTTCCGCTTGTATACGAGCTGGACGAAAGCCTGAAACCTATACGGAGCTATTATCTAGGTGATCAGGCAAGAATCGAGCAGGCGATGCAAGTAGTGGCAAATCAGGGGAAAATTGTCCCTTAGTCATGAGTTTCGTTCGCCTCATCCCTTGGAGGAATGCAGGAATGCATTCAGGGACCCCTGGTTGCAATTCGAAAACTGCACGCAGAATAACGCTATTGCCACGTGTTGTGCATGACTTGTTCGGATACGTTTTGAAAACCCGGCCTTGATTGGTATTCATCCGTGGTTCAACATTATTCGCAAGCTTATCCCGGCTTGCGCGCTCATCCTCTCGCAACCACTCGCTGCCGCGCCCAAGGTCGACAACGAAGATCTGAAGCAGCTGCGTGGCCGGATCGAAACATTGCAGAAGGAGCTAGCGGATACGGAAGAATCGAAATCAGAAGTCGCCGATGCGTTACGGGAATCGGAGCGGGCCATTATCGCCGCCAATCGTAAACTCGCCGCGCTGACACGCGAGCACCATGATGCCAACAATAAGCTTAGCCAAATACAGGCGCAGTCAAAGCAAGTCGCCAGGGATATAGAAGAGCAACAGTTGCGACTGGGCAAACTGCTTCATCGGCAGTACTTAACCGGGGGCGGACAAACGGAATATCTGAGTCTATTGCTTAACCAGCAGGACCCTAACGAAATTGCACGCAACCTGCATTATTACGGCTATCTCTCCCGCGCCCGCCTGGGAGACATCAATGCGCTGCGTGCGAACGTCCAACGCCTGGGTACGCTCACGCGCGAGAGCCGCGAAAAAAGCCTGGAAATCGGCGCCATCCAGGCGAAGCAAGCCGAGCACAAAAAATATCTGGAACAAGAAAAAACCGAGCATGCCAAATTGCTCGAACGCATCTCGTCCCAAGCTGATCAGCAGCGGCGCGAAATCAGCAAGCTCAAACGCGACGAGGAGCGCCTTTCCCGTTTGGTAGAACGGATCGCCAGGATGCTTGCGCAAAAAAAGCGCAGTGCGCCCCGCGCCACCACCCCCGGACTACTCAGCAACGAGAGGCTTCCCGACGCATCCGCCGACGGCAGCCCTTTCTCATCATTGAAGGGCCGTCTGAGTTTACCGGTGCGTGGGGAACTTGCCAATCGGTTTGGTGGTCCACGTGCGGATGGAGGGGTTACGTGGAAAGGACTGTTTATCCGCTCAGCTACCGGCGGTGATGTGAAAGCGATCGCAGGCGGACGCGTAGTCTTCGCGGACTGGCTGAGAGGATTCGGCAACCTGATGATCGTCGATCACGGCAACAGCTACATGAGCCTCTACGGCAATAATGAAATTAACCACAAGCAAGTCGGGGATTCCGTTCGCGGGGGCGATACAATTGCCTCGGTGGGCAACAGCGGTGGCAACGCGGAGCCCGGTTTGTATTTTGAATTGCGCCATCAGGGCAAACCGTTTGACCCTTTGAACTGGGTCAGAATAAAATGAGCGATGCAACAATAGTGGAGAACCTTTAATGGGTGACAAGATGCGGCAAGTCGGGTTGGTCACTTTCGGAGTCATCGCCGGGGTGATGTTGAGCCTTAATTTTTCAGCTGTCGCAAACAAGGAAGAAACGCAGGAAATCATGAACCCGCTTCCGGTAGAGGAACTGCGGGCATTCACGGAAGTATTCGGCCGCATCAAAACCGATTACGTCGAGCCGGTACAGGACAAGAAACTGATCACCGAGGCGATCAATGGAATGTTGACCGGCCTCGACCCGCATTCGGCGTATCTGGATGCGGATGCCTTCAAGGAACTGCAAATCGGGACCCAGGGCGAATTCGGCGGCCTCGGTATTGAAGTTAGCATGGAAGACGGCTTCGTAAAGGTCATTTCGCCAATTGAGGATACCCCGGCGTTTCGCGCGGGCATCAAGACGGGGGACCTTATCATCAAGCTGGATGATACGGCGGTGAAGGGTCTTTCTCTTACCGATGCGATCAAGCGCATGCGCGGCAAACCCAATACGCCCATCACCCTTACGGTCTTGCGCAAGGGCGAGACCAAGCCGCTGGTGTTTACACTGGTTCGGGCCGTCATCAAAATCCAGAGTGTAAAATCGAAGCTGCTTGAACCTGGTTACGCATATATTCGTATCACCCAGTTTCAGGAGCAGACCGGGGAAAACCTGACCAAGGCGATCGATAAATTATTCAAGGAGAGCACCGTGCCGATGAAAGGGCTGGTGCTGGATCTGCGTAACGATCCCGGAGGGTTGCTGAATGGCGCGGTAGCGGTATCCGCGGCCTTTCTGCCCGCCAATTCGCTGGTGGTGTATACCGACGGCCGTACTGAGGACGCCAAGATGAAACTCAAGGCCAGTCCGGAATTCTACCTGCGTGACACAAAAAACGACTACCTGAAGCGGCTGCCGCCAGAGATAAAGACCGTGCCGATGGTGACGCTTGTCAATGGCGGTTCTGCTTCGGCTTCGGAGATTGTCGCGGGCGCACTCCAGGATCACAAGCGTTCCGTCGTAATGGGCACCCAGACTTTTGGAAAGGGCTCGGTGCAAACAATTTTGCCGTTGGGCAACAACACGGCCATAAAGCTCACCACTGCCCGTTATTACACACCCAATGGTCAATCCATCCAGGCCAAGGGCATTACGCCCGACATCCTGGACGAGGCGGCGAAAGATGACACGGAGCGCTTGCGTGAAGCCGATCTGACTCGCCATCTCCCGAACGGCAAAAAGGAAGAAGTGAAAGAAGTTAAGCCGGAGCCTGAAGCCAAGGAAGCAGTCACACCTCCCACGGCACCAAAGGCACCAAAACCGACGAACGGCGACGACAAGAACACAAAACGCGAGCCCCCTGCCGAGTTTGGTTCCCCTGAAGATTTGCTGCTGACGCAGGCAATGCACTACTTCAAGGAGGGTGGCGCCAAGAAGAGCGCGGCCAAAGTTAGCGACTGATTTCCGCCACATCACTCCCGAAAGACGAAGAGATAAGAACGTCGCTGGGGGAGTGAGCCGCTGAGCACCTTGACTGGGCTCGGCGGCGGCAATCCATGCTGCAGCGCAATGCGCCGCTCGCTATGGCTGTCCCCTCTGCTTTTCCCGTTGCCTTGGCGCAGCCTATGATTGCACAAGTAGCAATCACCGTGAAATTCTTTGACGGCGCAAGCTGTGAATGATGAATGACGATCAGCTGCTGCGCTACAGTCGCCACATTCTGTTGCCCGAAATCGGCATACAGGGCCAGGAAACGCTACTGAAGTCCCACGTGCTTGTGGTTGGCACGGGTGGCCTGGGCTCTCCCCTCGCCATATACCTCGCCGCGAGCGGAGTGGGTAAACTGACGCTTTGTGACAGTGACACCGTTGACCTGACCAATCTCCAGCGGCAGATCGCTCACAGCACGGATCGTATCGGAGCTCCCAAGACTTCCTCTGCACAAAAGACACTTGCCGGAATCAATCCCGAAGTCAACGTTGTCGCGTTGCACCAGCGCATGGACGAGGCAGCCCTGCTGCGCTTCGTCACAGATGCGGATGTGGTGGTGGATGCAAGCGACAACTTCTCGACCCGTTACGCCATCAATCGCGCCTGTATGATATCCAGAAAGCCGCTCGTATCCGGCGCGGCCATCCGCTTCGAGGGACAGGTCGCCGTATTCGATTTGCGCCACAATCACAGCCCCTGCTATCACTGCCTCTTCCCCAACTATGGCGACGATCAGGATATGCGCTGTGCTGTTATGGGCGTGTTTGCGCCGCTCACAGGCGTTATCGGTAGTGTGCAGGCGGTGGAAACGCTTAAAATCCTGCTAGACATCGGCCAAACCCTGAATGGTCGGCTGCTGCTACTCGACGGCTTGTCGATGGAATGGCGTTCCGTTAAATTGAATAAAGACCCATTCTGCAGAGTTTGCGGCGCGGAGGATCCAGGAGAAACCTGTGAGTTTGGGCGCGCTAGCCTATGAGTAAGGGGGCATGTGGCGTGGATCGCGCAAGGAAAACGTTCTTATCACTACGTTGGTGAGTATCGGCTTGCGCCATGGGTGAACGCGTCGCATCTACTTTAGCCCCATTCTAGCTCCGGGCCCAACGGTTAACCGAGATTACCGGCTATGGATGACGTAATCGCCCGGCGGCAGCACTCGAGAACAGCACCCTGCGCTGCGCTTCCCAATGCTCCATCGGGTCGCGTTTGTAGCCGCTTTTAGCAAACTGGTGCCAGCGCCCGGTAACATAACACATCAGCAGGTTCGCCTCAGCAGCCACGTCCAGCTCCGACGAAATTTCGCCTTCGCTCACTCCGAAGCGCAATGCCTGTTTTAGCGTCGCCTCGAGCCGATCATGCAATTGATTGATGCGGGTCTGCAGGCGGTCATTCTCGTTGATGAGCGCGTCCCCGATCAGAACGCGCGTCATACCCGGATTCTTTCGAGCGAAACCAAGCAATAGGGCTGATATCCCCTCGAGTTGCCGGACTGCGCTTTTCTCATCGTCCGTTAGCTTATTGATAAGACCGAAAAGCGTGGCTTCAATGAACTCGATCAAGCCTTCGAACATCTGCGCCTTGCTGGCAAAGTGCCGATACAACGCCGCCTCGGAAACCTCCAGTTTGGCTGCCAACGCAGCTGTGGTGATCTTTACCGCGCGCGGCTCCTCCAGCATTTGCGCGAGAACCTGGAGAATTTGATCTTTTCTTTCGCCTTTGGCAGACATGGAATCTCGCTACGGTAATTTTTTTGACTCAAATTCCGGCTCTCTGCACGAAACCGGAAACACTGGCGATTGCATGGCTGGGGTAGGTACGGGAGTAACGGATAACCGGATGGCAGCAATGAGAATTCTCCCACAGGGTGCCGCCTGTACGGGCTATAAAGCCGAGCTGAAGGTTAGTCTGACCTTATAAGGGTCCCAACGCCCTCGTCCGTCAGCACTTCGAGCAGCAGGCCGTGTTCCACGCGCCCATCTATGATGTGGCAGGATTTTACGCCAAGTTTTACCGCCTCCAGCGCAGAGCCGATCTTGGGTATCATGCCGCCTGAGATGGTTCCATCGGCGACCAGTTCGTCCACCCTCGTCGCTGTCAACCCGGTCAATAAATTTCCATCCTTATCCAGCACGCCCGGCGTATTGGTGAGGAGTATCAGTTTCTCGGCGTTAATCACCCGCGCAAGCCCGCCCGCCACCAGATCCGCGTTGATGTTGTACGATTCGCCACTTCTACCCACGCCAATAGGCGCGATAACCGGTATGAAATCCCGTGTTTCAAGTAGTTCAATCAGGGCCGGGTCAATACTTTCGATCTCTCCCACCTGCCCGATATCGAGCCACTGACCCACTCGCTCCCGATCCTGTATCAGCATTTTTTTTGCGCGGATAAAGCCGCCATCCTTGCCGGTCAAACCAACTGCGAGGCCGCCGTGTTGATTGATGAGGTTGACGATTTCCTTATTAACCAGTCCTCCCAACACCATTTCAACCACGTCCATTGTTTCGGCATCGGTTACCCGCATTCCCTGGATGAATTCACCCTGCTTGCCTACCCGCTTCAGCATGTCGTTAATCTGAGGTCCACCCCCGTGAACGATGACCGGGTGCATTCCCACCAGTTTTAGCAAAACCACATCGCGGGCGAAACCCTGCTTGAGGTTTTCCTCGATCATGGCGTTACCGCCATATTTAATGACAATCGTCTTGCCGTGAAAGCGCCGAATATAGGGCAGTGCCTCGGCCAGGATTTTCGCTTTATCCGTTGCAGAAGATGGAGATAAGGGCACGATATCCGGACAAATTAATTTATATTATGGCGAACGAAGGCATGGGAACCCGTCGGTCTGTTACCTAACCCAGTATGCCCCGGCGATTTTTCTTCAATGCTTGCATCCTGCACGATCAATGGGGCTGTGGAACGACTACTTTAGGGACGCTACTATCAGCTATATCAGGAAGCGGATCGAAATAACGATATAACATCGGCACCACTACTTTCGTCATCACCGTGGCGGTTATCAAGCCGCAGATCACTACAATCGCAAGCGGCTTCTGCACCTCGGAGCCAAGGCCAGTCGCGATAAGGAACGGGGCCAGACCCAGAATCGTAGCCGCGGCGGTTATCAGAACCGGACGGAAACGTGCCTCGCAACTCGTTTTTACTGCTTCGGCCACACTTAATCCCTGCTCACGCAACTCCTTGATAAATGATATTAAGACCACTCCATTCAATATGGCGACGCCCCAGACCGCGATAAATCCCACCGAAGCCGGAACCGACAGGTACTCCCCCGTAATGAATAACCCGATAACTCCTCCCACGGACGCGAATGGTAACGCCGTGAAAATAAGCAAGGCAAGCTTGACCGAATTAAACAACATGAACAGCAGAAAAAAGATCGCGGCAAAAGTGATTGGCACAATAATGCCAAGAGTCGCCATGGCGCGCTCCATGTTCTGGAATTGCCCACCCCACTCGAAGTAATAACCCGGAGGTAACTTAATTTCCTTCGCAGCCCGCTCCTGCAGTTCGGCTACAAACCCGCCTAGATCACGTTCATGCACGTTGGCACCAACTACCACCCGCCGCTTGGCATATTCACGCGAAATGATCGCCGGGCCATCGATGACCTTGATCTCCGCCACGGCGCTTAGCGGCACAAGCTGACCCCCACGGGCAAGCAAACTTCCTGGCGGGCCGCTGCCAGGCGGACGCAGCAGCAACTCACGGATAGCCTCAACGTCATGACGAAAACGTTCCGGGAAACGCAGCAGGAGCGTAAAGCGGCGCTCGCCCTCGAAGACCTGGGATACCGCCTTCCCGCCTACTGCGGTTGCAATCAACTCGTTCACATCGGCAACATTGAGGCCGTGCCGGGCAATGGCGCGACGGTCGATATCAATGGTCAATTCCTGTTGGCCTGACAGGCGTTCGATGCGGAGGTCGCGCGCACCACGCGTAGATTTGACGATGCGCGCGACTTGTTCCGACAGCTTGCGCAACTCTTCCAGGTCGTCACCAAAAATCTTGACCGCGACCTGCGAGCGTACACCCGTCACCATCTCGTCCACCCGCTGCGCAATCGGCTGCGACAGCGCGATGTTCACGCCGGGCAGCACCTCCAGCGCCCTGCGGATATCCTCCTCGATCTCCTGCTGGGATCGTCCCGATCCCTCCAGGTCGAGCGACGCAATCGGGTCGGACTCATTCTGAGAGGCGGGGTCGGCGGGCGACTCGCCGCGGCCGATCTTGGACACGACGTTCGTGACCCCGGGTATCGCAGCAATCAGTTTCATCGCTTCTGTTTCCAGATCGATCGCTTCTTCGAGGGAGATCGATGGCACGCGGATAATGACCGGGGTTACCGCCCCCTCCCTCATGATGGGAATGAAGGATTTTCCAAGCAATGGAAACAACCCAACGGCAAGTACAAGGGAACCTATCGACACCAGCGCGGTACCCTTGGGATTCCTTAACGCTAAATAGAGCAAACGCAGGTAAAGAGTCTTCAGGATGGCAACAAGTTTAGTGTCTTCCTCGGCTCCACCTTTCAGGGCGTAGTCGCATAGCACGGGAGATAACAGCACCGAGACAACCAAAGCAACCAGCAACGAGATGGAAATGGTCATGGCGAGCGGGCTGAACATCTTGCCCTCCATGCCCTGCAAAGACATCAGCGGCAGAAAGACCAGCACAATTATGATAATGCCATATATTACTGGAGCACCCACCTCGGCTGCTGCCTTGGCAATTGTCTCGGCCTTCGGCTCGTCCTTGGGCGCATGGCTCAAGCGTAAAAAGATATTCTCCACTACCACTACCGTAGGATCTACCATCAATCCGATGGCAATGGTCAGCCCCCCAAGCGACATGAGATTCGCGGGAATGCCGTAATAGTTCATTATCATGAAGGTAACCAAAGGCGTGATAATGAGCGTCGCACACACCACCAGGCTCACTCTCATATTGCCCAGGCAGATAACCATTACCAGAATGACGAAGACCAATGCCTCGATTAATACCTTGTACACCGAGTGCAGCGCCGCATCCACCATTACGGTCCGGTCATAAAAAGGCACGATCTGGAGCCCGCCCGGCAACAGGCCGCGCTCGTTGACCTCGGCAACCTTTTCCTTTACCCGCCCGACTATGTCCTTGGCATTCCCGCCTCGCAGCATCATTACGATACCGGTCACAGACTCGGTATAGCCATCCTTGATACTGGCCCCCAGTCGTACTTCTCCACCGAACTGCACCTCGGCTACGTCGCGCACGTAAACAGGCACGCCTTCGACCTCCTTAAGCACGATGTTGCGTATGTCGTCGAGTGAGCGGATCAGACCAACGCCACGGATCAGGTATTGCTCCGAATGCAGCGGCAGAATGTTGCCGCTGGCATTGGCATTGTTGTTGGCAAGCGCTTGATCGACAGCCGCGAGTGTCAAGTTATAGTGACGCAACCGGTTGGGATCTACCAGAACCTGGTATTCCTTGACGTGCCCGCCGATGGAGTTGACTTCGGCGACGCCGCGGATCGAGCGCAGCATTGGCCGCACGACCCAGTCCTGGATCGTGCGGCGCGCCATCAGTTCCTCGAAGGTAAGCGCGCGCTTGCCGTCGTCCGGATGCTCGATCGTGTATTGGTATACCTCACCCAAGCCAGTCGATACCGGCCCGAGCACCGGCGTGATACCCGGAAGCAGCCTGGACGAGACCTCGATAAGCCGCTCCATTACCAACTGACGCGCAAAGAACACATCGGTCTGGTCGGTGAACACCAAGGTAATCAGCGACAACCCGCTCTTGTTCAAGGACCGCATCTCTACCAATCCGGGCAGGCCGGTCATCGCAATTTCCACCGGCACGGTGATCAGCCGTTCGACCTCCTCCGGGCTGCGGCCGACCGCCACGGTGGCGACCTGCACCTGTATGTTGGTCACATCGGGAAACGCATCGACGGAGAGATTCTGTGCGGCATAAATGCCGCCGGCGCAAAGTGCAAGCGAAACCACGACCACTATCAGGCGCTGCCGGAGCATCAAGCGGACGATTGCGGCTAGCATGGACTATTCCAGCTCCGCGAGCTTACGCTCGTTATCCAGGTGAAAGGCGCCATCCACCACAATGCTCTGCTCGGCAGTGAGGCCGCTCACGACGGGAAGCATATCCGCGACTTCGGGGCCCAGTTCGACGGGAACCCGCACGAAGCGGTTGTTTCCCAGAGACAGGAAAACGTAGTCCCGGTTCGCCTCGCGCACCACCGCTGTCTCCGGAACGACGAGAGTTTTATGGAGATTATCGGTGATGTGCATATTGGCAAGCATGTCGGGTTTGAGTTTGCGCTGGGGATTTTCCACCATGGTACGCACCATCACCGTTCGGGTCATCGGATCCACTGTGTCAGACACGAATATGATGAGCCCGTCGAAAGTGATCTCGCCGAGCGCCGGCACGTGAATTTCGACATGCTGGCCGATCCGAACATCGCGCGCGATCTGCTCCGGCACATCTCCCACCACCCAGACGGATGAGAGGTCTGCCACCCCAAACAACTGGTCCGCTGGTTGCACGACTTGCCCAACGATCACGTTCCGAGCGATAACAATACCGCTCCGGGTGGAATTGATGGTAACGGAGGGCAGGATATGCCCCTGCTTTGCAAGATCCTTCAACACAGCGCTGTCTACGCCCAGCAAGCGCAACTGGTCCTTCGCCGCCTCCAGCTCGGCACGGGCAACCTCCAGCTCGGATTCGCGCCGTTCCACTTCCGCAACCGCAATCACATCGGCCGCCAGCAAATGATGAGCGCGCTCTGCTGCTTTTTGCGTCAGCACTGAGCGTGAAAAAGCACGCAAATAGGCGAGCTGTGCCTGGGTCAATTCAGGGCTGGTGATCCGGGCAAGCGGAGCGCCGACCTTGACGTTGTCACCCAGCATAACGTACAAATCAATAATCCGGCCCGTTACATAGGACCCCACACGTACCAGCCTCTCTTCATCCACTTCCACGCGGCTCGGAACCTGTATTTTATCCGCGAGATCAACCATGGTGGGATAGCCTATTTTTATGCGTGGCGCCACCTCCGGTCGGATCGTTATGGCGTTTACATCCTTTGCTTTCTCGTCACCTTGCTGTACCGCTTTTTTTTCGGCAGAGCCGGACGGTTCGCCTTTATCACACGCAGCCACGAGCAGCACGGCAATTACAACGGAACCCATGATCGACAGCATACGTTTCATTCGGCGGCTTGCTCCCTCGGGTAATGTGCGCGCAGCCGGTCGATTTCAGCAGCAGCCGCTTGTAAATCAAAACGTGCCTGCAATGAGTCCATAAGTATCCCTCGCAGCACGCGCTGGGTATCGAGCACATCAATCAGCCCACGCTCACCAAAGCGATAAGCCGCCTGCGCAACACGCAACGCGTTCTCCGCTTCCTTGATAATTCCGCCCTCGAACATTTCAACCCTGCGCCGCGCAATCTGCAGGGCCTGCCATGCACCTTCAAGCAGCTGGCCTATCTCGTAGCGCCGGTATTCCAGCGTTTGCCGTACGCGTGCCGAATCCGCTACAGCTGCGTCGATCTCACCACGGCGGCGATAAAATAACGGAACAGTAATGTGGAACCCAGCGGTGTTCGACGTGTACTGGGCTTCCTGAAAATTGCTGAGCAGAATTTGCACTGAAGGAAACACGGTAGCGCGTTCCTGATTAATACGCAGGCGCGCACGATTCTCCTCGGCCTCCAGGCGCACCACTTCCGGATTTACGGTAGGCACTTCCTCACGCAATTCCTCAAGCGCAGGCAAAATGACCGGATCGAACAAGGATGCGTTGATTATAAAGTCAGGTTTCAACGCGCCCGCGGTGAACTGCATCAGCGCAACGCGCGCACGCAGCGCATTCAACTCCGCCGCCTCCTTGCGGCTGGCCGCATTCAACACTTCTGCGTCGGCTCTGATAAGCTCGAAGCGCGCAGTTTCGCCCACGCCCACGCCCACCCTGATGCGCCGCCTCACCTCCTCCATCAGGTCGAAAATGCTGCCTTCCATCCGCGCTATTTCCTGGCGCAGCACCAGTTCGTAGGCACGCACCCGCAACTGTGCCGCCAGATCCGCCTGTACCTGCTGGAAGCTGGCCTCGCTGACCTCTATCCCCGCCTCCGCTGCGCCGATACGGGCGCTGCGCAGGAAGGGGTTCTCGATGTTCTGCATCAGGGTAACGGCACGATGATTCGTCGCCGGCAGGGCCTGTGGAATCCGCGCGTGCTGAGGTCCGCCGGTCACAATAACTTCCGGGTTGGGGTAGGCCGCAGCCCCGATTACGCCCGCCTCGGCCATGTTAATCTGCGATCGCGCCGCGCGTACCAACCCGTTGGCCTCCAGCCCCAGCCGTTGCAGATCCTCGATGGAAAGCGCCCCCGGCGGTGGCGCCGAAGCGGCCGCTGAAGGTATGGTTACCGACGGAATCGTATCAAAAGACATCTTCCCAGGAGGGGCCGGAGCCCCCGGGAGCGAAAGTGGCGCCACTGGCGGTGTCGTCGCTGGCGTTCCCGAAGTAGAGGGGGGAGCTTCAACCGGCGCATCGATAGGAGGCGGCGCCACCGATGGCCGCGCAGGGATTTCCGGAGCAGTGCGCGCTGGCCCGAAAGTTGGCGGTGGCGATGTGATGACAGGTACAGTTGCAGGATTTTGAGCTAGGATGGCAGTGGAAGAAACGGCAAGAAACAGGCTCAGCAGGAAGCGAAAAATGGGCGATATATGCATCTACTACCCTTGTTGTTTCCGAAAGAAATGAACCCCGCTTCCGCTGCCGATGACAAATTGCTCAAATAGATGATACACCGGGGAGAGAGTAACGAAGAACCTGCCGCTTTATTTTCAAAATAGGAAATTTCAATACGAGGCAACCTAATGTATAGCTCAGTCTAGAGTAAAATTTGCATCAATAAAAGTAGTATCTCTCTGATAACATCATCGGGATTTACGAAGTATTATCGCATCTTTTATCGGCATTACGATGCTTAACTATAAACAGTTACACTATTTCTGGGCAGTAGCCAAGGCTGGAAGCATCGTCAGGGCAAGCGAGCGGCTGAACCTTACACCGCAGACCCTGAGCGGACAAATCGGATTGCTGGAAGAGACGCTGGGCGTAGCACTATTTTTGCGGGTTGGACGGCGGCTTGAATTGACCGAAACGGGCAGGCTTGCGCTCACCTACGCCGATGAGGTCTTCCAGATTGGCAACGAACTGGAAGAAGCGTTGCGCAGCCGTCCTGAGAGTGTGTCGATCCAATTCCGGGTGGGGGTCGATGATGCCGTGCCAAAATCTATTGCATATCGGCTGTTAAGCCCCGCCACGGCGCTGACGGAACCGGTTCGCCTGGTCTGTCGCGAAGACAAGCTTGTGCGTCTGACAGTGGAACTGGCGATCCAGCGCCTGGACATGATCCTGGCGGACCGGCCGATGCCCGCCGGGACGAATGTAAAAGGCTACAGTCATAAACTTGGAGACTGCGGCATCACCTTTTTCGCCGAACCCAGACTTGCAGCGCAGCTGAAGCAACCATGGCCCAGTGTCCTCGATGCAGCGCCCTTGCTGATTCCCGGCAAGGAGGCCGCCGTGCGAGAACCGCTGATGCGCTGGCTGGACATACGTCAGTTACGGCCGCGCATCGTGGGAGAGTTTGACGATAGCGCGCTGATGCAAGCTTTCGGCCAAGCCGGCATCGGCGTTTTCATCGCCCCATCGGTAATAGCCGACGAGGTTCAGCGCGAACACGGCGTGACCGCTATAGGCCAGACCGACGAGGTGACCGAGCAGTTCTATGCCATTTCGCTTGAGCGACGGTTGACGCACCCCGCCGTCGTCGCGATCAACGACACCGCGCATCGGGAACTCTTCAGGGGCGCCGCTCCGCTTGCTTCTTAGCCGCCCTGCTGCCCGCCCGATCCGCCAGAACTGGCCAAAAAGAGCTCATTTATTCGCTTTACGAAACTTGCAGGATCTTCAAGCTGACCGCCTTCGGCCAATAATGCCTGGTCGAAAAGAACATGGCTCCAGTCATCGAAGCGCGCCTCTTCCGATTTGAGGCGCTGAATCATGGGATGATAAGGATTAATTTCCATTATCGGTTTGGCATGGCTCACTTTTTGTCCCGCCGACTTAAGCAGGCGCTCCAGATTCCCGCTCATGTCATGATTATCCGCAACCAGGCAAGCGGGAGATTCCGTCAGGCGTAGGGTCACGCGTACTTCCTTGACGCTCTCGCCAAGCACATGCTTGATTTTCTCCGTCAGTTCCTTGTATTCATCCGCTTCTTTCTCCTGCTCCTTTTTCTCCGCTTCGTCCTCCAGTTGGCCGAGGTCTAGGCTGCCTTTAGCGACGGATTGCAGGTGCTTACCCTCGAATTCGGTCAAATTCGCCGCAAGCCATTCGTCCACCCGATCGGATAGCAACAGCACCTCGATACCCTTCTTGCGGAAAACTTCCAGGTGCGGACTGTTTCTGGCAGCCTTCAGAGTCTCAGCTGTCACATAATAAATTTTTTCCTGCCCTTCCTTCATTCGGCCGACGTAATCAGCCAGCGACTCGGTTTGCTCGTCTGAGGCGGAATGGGTGGTGACGAAACGCAGCAGCTTGGCGATCCTTTCGCGGTTAGCGAAATCCTCCGCCACTCCCTCCTTGACAACCTGCCCAAACTCCTTCCAGAACGTTTTGAATTTGGCCTTTTCCTCCTCCTGCTCGCTTTGCGCCATGTCGTCCAGCAGTCCCAGCACTTTTTTTACCGCGCCCGCGCGTATCGCTTCAATGTCTTTCGACTCCTGCAGTATCTCGCGCGAGATATTCAGCGGCAGATCGTTGGAATCGATCACACCACGCACGAAGCGCAGATAATTCGGCAGCAACTGTTTCGCGTCATCCATTATGAATACCCGCCGCACATAGAGTTTTATGCCGTGGCGCGATTCGCGATCGTATAAATCGAACGGAGCACGGGATGGAATGTAGAGCAGTTGCGTATATTCCTGCTTACCCTCTACCCTCGCGTGCACATAGGCGAGAGGCGGCTCGAAATCATGCGCGACGTGTTTATAGAACTCCTCATATTGCTCCCGCGTAACTTCGCTTTTAGGCCGCGCCCACAGCGCGCTCGCCTGATTTACCGTCTCGTCCTCGTCGGTAATTACGTTTTCGTTTTTTTCCTGAGACCACTCCTCTTTTTTCATCACGATGGGAAGCGTAATGTGGTCCGAATACTTCCGGATGATGGAACGCAGACGCCAGCCGTTCAAAAGATCGTCCTCGCCTTCGCGCAGATGGAGGACGACTTGCGTGCCCCGATCTGTTTTCTCCACTGTCTCAAGCGTATAATCGCCTTCTCCGGCTGATTCCCAGCGAACGCCGTGTTCGTGAGTCAAGCCGGCGCGGCGCGTGATAAGCGTTACCTTGTCCGCGACGATGAATGCGGAGTAAAAACCTACACCGAACTGGCCTATCAAGTGCGCATCCTTGGCCTGATCGCCCGTCAATGAACCGAAGAATTCGCGCGTGCCGGATTTGGCGATGGTGCCAATGTGGTCTATGACCTCTTGCCGGGACATGCCGATTCCGTTGTCTGCGACGGTAATGGTGCGAGCGGCGACGTCATAGCTCACGCGAATCTTGAGATCAGAGTCGGACTCATAGAGGGCCCCATCGGTTAATCCTTCAAAGCGTAGTTTATCGGCGGCATCCGATGCATTGGAAATCAGTTCGCGCAAAAATATTTCCTTGTTACTATACAAGGAATGAATCATAAGGTTGAGCAACTGCTTGACTTCAGTCTGAAAACTAAGATGTTCCTTGGTAGCTGTGGCTTGCATGGTTCTCTCCTAAAAAAATGCAAGAGAATAATGAGGGCGGGTTGTAAATTTTCAAGTTGCACAGCCATATAAAAACGACAGCTAATTAAAGACAGGCTGAAATCCGTTCTGCTGCGATGAGTTTTTCATATCCCAATATCAGGAGCCGAAGCGATGCCAATCGTGAAAACTTTGACTGGTTTCATAATCTTATCGCTGTTCTGTTTCGGCGTGCCAGCCGCCGCGCAAGACAGCGCCCTGCCGCTGGACAAGATCAAACTGCCCCCGGGCTTTTCAATTGACGTCTGGGCCCAGGTACCCAATGCGCGCGGCCTGGCCCTGGGGAAAAATGGAACGGTATTCGCAGGATCCGCGTCCGAAGGCAACGTGTACGCCATCACCGATATGGGAAAGGCGCGCGACGTAAGAGTCGTTGCCAGCGGACTCAGCATGCCTATCGGGGTGGCTTTCAGGGACGGCGCGCTATATGTCTCCGCAATCAACAGAATCCTGCGTTTTGATGACATAGAAACAAAACCCGGCCAGTCCGTAAAGCCGACGGTAGTGACCGATACTTATCCCAGCGAGAAACATCACGGCGGAAAATATATCGGGTTTGGCCCGGACAACCTGTTATACGTGGCGGTGGGCGTGCCCTGCAATATCTGTGAACCGGCAGACAGTTTTGCGTTGATCTCGCGCATCAGGCCGGATGGTACAGGTTATGAAGTGTTCGCAAGGGGCGTGCGCAATTCGGTGGGTTTCGACTGGCATCCGGCGACAAAGGAATTATGGTTCACGGATAATGGCCGGGACTGGATGGGCGACAATCTTCCGCCTGACGAACTCAACCACGCGCCGCGCAAGGATATGCACTTTGGGTACCCTTATTGCCATGCCGATATCCCGGATCCCAAGTATGGGGCCAAGCGGGATTGCGGCAAGCTTACCCCGCCGGTGGCCAAATTCGAACCGCATGTCGCGCCGCTAGGCATGCGCTTCTATACCGGAAGCATGTTCCCGGCGGAGTACCGCAACAGTATTTTCGTCGCCGAACACGGCTCGTGGAATCGCCGCAACAAGATCGGCTATCGCCTCCGGGTGGTAAAGCTGAAGAACAACAAGGTAGTCAAGCAGGAGGTGTTCGCAGAAGGCTGGCTAGAACAGGAAAACGCCTGGGGCAGACCGGTCGATATGCTCGTCATGCCGGACGGCGCATTGCTCGTTTCCGATGATTTTGCCGGGGTAATTTATCGGATCAGCTACAGAAAGCCTTAACAGGGACGGATAGGCCTTTAGTAAACAACGGACCGCAATCGCGGGCATGTGTGGGCGGAGTAATTACGGATACATTCGAGCCCTGTCAGGACGTCGATGTCTCGGACCGAGACATCGCAGATAGCCAGGTTTCCCGGTAACGCTGCTTAACGTTTGAGGGTCAGCCGTTGTTGGCCATCTGAACTGCGCGAAGTTCAAACATTAGGCGCTCGCCTGCCGGGGTAGCGGACCAAAACAAAACTCCCTCGAAGACCGCCTTGCGTACAGACCGATGGGAAGAAGCGGTGTAGCGCAATCCAACCACGGATCACGGCAAACTGCCGGGCTTCAGAACTCCTTATGAGATATTCTTCGGATCGTGGCTGAGCTATACTAGGCAACCAAGAGTTGTTACACTTCGGACCTGCGTCCACGCCATATTATTGATGATTTTGAAAGAGGAAGAATTAATGAGTTCCAAAAATCTTGTATTTATTATTGCTCTTAGTGCCACTTTAATTAGTTGTGGTGGTGGGGACGGCGCTCCTGAAATAAATTCAACCAATTGTTCCGGCGGAGGAATGCAGTCGATTCTTCCAACTTTCAAGACTGAAGCTGAGCGGCAAGCATTTATTGATAAATGCCAATCTATGGCAGAAAAAAAGTAAAGTTGGGGACAAGCTTTTGAGTTGAGGACAGTGTTATTACCCAGAGAATTGATGAAATTCGAGCTGTGCCAGTCGATGACTGAACCTGAAAACAGGTACGGTCATAACCGCAGATTCCTTTAAACAACCAGTCGTGATACGTTTTTGAGCACCACTTTGAACCCCCTCAGTTGCCCGCTCGTTTATTGACACCCGAGACTACCTGAAACTGAGAAATAAGATGCCGAGGTAAGGACCGAGTCTTGAAATGTGATATCGGAAGGGGCATCATCTTGCCGTACCCACAACCGATCGGACCAATGGCTGCGGGCATGGAACGGCGGGAACCTACGCTATATGGAGTGCTGTATCGCGTACCCGCAAAGCGCAAAAAATGTCTGCGGAAAAACTCCGAACGCAAGTATTGCGATTCCGTTCGCGCTTATCAATTAATTTGACGTCCCCCTGCGTCGCAATCGACGCGTTGGTTTCCGGCTCATCGAAGTACATCAGTTTAACGATACGCAGGTAGTAAAACACGTCGACAAGCGAGAGAAGCACGGCCAAAACTGCCAGCCACACGTAACCCGCATTTAACACTGCCTCCAGCACCGACAGCTTGGCATAAATACCAACCGTGGGCGGAATGGCAGCCATGGAGAACATCAACAGCAGGGTATAAACGCATACCTGGGGTTACGCGGGTTCAACCCCTTGAAGTCGTCAAGCTTGTCAGCTTCCTTCAAAGCCCCCACGTGACAGCAGCATGATCGCGCCGAAATTGCCGAGCGTCATCAGCATATAAGCCATGACGTAGAACATTGCGGCGCTATAGCCACTTCCATCCGCCGCGATAATGCCGAGCAGCACGAAACTATGCGATATGGTTGAATACGCCCGCATACGCTTGATGTTGGTCTGAGCGATGGCGGCGAAATTGCCGATTATCATGGACATCACGGCCAGAATGATGAGCATGTCCTGCCAGTCCCCCGCCAGACCGCCCAGACCTTCCGCCAGCAAACGTATGATGAAGCCGAACGCGGCGAGAAGTGTGATTTATTGCGTCAGCTATAAGAGACCTTGTCAACGGCTAACGGACGCTTCCATAAGCGTCTGCAATTATTAGTTGCCTCCACAGATTTTGACCCCTCGGGCCTGAAAGGGAGGATCTCTCACAATCAAAGAGGGTCAGACCGGCATGACAGTCCATCGCTCCCGCTTCCATGTCAGGGAGTATGCATATGAAAGATAGTTTTTAAGGTCGCTTTTTCGAAGCAGGGAGCTTGCGGTGTTCTCCTCCCGGGTGTTCTTTTCAAAGACCCGGAGCGTTCGCACACGTGGAAGGTTAACCGGCCTTTCGGAGTTCTGCGCCTACCTACCACAGACTTTTATATAGGCCGGTCGGCCTATTGCCGGGACTTTATTTAAGGCCTATTTTCCTATATCAGAGTGGCTTTAACACGAATTCAACCAAGAGAGGCCTTATATGAAATTGGCATTTCGCTCGTCAACTGTAGTGCTTCTGGCCTGTATGGCATCCGTTTCAGCCCACGCCGCGCCGGTCCCTCCAGAGGCTGACGGCATAGCGCTCAAGCCTGCTCGATCAATTTCTGCTCTCGCCGCCCCGGTGCCTGCCGGGGGAACAGAAGGCCAACAAATCTTCGTTAATTCGACTGGTTCGGTCACAGCCACTTACCAGGGAAGCGGAGCGAGTTTTAGCAATGATTTATATCTCATGCTGGACGCTTCGGGTAAACCGGGAAATGACAGCAACCCGGCAAACGACATTCTACTCTTCAACAGTCGTTCCTCATCCGTCGGTGAAACACGAGATCTCGGCGTATTCGCCGGTGGAACGGCGCTGCCTCTCCGTATGCATGTGATTGATACAGGTCATGATTATTTCACCGGTCCGGCCTCACTCAATCCTGATGGAGAATTTCATGCAAGAGCTCAGAATAACTGGCTGCCAGACACCACCCTGGTGAGCTTCGAGGATTTGCTTAATAGCTTTGATCGGAATTTTAACGATTTGAGCAGTTCGTTTTCCAACACGATAGCAGCAATACCGGAACCGGAAAGCTATGCCCTGTTGCTGGCGGGGCTGGGAGTAATCGGCGCGCTAGCCCGTCGCCGACGCAAACTTGATTGCCCCGCTGGGGATCACTAGCATTCGCTGCGGACAACAAGGACGCACGCCCAAGTGCCCATGGACACCATCGGTTTTTTGTGCCGCCCCGCTATAATAATCGGAGAAGAGTTTCCGTCGCGACGCCTCAGAAAGGTTCCCAGGGAACGAAAGACGACCGGACGGAATGGAGATGCAAAACTCTTATCTTGGCCCGTTTCTCGCCTGAGAAGCTGCTCCTTACACCTTAATCCCGCCGCTGCGTACTAGATCGATTGCTGTATTGCGTAAGCACAAAGCGCAATCAATGTCTGCGGAAAAACTCCGAACGCAAGTATTGCGATTCCATTTGCGCTTATCAATAATTTAACGTCGCCCTGCGGCCTGATCAACGCATTGGTTTCCGGCTCATCGAAGTACATCAATTTAACGATGCGCAGGTAGTAAAACACACCCACCAGCGAGAGAAGCACGGCCAAAACTGCCAGCCACACGTAACCCGCGTTTAATACCGCCTCCAGCACCGACAGCTTGGCATAAATACCAACCGTGGGCGGAATGCCAGCCATGGAGAACATCAACAGCAGGGTAATAAACGCATACCAGGGGTTACGCCGGTTCAATCCTTTGAAGTCGTCTAACTTGTCCGCCTCGAAGCCCGCACGTGACAGAAGCATGATCATGCCGAAAGTGCCGAGCGTCATCAGCACATAAACCACGATGTAGAACATTGCGGCGCTATAGCCATTTCCATCCGCCGCGATGATGCCAAGCAGCACGAATCCCATATGCGATATGGTCGAATACGCCAGCATACGCTTGATGTTGGTCTGAGCAATGGCGGCGAAATTGCCGATTATCATGGACATCACGGCCAGAATGATGAGCATGTCCTGCCAGTCCCCCGCCAGACCGCCCAAACCTTCCGCCAGCAACCGCATGATGAAGCCGAACGCGGCGAATTTGGGCGCCGAGCCGATAAATAGCGCGACGGCGGTCGGGGCGCCCTCATAGACGTCCGGGACCCACATGTGAAACGGCGCCACGCTCAACTTGAAGCTGATGCCCGCCACGATGAAGACCAGCCCCACCACCAGCACGGCATGGTTGCTTACCCCGCCCTGAATGACTTCGACCACCCGGGCGATATCGAGTGAGCCTGTCGCACCATATATCATCGACATGCCATACAACAGGAAACCGGACGCCAGTGCGCCGAGGACAAAGAATTTTATGGCCGCTTCGGTCGCCGCTACTGACTCCCGTCTCATCGCCACCATTGCATATTGCGACAATGACAGCAACTCCAGCCCCAGGTAAAGCGTCAAAAAATGGCTGGCGGAGATCATCACCATCATGCCCAGTGTCGCAAACAGCGCCAGGCTGAAAAACTCGCCACTGAGCATGCCACGTTCCGTGATGTATTCCCGTGAATAGACCAGGACCGCTGAAACGGTAAGATATACCAGCAGCTTCAGCAGATCGGCCATTGGGTCATCCACGAACATTCCAGAGAATGTGTACACGACGCCGGGTTCCGAAGTGGCAAAAGTGATCAGCAGGCAGCCAAACAAGGACAACTGCGCCAGCGAATAGGCGAGGTAGGATTTCTTCCCGCCCCACGCCAGATCGGCCAGTAGCACCACGCAAACCATTACCAACAGAAAGATTTCTGGATATGCGGGGGCAAAGTCAGGCGGCGAAAAATTCATATCATCCTCAAACAGGCGAGACCCATTTCATATTTCCTAAAGCTTGCTGCGAGCAACGTGTGCCAGCAAGTCGTCTACCGTGGTGTGCATTACTTCCAGCAACGGCAACGGATAGAGACCCATCCCCAGTACGGCTGCTGCAAGGACCGCCAGGATTACGATCTCCCGAGGGTTGATGTCCCTGAGCCCTTCCACCCCGGGATGTGTCACAGCACCGAAAACCACACGCTTGTACATCCAGAGTGTATAAGCAGCACCGAAGATAAGGGTGGTTGCGGCAAGAAACGCGTACCAGAAATTCACCTTGATCGCGGCCATGATGACCATGAATTCCCCCACGAAACCGCTCGTACCGGGCAAGCCCGAATTGGCCATGGCAAATAGCATGAAAAACGCTGCAAACATAGGCATCTTGTTGGCCACGCCGCCGTAATCCGCGATTTGCCGCGAATGCAGCCGATCATACATAACGCCTACGCACAGAAACATCGCCGCCGAAACAAAGCCGTGCGAAATCATCTGCACCATCGCGCCTTCGACGCCATAATCGTTGAACAGGAAAAAGCCCAGGGTAACGAAGCCCATGTGCGAGACCGATGAATAGGCAATGAGCTTTTTCATATCCGCCTGCACCAACGCTACCAGTCCAATATAAACCACCGCAAGCAGGGACAATACAATCATCATGCTGGAAAGTTGGTGGCTGGCGTCGGGAACGATGGGTAGCGAGAAGCGCAGGAAACCGTACCCCCCCATTTTTAACAGTATCGCCGCCAGCACTACCGATCCGCCTGTGGGCGCTTCCACGTGTGCGTCCGGCAGCCATGTGTGGACCGGCCACATCGGGACCTTTACCGCAAACGCCAACAGAAATGCGATAAATATGAGCACTTGCGGCGTAAGCGGCAATGGCAGTTTGTGATAGTCAAGGATTGAAAAACTGCCACCGGAGACATGATAGAGGTAGATGAATGCTACGAGCATCAACAGTGAGCCGAGCAGCGTATACAGGAAAAACTTGATTGCCGCGTATACCCGGTTGGGCCCACCCCAGACGCCAACAATGAGAAACATCGGAATCAGTGAAGCTTCCCAGAATACATAAAACAGAACTGCATCGAGGGATGAGAAAACCCCGTTGACGATCCCGGACATGATCAGGAACGCGCCCATGTATTGGGAAACCCGGTTGCTTATCACCTCCCATCCGGCGATGACCACCAGCGGCGTGGTGAAGCAATTAAGCAGGATCAATGGCATCGCGATGCCATCCACGCCCATGTGGTAATGAACATTGAATCGTTCGATCCAGGGGCTGTGCTCAACGAACTGCATCGCGTTCGTTAACGGATCAAACTGGGTATAAAGGGGAATCGCAACCAGAAACCCCGCTATCGAACCGATGAGCGCGATCCATCTTGCCAACTGGGCATTCCGGTCGCCACCGGTCGCGAGTACTGCAATTCCAGCCGCAATCGGCAGCCAGACGATCAGACTTAACAAGGGAAGGCCAAACAGCATTTTTATTCCGTTTTGTTCATTTTGTCACGCAGAGATGCGGAGCCGAAACCCTTAACGACGTTTTACTTTTATTGGTTCACGACCCGAACAACCACACACTCATCAATACGAATACACCCACGATCATCGTGAACGCATAATGATAGATATAGCCGGACTGGAAGCGGCGTATCAGCACGGCAGTTCCGGCCACCACCCGCGCTGTTCCATTAACGAAGAATCCATCAATCACTTTTACGTCGCCGAATTTCCATAGCCCCTGCCCAAGCGCGCGCGCCCCCCCGGCGAAGAGCCAGGAATAGAATTCGTCGATAAAATATTTACGATCGAGCAGCACAGAAAATGGTCCTGCCGCGCTTTTTATTTTCGCGGGCAAGTCGGGTTTGACCAGATACAAATACCAGGCGACGAAAATGCCACCTACTGATAGCCAGAAGGGTAGCGTGGCAAATGCGTGAGTCATCATCGCCAGCACACCGTGAAATTCCGACGACAGCTTCGCCATTGCTTCATGCTGCGGCAAGATTTGTATGGCATCACCAAAATACCCGCCGAACAACATCGGTCCGATCAGCCAGCCCGCACCGATAGAGGGTATCGCAAGCGCCACCAGCGGAACCGTTACTACCCAAGGTGACTCATGCAGATGCTCTTGAGTATGATGGTCCATCCGGGGCTTGCCGTGAAAAGTCATAAACATTAGGCGGAAGGTGTAAAACGCGGTGATGAATACCGTGGTCACGGTGCAGAAATAAGCGAAGCCGGCGCCAGGGATGTTTGCGAAATACACTGCCTCAATGATGGTGTCCTTGGAAAAGAAGCCCGAAAACCCAGGGACGCCGGCGCTTGCCAGGGCTGCGATGAACATTGTCCCGTAGGTAATGGGCATATACTTCTTGAGTCCGCCCATCTTGCGCATGTCCTGCTCGTGGTGCATTGCGATAATGACCGATCCCGCTCCCAAAAACAGCACCGCCTTGAAAAAGGCATGAGTCATGAGGTGAAAAATCGCAGCGGAATAGGCCGAAGCGCCGAGCGCCACCGTCATGTAACCCAGCTGTGAGAGCGTGGAATATGCAACCACGCGCTTGATATCGTGCTGCACAATTGCAACCAGCGCCATGAAAAGCGTTGTTATGCCGCCAATGACCAGTATGAACGACAGTGCGGTTTCGGTTAATTCAAAGAGCGGGGACATGCGCGCCACCATGAAAATACCGGCGGTCACCATTGTTGCGGCATGAATCAGCGCGGAAATAGGCGTGGGGCCTTCCATCGAATCGGGCAGCCATACGTGCAGCGGAAATTGCGCCGATTTACCCATTGCCCCGACGAACAATAGAATGCAGACTGCAGACAATACCGCCCACGGCGTGCCGGGAATGATCTCGATCGTCTGCGTCGCCACCTGCGGAGCCTGGGCGAATACTGCCGCGTAATCCAGCGTACCGAAGTACACAAGTACCAGGCCAATGCCCAGAAGGAAACCGAAATCGCCTACGCGATTGACAAGGAACGCCTTCAAATTGGCGTAGATCGCGGAGGGCCTCGTATACCAGAAGCCGATCAGCAGATAGGAAACCAGTCCGACCGCTTCCCAGCCAAAGAAAAGCTGAAGAAAGTTGTTGGACATCACCAGCATCAACATCGAGAACGTGAAAAGCGAGATGTAGCTGAAAAAACGCTGATAACCCGGGTCCCCGTGCATGTAACCAATTGTATAGATGTGCACCATGAGCGATACGAAGCTCACTACCACCATCATGGCTGCCGAGAGCCGGTCGATAAGAAATCCAATCTCGAAGCGTGTGTCGCCGGCCGTCATCCAGGTGTAAACGCTGCCGTTATAGATATTCCCTTTCAATACATCCAGAAATACGGCAACAGCTCCGGCCACGCACACGAGCATAAATGCAATGGTAGCCCGATGGCTCCAAGACGGGCCGATCACGCGCCCAAACAGCCCGGCGACAAGCGCTCCCGCCAAGGGCGCCAGCGGCACTAATAGATAAAGTTTTTGCATCTCAGTCATGGAAAAATCAGTTTTTCTTATATTGCCCGGTTAATGTCCGCCCCCGCGGCGGCCTCCAACCGGACAACTTACCCCTTGAGCTTATCCAGATCGTCCACGTTGATTGTGCGCAGGTTTCGAAACAGCACTACTAGTATTGCAAGGCCAATAGCCGACTCCGCCGCAGCCACGGTAAGAATGAAGAACACGAAGATTTGCCCCGATGCGTCCTGGAGGTAATGCGAAAACGCGACGAAATTCATATTCACCGCGAGCAGCATCAGCTCGATCGCCATCAGCAGGATGATCACGTTCTTCCTGTTCAGGAAAATACCGACAATGCTGATAGCGAACAGAATCGCCCCGAGAACAAGGTAATGGGATAACGAAACCAAACTAGCGCCCCCTTTTCAGGACATAAATATGCACTTGCTTTTTATTCTTTCTTCTCGGACGGCATGGACACCATCCGTATCCGATCCCCGCGTTTTACCGCCACCTGTTTCGCCGCGTCTACAGACTTGATCCCCGTGCGATGCCGCAGGGTCAGTGCGATGGCGGCGACGATCGCCACCAGCAGGATAACTGCTGCCAACTCAAAGGCGTAAACATATTCCGTATAAATCAGACGACCCAGTTCCTTGGTATTGCTATAGTCGGCGCCGCGAGACGGCGGAGCCGGCATTTCCTCAATTCCGAATTGCTTGCCCATCAGCACCATGGCCATCTCGGCCGCCATCACGACCGCCAGCAACGCTCCAAAAGGGAACCATTTCAGGAATCCTTCACGCAACCTGTCGATATTGATATCCAGCATCATCACAACGAACAGAAACAACACCATCACTGCGCCGACATACACCAACACCAGCGTGATGGCGAGAAATTCCGCCTCTAGCAACAGCCAAAGCCCCGAGGAGGTAAAAAAAGCCAGCACCAGTAATAATGCCGCATGCACCGGATTTCGAGCGGTAATCACCCCCAGGGCAGCCAACACCAGTACGGTCGAAAAAAAGTAAAAAATTATATCTTGAAAGCTCATGTGGGCACTTCTATAAATTCCGGGTTCTAAGTAAGTTCATCTGCCCCCCAGCCGACGCGGGATAAGCAAACGCGGCGCTCAGCGATTACTCGCAGAGCAATTAAGCGCCCGCACGCGACTGGTATATAAGCGATAAATTTCTCTAGCAGCCTATAACGCGACCGATTTCAACCGTATAAAAGTCTCCACCGGTAGCTCAGCCGCGAAGTCTAGCGGTAGCCCGCATCCGCTGCCCTGTCCTTCGCGATCTGTTCCTCATATCGATCTCCGACGGCCAGGAGCATCTCTTTCGTATAGATGAGGTCGCCGCGCTTTTCACCGTGATATTCGAGAATACGAGTCTCAACAATCGAGTCCACGGGACAGGATTCCTCGCAGAAACCGCAGAATATGCATTTTGTAAGATCGATGTCATACCGCGTGGTGCGGCGCGTGCCATCCTCGCGCTGCTCCGATTCTATTGTAATTGCGAGAGCCGGACAGACCGCTTCGCACAACTTGCACGCGATACAGCGCTCTTCGCCATTTGGGTAACGGCGCAACGCATGCAGCCCGCGGAAACGGGGAGACATCGGTGTCTTTTCCTCTGGAAAGTAAACCGTGATTTTGCGTGCAAACAAATACCTGCCGGTCAGCATCATGCCCTTGAGCAGCTCAAACAGCAGGAAAGTACGGAAAAAATCCTTGATACGGTTCATGGCTTTTCCCTTTCTCAGTGGAACCACAAATTAAGAGGGAATGCGTCGCGCAGCGATGACGGAAGCTGCATCACCAGGCCCACCAGCAATATCCAGACAAGGGTAATGGGAATGAAAACTTTCCAACCCAGCCGCATAATCTGGTCATAGCGGTAGCGGGGGAACGTAGCACGGAACCATAGAAAACAAAACAGCAAAAACGCCACCTTCATGACCAGCCAAATGAAACCGGGAACCAGCGTAAACGGGGCGACGTTGAGTGGAGGCAGCCAGCCGCCCAGAAATATGATACTGGCAAGCGTTGCCACCAGGATCATGTTGGCATATTCCGCCAGGAAAAACACCGTAAACGCCATGCCTGAATACTCGACATGGAAGCCCGCTACGATTTCAGACTCACCCTCGGCCACATCGAAGGGCGCGCGATTGGTCTCCGCCACGCCGGAGATGAAATACACCAAGAACATGGGAAATAGCGGAACGAGGTACCAATTGAGCAAACTGCCGCCCTGCTGCCCCTTGACGATGTCTCCCAGATTCAAGCTGTGCGACATCATCAGCACACATACCAGCGCAAAGCCCATCGCCAGCTCATACGAAACAACCTGGGCGGCAGAACGCATTGCGCCGAGAAATGCATACTTGGAGTTTGATGCCCAGCCCGCGATAATCACCCCATAAACCCCCATCGAGGTCATCGCCAGAATATAGAGCAGACCAGCATTGACGTCCGCCAATACCACCTCGGGAGAAAAAGGCACCACTGCCCACGCCGCCAGCGCAGGGGCGAACGTCAACACCGGCGCGAGTACGAACAAAAACTTGTTGGCCCCGCTGGGAATGATGATTTCTTTCATCACGGCCTTGACCGCATCCGCGATTGGTTGCGCCCAGCCGCCCAGCCATGGAATACCAAAGAAAGTGACCCGGTTGGGTCCGACACGCAATTGCATGAAACCAATAATCTTGCGTTCGGCAAACGTAAGATAGGCCACCGCGAGCATCAGGGGCAGTATTATGGCAACGATTAACAACACGTTCTTCGTCACGAGGAACAGAGCCGGGCCCCACTCGGGGCCGAAAAAATCGCCAAATAATTGTTGCGCGTATTCCATCAAATCATCCCGGTCTATTCCATCACAATCTTTCGATAGTGATCTCACTGAACATTCCGCCCAGCGCCGCCGTCAGCGGATGTGCCGAAGCTACGCGCACACAGTTGGCAGGAAGCTTGTCGTCTCGCGCCGCAGTAAGGTGCGCCTCACCTTCACCCTGTTTCAGCCTGACGCTTTCCCCTGGACGAATGCCGAGTTTGTCCATCAAATCCCCTGGCATCCATGCCATTGGCTCGGCAGCATCGCGTGTGCGCTGCAGCGATTCAGCGCGGCGCGCGATGGGATCGGCCTGGTAAATCGGCACCTCGCCTATGCGCTGGGTACCTGCCCCCTGCCCCACTGGCAGGACATTTCCTACCGTAAAACTTCTCAAATTATTGTCGAGACGAGCGGTGATATCGTATCCAGGCGGTAGAATCTCCGCACGCACCTGCTCCGGTGTTTCGTAACCAAAGCCCTCAATCTGCATCATATTGCCAAGCACACGCAGCACCTTCCATGCCGGGCGTGTCTCGCCGAGAGGAGCCACGACCCCATTGAAACTTTGGATCCTGCCTTCAGTACTGATGAAAGTGCCGGAAGTTTCCGTAAACGGAGAAATAGGCAGCAACACATCCGTGTAACGGCTTTGAAGGATTGCATCGCTTTTGTATGTGGTCATCATTACCACCAGCTCTGCCTCGCCTAGTGCCCGCGCGGTCTGCTGTGGATCATAACTGTCCAGATCCGGTTCCAGGTTCATCAGAATGAAGGCTCGGCACGCCTCGGGGCGGTTCATCCCTACCATTTGAGAGGCATCAAGGCCGACCGATGCACTCTCATGCGCATTGCCCGTCGTTTCCGCGGGGGAATGACGCCCGGGAATTGAGCCGGCAATGTAGGCGCCTACGCTGTTTGCGGCCTCACCCAGGATGCCGAACTGCACCTCGGTAATTTGCGCAACCTGCTGCGCCAGGGCATGTATGTCAGCGTATTGCGGATGATGCTGGGTCAGGTTGCCGAGAAAAATCGCCGCCGGCTTGCTGTTGATAAGACTTTCCGCGATGGCGCGCGCGGTATCGCTCACATTGACGGAGCTCAGCGACTCTGCGGCGCCGCCGGGAATTTGCGCTCCTTTCGACTCGGCGGCGGCTTTCAGCACCTGCGCCAACATCTGCACCGTGGCGGCAGGGTCAACAATGGCGCGATTCGCTACCTTGCAAAGCAGATCATCATCTACGGGATTGATCAGATTCAACTGCGCACCATGCTTCACCGCCTGACGCAAACGCTGCGCAAGGAGGGGGTGATCCTTGCGAAGAATGCTTCCAATGATCAGCGCTGATTTCAAGCCGGAAATATCGGCGATGGGCATCCCCAGCCACGGTATACCCTGCAGGTATGCATCTGCGCGGAAATCCGAATGGCGCAGACGGTGATCGACATTTTCGCTGCCCAGTCCCCGGACGAGTTTCTGCAACAAATAAAGTTCTTCAAGCGTGCTGTGGGGAGAAGCCAATGCGCCGATATGCTGTGCTCCATGCCTCTCCCTGACCGTATTCAACCCGTTCGCAACGAATTCCAGCGCGGTTTGCCAGTCGCATTCCTGCCATTGACCCCCACGCTTTATCATCGGCTTGGTCAAGCGCTCCTCGGAGTTCAATCCCTCGTAGGAAAAACGGTCCTTATCCGATATCCAGCATTCGTTAATTGCTTCATTCTCGCGCGGCAGCACGCGCATTACGCGGTTCTGCTTGACCTGGACCACCAGATTGGAACCCAGACCGCAGTGCGGGCTAATGGATTTCCTGCGCGACAATTCCCATGTACGCGCCGAATAGCGGAATGGCTTGCTGACCAAAGCTCCGACCGGACAGAGGTCGATCATATTGCCCGACAACTCCGAATCCACGGTGCTGCCAACAAACGACAGGATCTCAGCATGCTCGCCCCGACCCGCCATGCCGAGTTCCATGATTCCCGCGATTTCCTGACCAAAGCGCACGCAACGGGTGCAATGAATACATCGAGTCATGTCGGTGGAAATCAACGACCCCAGATTCTTGTTCGCCACAACGCGCTTGGCCTCGGTATAACGCGAGGAACTCGACCCATACCCAACCGCCAGGTCCTGCAGCTGGCATTCACCCCCCTGGTCACAAATGGGACAATCCAATGGATGATTTATGAGCAGGAATTCCATCACGCCTTTTTGTGCCGTGACAGCCTGGCCTGAGTGGGTGAATACCTTCATGCCTTCCATGGCCGGCGTCGCGCACGCAGGCAAGGGCTTGGGGGCCTTCTCCACCTGTACTAGACACATCCGGCAATTGGCCGCGATGGACAGTTTCTTGTGATAGCAGAAATGCGGAATGAATATACCCAGCTCATTGGCGCCATCCATTACGGTGGCATTCTTCGGAACGGAGACCGCTTTACCGTCTATTTCAAAATTGATCATCGGTTGCATGCTTTAGTATTAATGAGCGGGATGCGAACGAGAAAAAAGCCACTTTGCCCTTGACCCTGCTATTCCGGTTACACCAGGCATTTCTTGTGCTCAATATGATAGGCGAACTCGTCCCGAAAATGCTGGATCATGGCACGCACCGGCATGGCCGCGGCATCGCCCAGCGCGCAAATGGTTCGCCCCTGAATATTGTCGGCGACGCTGTTGAGGAGATCCAGATCCTCCATCCGCCCCTTACCGGTTTCGATGCGGTGCACCACGCGATAAAGCCAACCCGTGCCCTCCCGGCAAGGCGTGCATTGACCGCAGGATTCCTCATAATAAAAGTATGAAAGCCGCTCCAGGGCTCTTACCATACAGGTCGTTTCGTCCATTATGATGACCGCGCCGGAACCCAGCATGGATCCCGCCTTGGCGATGGAATCGTAGTCCATGTCCGTCTCCATCATGATGTCGCCTGGCAATACCGGCATGGATGAGCCGCCCGGAATGCAGCCCTTCAGTTTCCGGTCGCCACGCATGCCGCCGGCCATTTCCAGCAGTGTCTTAAACGGTGTGCCCAACGGGACCTCATAATTGCCGGGCTTATTGACGTGACCCGAAACCGAAAAAAGTTTCGTCCCGCCATTGTTGGGCTTTCCCAGCTGCAAAAATTTCTCGCCACCATTTCGAATGATCCAGGGCACCGAGGCAAACGTCTCGGTATTATTGATGGTGGTTGGCTTGCCATAGAGGCCAAAACTTGCTGGAAACGGCGGCTTGAAGCGGGGTTGGCCTTTCTTTCCTTCCAATGATTCGAGCAGCGCCGTTTCCTCGCCGCAGATATAGGCGCCGTAACCATGATGGTTATATAACTGGAAACTGAAATCCGAACCGAGGATATTTTTTCCCAGCCACCCGGCCGCCCGCGCCTCCTCGACCGCCTCTTCCATCCGTTCGTACGTGTCCCAAATTTCGCCATGTATATAGTTGTAGCCCGCCTTGATACCCATGGCATATGCGCCGATAGCCATGCCTTCGATCAGGATATGCGGATTGTGGCGCATGATGTCGCGGTCCTTGAAAGTGCCGGGCTCGCCCTCATCCGAATTGCACACCAGGTATTTATCGCCCTCATACTGCTTGGGCATGAAGCTCCACTTCAATCCGGTCGGAAACCCTGCGCCGCCACGGCCACGCAGGGCCGATTTTTTTACTTCCTCTATGATTTTTTCAGGTGGTATCTTTTCCTCAAGGATTTTTCTCAGCGCAACATAACCCTCGCGCTGCTGGTAATTCTGGAGACGCCAGTCATTTGGGTCCGAGGGGTTCAACCCGGCCAATAACACCTGGGTAGGCTGGGTCATTTGCTCAACTCCTCCAGCAATTGGTTAATGTTCTCATTGGACATGAAACTGCACATACGTTTGTTATTAACCAGTAGCACGGGCGCGTCGCCGCAGGCGCCCATGCATTCACCTTCTTTCAACGTAAACAGCCCGTCCGTGGTCGTTTCATTAAAACCGATGCCCAACTTTTGTTTCATATGCGCCGCAGCGTCATTGCCACCGGACAGCGCGCAAGGCAGATTCGTACAAATGGTGATCTTGTATTTGCCCAGAGGCTGCAAATTGTACATGTTGTAAAAGGTCGCGACCTCATACACTGCGATAGGCGGCATGCCAATATAATGGGCAATAAAATCCATTGTTTCGGTGGCTAGCCACCCTTTCTCATCCTGAGCAATGGCGAGCGCCGACATTACCGCCGACTGGCGTTGATCAGCTGGGTATTTAGCCAGCTCATGATCAATTTTTTCTATGGATTCTGCACTTAACATCTTGATAGCCGTTAACCGTAAATAAGCTTATCGGTCGATTTCCCCGAACACGATATCCTGTGTACCGATAATGGCGACCACATCCGCGATCATATGCCCCCTGGACATTTCATCGAGGGCCGCCAAATGAGGAAATCCGGGGGCGCGGATTTTCAGGCGGTATGGCATGTTGGCGCCATCCGATACCAGATAGATCCCGAATTCACCTTTAGGATGTTCGACCGCGGCATAGGCCTCACCCGGAGGAACGTGGAAGCCTTCGGTAAAGAGTTTGAAATGATGAATCAGCTCTTCCATGTTCTGTTTCATTTCCACGCGAGCAGGCGGTGCGACCTTATGATTGTCGGTGATGACCGGCCCCGGGTTCTTGCGCAGCCATTCGACGCACTGCCTGATGATACGATTCGATTGGCGGAATTCTTCAATTCGAACCAGATAGCGGTCGTAACAGTCTCCGTTCACGCCCACCGGTATATCAAAATCCATTTGATCGTAAACCTCATAGGGTTGCTTCCTCCGCAAATCCCATTCCACGCCCGAACCGCGCAGCATGGGACCTGTGAAGCCCAGCGCCTTGGCACGCTCCGGGGATACCACCCCAATACCTACAAGCCGCTGCTTCCATATCCGGTTATCGGTCAACAGCGTTTCGTACTCATCCACATAGGTCGGAAACCGGTTTGTAAAGTCTTCTATAAAGTCCAACAGCGAGCCCGTGCGATTTTCATTACGTAGCCGGGTGCTTTTTTCGTCATGTATTTTGGAAGGCTCGTATTTCGGCATGGATGCCGGCAAATCACGATAGACCCCACCCGGCCGATAGTAGGCCGCATGCATTCTGGCCCCCGATACCGCCTCATAGCAGTCCATCAAGTCCTCACGGTCGCGGAAAGCATAAAGAAATACCGTCATCGCCCCTACGTCCAGCGCATGGGCCCCTAGCCACAAGAGATGGTTGAGTATTCGCGTTATCTCGTCGAACATCACACGGATATATTGAGCGCGCAACGGCACTTCCAGCTTAAGCAGTTTCTCGATCGCCATTACGTAGGCATGCTCGTTGCACATCATCGAGACATAATCCAGCCGATCCATATAGGGAACCGACTGTATAAACGTTTTGTTCTCGGCGAGTTTTTCAGTTGCGCGGTGCAGCAGACCGATATGCGGATCAGCGCGTTGTATCACCTCACCGTCCAGTTCCAGCACAAGCCGCAGGACGCCATGCGCAGCAGGATGCTGCGGACCGAAATTCATGGTGTAGTTACGTATTTCAGCCATGTTTCAGCCCACCTCTGGTAATTTCGACGCAAGCTCGAAGGCGCCGTTGTGGACGGAACAGGAGAATGGAGACGACCATACAGGCTTCATTCGCTATCCCCATAGTGTTCTTCGCGGATCACCTTCGGCGTGATCTGTCGTGGCTCGATGCTGACCGGCTGATAGATCACCCGTTGCTGGTCGGGGTCGTAACGCATTTCCACGTTTCCGCTCAGCGGAAAATCCTTGCGGAACGGATTACCGATAAAGCCGTAATCCGTGAGAATACGCCGCAGATCGGGATGACCCGTAAAAACAATGCCGTAAAGATCGAACGCCTCGCGCTCAAACCAGTTGGCCGCCGGCCATATGTCAATTACTGAGTCTACAACCGGAAATTCGTCATCATCCGCAAACGTCTTGAGTCGTAACCTGTGGTTATGACCCAGCGACAACAAATGGTAAACGATAGCGAAACGCTTGCCGATACGGTCATCCTGGGGGCCATACTCAGAGCCGTAGGCGGAGTAATCCACGCCGCATAAATCGATCAGCATCTCGAAACGTAATTCCGGATTGTCGCGCAGGGTTTCCATCACCTGCAGCAGATCGGCCGGATGCACCGTTGCGGTGAGCTCACCCAATTGCGTACTCACGCTGACAAGCTTATCGGCCAGTACGTTTTGCAGGCAAAAGGAGAGCGTTTCCAGGCGAGAGGACGTCATATATTACTTAACGGGCAATAGTATTGGTGCGGTGGATTTTGTTCTGCAGCTGAATAATGCCGTAGAGCAATGCTTCCGCCGTGGGGGGACAGCCGGGAACATAAATGTCCACCGGCACTATTCGGTCACAGCCACGAACCACGGAGTAAGAGTAATGGTAATAACCGCCGCCATTGGCGCAGGAGCCCATGGATATCACCCACCGCGGCTCCGCCATCTGGTCATAAACTTTACGTAGCGCTGGGGCCATCTTATTGCACAGGGTGCCGGCGACGATCATTACGTCCGATTGACGCGGGCTTGGACGAAATACAATGCCAAAACGGTCGAGATCATAACGTGAAGCGCCGGCCTGCATCATTTCCACCGCACAGCATGCCAACCCGAAAGTCATCGGCCACATAGACCCGGTACGGCCCCAATTGATGACCGAATCCAGACTGGTGGTGATAAAACCTTTGTCCATCACTCCGTTCGCACTCATAATCTTAGTCCCACTCCAGGGCGCCTTTCGTCCACTCATAGATAAAGCCAACGACAAGGATACCCAGAAAAATTACCATTGCGACAAAACCAAACAAGCCGATCTCATTCAAAACGACTGCCCATGGAAACAGGAAAGCGATCTCCAGATCGAACAGAATGAATAAGATCGCCACGAGATAGTAGCGGACGTCAAATTTCATGCGCGCATCTTCAAATGCTTCGAAGCCGCATTCATATGGGGACAGCTTCTCGCTGTCAGGACGATTGGGGGCGAACAGCCAGCCCAGTGCCATAGGCACCACGCCGACGGCAAGGCCAATCAAGATGAATAACAGGATAGGGAAATAATTTTCGAGCATCGCGTGATTAAAAATAAAGAGCTAGAGAGACCAGGCAACGGTTTACATCCAACTGTTACGCTGATTCCCAGCCCTATTTCAACTGGTGCCGACGGCGAGACTCGAACTCGCACAGCTTTCGCCACCGCCCCCTCAAGACGGCGTGTCTACCAATTTCACCACGTCGGCGGCTTAATTTGAGTCCTAGTCGAGACCTACCGAGTTAGAACGCGCCGGTAGTCAATTGTTCAACTAGCTCATCATTTAATTATTTTGGTATCTCTGTAGCCTTCGAGGTTCCTTCTTCCGTTGGACGAGGAAGCGGCGGCTCTGCGGGCTTCGATTGAACCTGCGTCGCCTTTTCCATCACCCCCCCACTCTCGGTCTTGTTAGTCGAAAGATAAGTAAGGCCAAGACTGGTAACGAAAAAGACGGCAGCCAGCGCGCCCGTTGTCCTGCTCAAGAAATTTGCCGAGCCACTGGCACCAAACAAGCTTCCCGATGAGCCGCTGCCAAAGGCAGCCCCCATATCGGCTCCTTTGCCGTGTTGCAGCAGAACCAGAACAATGACTGCCACAGCCGACACGACGTGCAATATCCAGATGAATGTTTCCAAAGACTGCTCCAGATGAGTTAATTCTTTGCCGCATTGCAGATGGCGACGAATTCATCGGCAACAAGCGAGGCGCCGCCGATCAATCCGCCATCGATATCCGGCATGCAGAACAGCTCGGCCGCGTTGCTAGCCTTGACGCTGCCCCCGTAAAGGACCCGCAGCTTGGCGGACACCGCGGGATCGTGCGCCGCAATTCTGCTGCGGATAAACGCGTGGACGTCCTGAGCCTGTTGCGGCGTAGCAGTTTTACCGGTTCCAATAGCCCATACCGGTTCATAAGCCAATACCGAGCTGGAAAGTGCGTTCACGCCCGTTAGTTCGATTACCGCGTCCAGCTGCTCCGCCACTACCTGCTCGGTAACCCCAGTCTCGCGTTGATCGAGTGTTTCGCCGATACACAGGATGGGCGTCAAACCTGCAGCCTGCGCTGCTCTGAATTTGAGCGCCACGGTATGACTATCCTCACCAAACAACGCTCGCCGTTCCGAGTGGCCGACAATCGCATAGCGACACCCAAAATCGACCAGCATCGCTGCGGAAACCTCGCCTGTATAGGCACCCTTCTCATACTGGCTGACATTCTGGGCGCCCCAGGATACATGGGTATTCGCTAATATCGATTGTGCCTGCCAAAGATAGGGATAAGGTACAGCCACAGCAATGCTCGCTTTCTCCAACCATGCGGTCCGCGAGACGATCGCATCCAGCAAATCCCGATTTTGCGCTGTGCTGCCATGCATCTTCCAATTGCCCGCAACCAGCTTTGAACGCGTCGCCATGAGAGAAATCGCCTCGTCCTTGTATGTCAAAGCTGCGAATGTTACTCGTGAATGAATACGGGGTCAATCTTTGGGGTCCATCACCGGATCAACGACAAAATTGAAGGCAGAACCGGTAATGCATGAGGGGAAAGAGGATCGGAAACGCGACTCGGTTAAACGATGAAAGCGGCCCGTGTCTCTCCGGGCATCTCTGTTTTCAGCCAAACCGTCCGGTAATGTAATCTTCAGTCTGTTTATTCTTAGGTTTGATGAAAATGTTGTCCGTTACATCAAATTCGATGAGCTCGCCCAGGTACATATAGGCCGTATAATCCGACACTCGAGCCGCTTGCTGCATGTTATGGGTGACAATAAGGATCGTAACTTTATCCTTCAGATCGGCGATGAGCTCTTCGATACTGGCGGTAGCGATGGGGTCAAGCGCAGATGTCGGCTCATCGAACAGCAGGATTTCCGGATCGGTCGCCAGGGCTCGAGCTATACATAAGCGTTGTTGCTGGCCCCCGGAGAGATTATAGGCAAGCTGATGCAGCCGATCTTTCGCTTCGTCCCATAACGCCGCGTTGCGCAGGGCTTCTTCCACTTTCTCGTCTAAAATGGCACGCTGCCTGATCCCCCGCACACGCAGCCCATACGCAACATTTTCATAAATCGATTTCGGGAACGGATTGGGCTTTTGAAATACCATGCTGATACGCATCCGCACTTCAATCGGATCCACCGTCCGCGAAAGGATATTGACATTGTCCGGATGCAAAATGATCTCGCCAACGTAACGATTACCCGGATAAAGGTCGTGCATGCGGTTAAAGCAGCGCAAAAAGGTGGATTTACCACATCCGGACGGCCCGATCAGAGCAGTTACTTGTTTTTCATGCAACATCATGTTGATGTTCTTTAGCGCAGAGAACGAACCGTAGTAAAAACTCAGGTTTTTCACTTCGGATTTATAGCGCGCCGGCACCGGATCCCCCAGGGGATCAATTACGGCAGCAGTGACTACCATTTGATGTTTTTCCGCATGCGATAGCGCAAGTAGATAGCAAGCGCGTTCATGGTGAGGGTCATCACCACGAGTATCAAGCCTGCAGCCGCGGCATTGACTTGAAACGCCTCTTCCGGTCGCGAAACCCAGTTGAACATTTGGATCGGCATCACGGTAAAAGGCGCCATCAACCACTCGAAAGACAGAAAAGGAAATTCATCCTTAACAGGAGATGGCGGCAAAAACGCGATGAATGTCAGCGCCCCGATCGTGATAATAGGCGCTGTCTCCCCGATTGCTCGGGCCAGACCAATGATGACCCCTGTCAGGATACCGGCTGCAGAATACGGTAGCAGATGATCAGCGACCGTTTGCCATTTGGTTGCCCCGAGTGCGTACGCGCCTTCGCGGATGGCCACAGGAATAGCGCGGATGGATTCGCGGGTTGCCACAATCACAACCGGCAGAATCAGTAATGCCAGGGCCAAGCCTGCGGAAAGAATGCTCTGGCCGAAGCCAAACTGGTGGACGAACAGACTCAAAGCCAGTAGCCCGTAGATGATGGATGGGATCCCCGCAAGATTGGTTACATTGATTTCGATGATCTCGGTAATGATATTTTTTGCGGCATATTCTTCCAGATAGACACCCGCACCGATGCCCAGCGGCACCGCTGCAATGGCAGTCACCACCATGACCAAAGTCGTGCCAACCCAGGCCGAAAGTATCCCGGCTGATCCTGGGCGCCGCGAGGGAAAAGTAGTGAAGAAATCCCATGTCAACCGCGGCCACCCATCGATCAGCATGTGAGCGAATAACGCCATGAAGGTCAGGAGGGCGATCATCAGCACAAACACGCCGACGATCATGAAGATGAGATCCCAGAGCTTGTGGCGCGCAATAATGCTGCGGATCTCACTCAGGTCTTTGTCATCTCGCATCAATTGGCCCGATTAAAAGAGCAAACGTACATATACATGGGAACTCAGGAACCAAATAAAGGAAAAGACAGCGAAGGCTGGAAAAACACCACGTTAGTTCAATATACCTCGCGATACCGCTTGCGTAACACGTGTCCAACTATATTGAACGCAAGCGTCAATAGCAGCAAAGTAAGTCCAGCGGCAAAAATGGTCTGGTAGCCAATGCTGCCATGCGGGAGGTCGCCTAGGCTTACCTGTACGATGTAGGCTGTAATGGTAGCTGCAGGCTCCATCGGGTTCCAGGTCAAGTTCGGCTGCATCCCGGCCGCCACAGCCACTACCATGGTCTCTCCGACCGCGCGGGATATACCTAAAATATAAGCTGCTGCGATGCCCGAAAATGCCGCCGGCATGACCACCCTGATGGCGGTCTGGAATTTTGTTGCCCCCATTGCATATGAGCCCTCTCGAAGATTCATAGGCACGGCGCGCATCGCGTCTTCAGCCATGGAACTCACATAGGGAATAATCATGATTCCCATCACCAGCCCGGCGGATAACAGGCTGAAACCGGGCAGTCCCGGGATAATTTTCTGCAACAGAGGTGTTACGAAGAGTAATGCGAAATAGCCGTACACAACGGTCGGTACTCCGCCTAATAACTCTAGAAACGGCTTGGCAACCTCGCGCACGGTAAAGGGCGCGAATTCGGAAAGATATATGGCCGTGATCGTTCCCATAGGGATGGCGACCAGGAGAGCCACGGCGGAACTTACCACCGTGCCTGAGACCAGCGGAAGTATCCCGTAATGCGCGTCATCAAATAGCGGTGTCCATTGGGTATCGGTCAGAAAATCCCATAGCGGAACATGTTCAAAAAATACGACGGATTCCTTGACCAGCATTGCCACAATGGCCAGGGTAATTGCGACCGAGAGAAACGCCATCAGGAATAGCAACGCTTCAATGACGCGCTCGCCGAGATGGCGACGATAACTGTATCCGAGCCTTTTAGAATGAGGGGGTGCGTCTGAAGATTGTGCTATCACAGGCGAGAGCCTTCGAAAGAAGGGAAGGACGTTTCTTGACAGGCTACATATTAGGGTGGAAATGTTACAGTTTCGTGACATACAGAAACTGCAAAGAACGCAGGCCCTAGCCCGGGCTTGAGTATGAATTACCGTTGAACGGGCTGGATTCGCCATGTAATTCCACGAATCCAGCCTCGGACTAAACTATTGACACAAATATGGATTCAGCGGCGTGGTAGCCGAAACGCCGCTGAACGAACACCTGAGCCCGGAACGTTCAGGAAAGCCTACTCCTCATCCTCGTCATCGTCCTCATCCTTTTTCTCGGGTTTGAGGACCATCTTGCCCTGCTTTTTGCTCTCGTTGAGGTCGGTCTCCGGGGCTTCCTTGTGCACCAGGTTCTGATGGCAGTCGATGCAGGTGGCGCCCTCGGTTTCCATCTTCTTGTGCGCAGCCTTGGCATCAGCTCCCGGGGGCTGGGGATTCTTGTGACATTCCCGGCAGGTGTTGCTGTCCCATTTCTTCAGGTTCATGCGCGCATCGTGCGCCATGATCAGCCTGCGCTCGTTGAATTTCTCCAGCGTGGAATAGTCGTTGGCAAATTCCAGGTACAGCTCGCGCGCACCGTCGACCACGTGCGTGGCCACGGCCAGGTGGAAGTTCTTGAAGCCCTGCGGGATGTGACAGTCCTTGCAGCCGGGGTTGGCGCCCAGTGCCCCATAGTGCGATGAATTCTTCAACTCATCATGAGGATAGGTCATGGAATGACAGCTGGTGCAGAATTCAGTGGTGGAGACGGCGGCCTCGCCGCCGAATACCACCGCCACCATCACAATCCCCAGCAGCGCGCCTGTGAGCAGGGAGCCGCCTGCCTTGATTCCCATCAGTCGTCTACCTCGGTCTTCTTGCCAACCTTGGCCTTGGACTGGAAGTCGTCATGGTACTTGAACTTGGGATCTCCCTCGAAGACGCCGTCCAGTTTGTAGTGCTCGTGCATGGCCTTGACGTCCTTTACGTATTTGTCAAAGTTGAAGGTGTATTTCTTGTCCACACCCGGGTGATAGGGGGTGTAGGGCTTCTTGACACCCTTCCAGGGCGAGCCTTCATAGTTCATGTGGCAGGCATTGCAGCTCTCTTCAAAGGCAAAGTCCTGTCCGGCATCGGCCAGCGATGAGCGCGGGGCGGTCTTCTTCGATTTCTCATAGGCCGCACCCGATTTGCGGTGCATGCCCCGGTACTTCGATCCCGGTCCATGGCACGATTCGCAGCCCACGCCGGTCAGGAACTTGTTGGGGTCATCAACCGTGTAGCCGCCTTCCTTGCCCCAGCCGTCAACATGGCAGCCTACGCAATCCTTGTCCTTGGTGTAATCCTTTTTAGGATCGAGCTTGGCCTTTTTCTTGGCCTCCTCCTTGGTGCCGGGCTTTAACGATTCCATGGCCTTGGCGTGCGCCGTGTCTCCCCAGGATTCAGCCTGGCTCTTGTGACAGGAACTGCATTTCTTGCGGCCCTCAAACGATTGCGCGGCCGCACTCCCGGATATCACCGCAAACAGGGCTGCGGCGGCAAGTGCGAATGTCATGCGATGGCTCATGATCTCTCCTTTTTTTCTTTCGAAGACAATTGTATCCGTTGGGTTTTATGAATCTTCTATTTTGACCATAACTGTATCTCCGGTTTATGCAAACGGGTAGCACCAGTACCATGACTCTTTCTGGTACCACTGGTACCGGCACTGCGGACCTTGGCAGTATCAGTACTCTACATTATAGGCGCTTACGGCCGTTGCATGGTCACGCTTCGAAGCGTTGCCTGAGACCCCCCGCAGCGGGGATCAGGCAGCGGAGAGGACGCCCAGACCGCGTTGCGGTCTGGCGTCTCATGTTTCTTTTAAATAAACCCGTCGCCTTCCATTACGCAGGAGCACGGCGGGAGATCAGGTGCCCTCGGCAGGAGCGGGGGCGGGAACCGGGGCAGGGGTTGAGGCAGGGGCAGGAGCAGCAGCAGGAGCAGCGGATGGGATCTGGTAGACCCAGTAGCCGCCCTGCTGGTAGATGAGCTGCACGGGTTTCAGGTCAAGCGGGGTGGAATTGGTGAAGGGGAGCATCTGGGCAATCAGGCTGTTGCTGTTCTTGTCCGTGCGCAGGAAGTAGCCCCGCACCATCTTGTCGGAGATCGATTGCAGGGTGTAGGTGGTGAAGTTGTTTTCCTGCATCCAGTTCTTGAGATAGCCGATCAGGCCGTGCATGTTGCCTTCCATGGGGAAGTTCTTGTAGGTGATGTCAAACTGGTCGGGCCGCATCAGCCCGAGCTTGTACAGGTCGGTGACGTGGAGCGCAATATAGGCTTCGCGCCCGCCTGCAAGTTCGCGCAGGATGGCAGCGCCCTGCTCGGGCTCTGCAAGGAGGGCGTCGGTGAAGCGCTCGAATTTGCGCCGCTCTTCCTCGGTTGCGGGTGCGCCCCAGAACTGGTCTTCGTATTTGCGGATGGATTCTTCACGGTTGCGCCAGGGGGTGGGAATGATCAGGGGCTGCCCCACATGGGTGGTGAAGAGGGTGTCGCGCCCGGCCAGGAGCTTGATCTGGCGCGAGGTGTCCCACCAGCCGAGGATCAGTGCGTCCTTGGCTGCGTATTTGTCGATGGCGGCAGCCAGGGTGGTCAGTTCACCGAGTTTGCCGTCAACGGAGGCAACGAGTTCGCTGGTGTGGTTCTCCCAGTCGATGCGCACGGGCGGTGTCTGGCCGCGCCGGGCGGTGTGGCCAGAGGCCAGGGGCTTTTCGATCTCCTCGGCAAAGACTTCGTATTTGGCGATGGTGAGATCGGGCCAGGGTTCAAGTCCGAGCTTGCTGAATTTGTCCACGCTGCCTTCTTCCACCAGCTGGTAGCGGTAGGGTGCGGGGCCGGGGTTGAACCAGAGCCAGGCAAACCAGGCGAGCAAAAGAATTCCTCCCGCCACCAGGAGGATGCCCAGTGAGGGGAGGAGTCGGTTGTTGCGCCGCGCCGGGGTGAGGGCGCGGCTGGTAGTTGCAGATGTCAAGCTGGATTAGCGCTCGCTTCTTTCGCGCCGGCGCCAGCCTGCCAGCGCCAGGGTGCCCGCAAGCAGCATGCCGCCGCCAAGACCGCCCAGGGAGATCTTGTCATCCTTGCTGTTCAAGTCCAGAAGACCCGCACGGCGACCCGATTCCATCTTGGCTACCCGGGCCTGCAGGGCTGCCATTTCGCGTATCTTGGTGTTCTCGTCCATGATTTCGACGTAGGCGCGGTTCATGGGACCCCAGCCTTCGGTATAGGTCCAGCCGCCCGGGTTGACGTGCGCCAGTCCTACGTGAAGCTTGGGCAGGTCGTTCTCTCCCATTTCCAGCGCTTTCAGTTCGATGGCCGCAGGGTTGTTGTCCTTGGACCAGTAGAGCTGAGTGAAGCCGGCAAACATTTCTTTGTCAGGCGGCAGCGGCAACGGACGGTTGGTCTTCTGTCCGGTCAGCATGCCTTCCTTGTAGAGCTTCTCGGCGACTTCGTGCGCTTCCTTGTATTTGGCTAGGCCGTGCAAGGTGCCTTTGTCCATGAATTCAAGATAGGAGCGGGCAAAGCGCTCGGAATGGCAGGAGGTGCAGGTCTTGACCCAGGAGTCAAGGCGCGCTTCCGACCATTCGCTGGTGATGTTCTCGGCGATGCCAGGAACAGCCGGGTAGTTGGCCCAGCGGATCTTGCGAACCACGTTGTGGCTGTATTTGCCTTCGTATTCAAAGTGGCAGCCAGCACAGGTCGGGGCAGTCTGACCGCCTTTGCTGTAGGCGTCCTTCAGCGGTGCACTCCAGTTCCACTTGTCGCCCATCATCGAGACGATCTTGCCGTGCTTGCTCATGGAGTAGGCTTCCCAGTTGTTGTGGTCAACCCCGCTGTGGCAGGTGGCACAAGCTTCCGGTTTGCGTGATTCGGCCGCTGAGAATTCGTGACGGGTGTGGCAGGAGTCGCACTTGTTCTGGTTGGTGTGGCACATGCTGCAGCCTTCGGCTATCTCACGCTGGGGCATGGCGGCAAACACGGCAACTTCTACGTTGGCTTTCCAATCCAGTGCGTGCGAGGGACGTCCCTGCGGCCATTGGTTGTTCGGCCAGATCAAGGTGTCGCGCTCGGATTCGCGTTCGGCAAATTCGGCCAGGTGACACACGCCGCATACGTCCGCCGTGGGCATGCGCAGGTCTTTCATGTGGTCGGCCTTGCCCTTGGCGTTGATGTCAACGTGGCAGTCGATGCAGCCTACTTCCTTGAGCTTCTCGTTGGCGCCCAGCCGGTTCATCGAGCGAAGGTTCTTCTCGACTTCTTCCAGCTTGGCTTTCTTGTAGAAGGTGGGGTCTTCAGGCTTTAAGTTCCTGACCTTGTCCAGATTGGCGTGCGTGCTCTTCTTCCAGGCGCTCACCCATACCGGCGATTCGTCTGTGTGGCATTTGACGCATTCGTCCCGACCCGCCACTTCTTTCATGGAGGTCGGCGGCTTGTAGAACGAGGCCGGGTCAAAATACATGCTCATCGGAATCGGCTCCCAGTATTTGGCAAGGGTCCCGCGTCCAGCACCTTGCGCAGGATCCTTGTAGCGCTTGACCAGCGCTTCATGCAATTCCTTGGGCGAGGCCGATTGCTCCAGATTCAGCGCTTTGTATGTCTCTTTGGGTACGCTGGGAAAGTTAGCCCATGCAGTCGCGCTCAACAGCGCTCCACATGCCAGCGTAACCACCCTCAGCCAAGGCTTCGATGCCATCTCTTCTCTCCTATCTTCCGTAGTAATTTTTTTTGCTTAAACTTACCGCGCCGCCCCTGATCTTATTGATCTTATTATTACCGGCACGCGGTCCATCCCTATTTCAATCCGGTCCGCCCAATAAATCCCCCAAGGCAAATCCCAGCCTACTCTAAAACGCCGCATAGCCTAACCCGCATCCCCCTGTTGTGTCAAGAAAATTACAGGAGAATTAGACAGGCCATCGTCCTCTATGCAAACGCTAAAACCTCGTCCACATGGCCATTTCAAAGGACGTTCACTTATTAATCACCAGCCAGAATATCAGGCCACATAGCACTGTGATCAGAAATATACAGGCAATAAGCAATATCCTGACGCGAACCCGGAAAACATCGATAGCGTCAACGATAAGCGCATTTTGCTCAGCAAGCGACTTGATCAATTCCGCTGACGATTTCTGCTCATCGCTCAATTCAACGAGTTTTGCTTCGATAAGGCGCGTACGCTTATTCAACTTTTCCAGGCTCACCGTTCCATCATCGCCGGATGAGCCGCGCTCTGCCGAAAAACCGCTCGTATCAGTCTTTACCGCAGAAAAAAGTTGCTTCGCCGCCTTGACAATATGGGGCGCGGATTCGAGTACGCTTCCCCATGGAATTATTTTTAACGCAGTCATCCAGCCAAATGCCATTCTCAGCCTCCGCTTTAACAGCGCACCGGACAAGCAGTTCGGGCTATCACCCTCCTCTAATCACACTCTACATCCTGGCCAGCACTGCCGCAACTGTGTCGCCGATGGCAGAAGGGGTCGGCGAGATGGTTACACCAAGATCCCTTAAAGCAGCGACCTTTTCCGCGGCACTTTCACCGGCCGAGGAAATGATCGCACCAGCATGTCCCATGCGACGGCCTTCCGGCGCGGTTAAACCGGCGATATAAGCGACCACGGGCTTCGTCATGTGTTCTTTGGCAAAAATTCCGGCTTCTACTTCCTGCGGGCCTCCGATCTCACCGATCATAACCACTACTTTGGTATAGAGATCCTCTTCAAATCTTTCAAGGATATCCCGGTGCGAGCTGCCGATAATGGGATCGCCGCCGATACCAACCGAAGTCGAGATTCCGATACCCAACATCCTCATCTGGTCGGCCGCCTCATACCCGAGCGTTCCCGAGCGGCCAACAATTCCAACATCACCTGGAAGATAGATATGGCCGGGCATGATTCCTAGCATCGCGCGGCCTGGGCTAATGGTACCGGCACAGTTTGGACCGGTGAGTACCATTCTTTCTCCGAAAGGAAAGCGACGCAAAAAATTTTTAACTGTCATCATATCCTGCGTTGGAATCCCGTCGGTGATCGCCACACAGTACTTGATGCCGGCATCAGCCGCTTCCATAATTGAATCCGCGGCAAAGGCCGGTGGCACGAATATAATGCTGGCGTCTGCCCCGACTTGCAGCACCGCTTCTTTTACCGTATTGAATACCGGCAAGCCCAAGTGCTGCTGTCCGCCCTTGCCAGGAGTCACACCAGCGACCACATTGGAACCATAATTAATCATGTCCTGCGCATGGAAGGTGCCGGTTTTGCCCGTGAAACCCTGAACTACGATACGTGTACTCTCGTCAATTAAGATTGCCATTTATTTTCCTTCACACTCTTTCGCAATCACTTCGTTACGGGCGTGAACAACCTTCTCGGCCGCTTCCGCCAATGTTCCCGCTGTAATGATGGGCAGCCCGCTTTCAGCAATGATTCGCTGGCCCTCGGCAACGTTGGTGCCCGACAACCGCACGACCAGGGGGACCTGCATGTCGATATTCTTCACCGCATGCACGACGCCTTCCGCGATCCAGTCACAACGGTTTATTCCCGCAAATATATTGACCAGCATTGCTTTGACGCCCTTGTCAGCCAAAACCAGACGAAAGGCCTTCTCCGTACGCTCAGCCGACGCACCCCCTCCAACGTCAAGAAAATTTGCCGGCTCTCCCCCTGCCAGTTTAATCATATCCATGGTGGCCATCGCCAAACCGGCACCGTTGATCATGCAACCGATGTCGCCGTTCAGGCCGATATAACTCAAGCCATGATCAGCAGCAGCGACTTCGCGCGTATCCCCCTGGGTTTTGTCCCGCAACTCAGCGATTTCGTGTCGCCGAAACAAGGCGTTGTCATCGAAGCTCATTTTCGCATCGAGCGCGATCAGTTCACCGGTCCCGGTGACAACGAGCGGATTGATTTCGAGCATGTTTGCGTCCAGGTCACGCATGGCACGGTAACAACCTCTTATGGTTTTAACCGCGTGACTCAAATGTGTCGATTCCAGCCCCAAGGCAAAAGCCATCTCGCGCGCCTGAAAATCCTGGAGACCAACCGCGGGTTCAATAAAAATCTTTTTGATAGCGTCAGGATCGGTTTGGGCCAACTCCTCGATTTCCATTCCTCCCTGCGCGGATCCCACCATGACAATTCGTTCGGAACTGCGATCTATGAGAAAGCAGAGATACATTTCTTTCGCGATTTGAGTTCCTGCTTCGACATAAACCCGTGAACAAACCTTACCCATTGGCCCCGTTTGACGAGTAACCAAATTTTTGCCGAGTAATTCCTCTGCGGCCGCTTTTATTTCTTCATGCGATCTGCATACCCTGATGCCGCCCGCTTTGCCGCGCGAGCCGGAATGAATCTGTGCTTTTACCACCCAAACATTTCCGTCGATCTCCCGGGCCCGCTGCACGCTCTCCTCAGGGCTGTAAGCCAGACCTCCTTCTGCGATCTTTACGCCATATTTCGTCAAAATCTCTTTTGCCTGATACTCGTGTATATCCAATGCATCACCTTATTCGTTTATAGATATTCAATGGATGTTCAATTAACTATCCCGCGCGCTGCCGAGCCAGCGCCACTCGATCCTGCTGCATGAAGACAGCGGCTGCGTTCGACGTTGTTCGCGATATTACTCTGACTCAACCGGTGATTAAGATAAAAGAAAAGCCGCTTGAAAGCGGCTCTGAACAGAGCACTAGCCTCTGGCGCCGATAGCTTCCGACATTTTAACCACGTTATTCGCCATCCTCGCGGAAGCAGCGTCGATGAGACGCCCATCCAACGCGGCCGCTCCTTTCCCTTGAGCTGCCGCTTCTTCCAACGCGGCCAGAATACGTTGCGCCTTCTCCACCTCCGTTGCCGGCGGCGTAAACACGTCATTCGCAAGGGAGATCTGTGAGGGATGTATGGCCCATTTTCCCTCACAACCCAGAGCAGCGGCCCTTTTTGCTGCCAGCCTATAGCCATCGGGGTCTTTAATATCGCCAAACGGGCCATCAATGGGACGCAGGCCGTAGGCACGGCAGGCGACGGTCATACGACTGATAGCGTAATGCCATTGATCTCCCGGATAGTCGGGATTCAGTCCACCGATATTTGTAGTGCGGGCCCGGTTACTAGCCGCATAGTCGGCTACGCCAAAATGCAGCGCCTCCAGGCGGCCGTGCGCCCCGTTCCGGGCAATATCGTCTACATTCGCCATACCTAAGGCTGTTTCGATCAATGCTTCGACACCTATTCTGCTCTTGAGCCCTTGTTGCATCTCCAACTGATTGAGCATCGCCTCCACCATATATACATCCGCGTAAACGCCAACTTTTGGGACCAACAGGGTATCGATCCTGTCGCCCGCTTTTTCGACCAGATCAACTACGTCGCGAACCATGTATTGTGTATCCAGCCCGTTTATACGCACGGAAATAGTTACTCCATGAGCCCTCCAGTCCAGATCGTTGAGTGCTTCAATGACATTCCGGCGAGCCGAGAGTTTATCGTCCGGGGCAACGGCATCTTCAAGATCAAGAAAAACAAAATCCGCACCGCTTTTCATCGCCTTTTCAAACATCCCCGGATTTGAACCGGGTACAGCTAATTCACAGCGCTGTACGCGCACGATGGCAGCTTCATATAATGTATGGCTCATTTACCTATTCCGTTGGAATTAACTAAAAATTAGCGGGGTGACGAGAAAAAGTCGGGGATCTTTGGCTTTTCCCAGCATCGGCTGAAAAAAGAACGCAATCTTGCCTGTTCTTTTTTGTTGTTTATTATCAAATAGGGCGCTATTTTACTTTTCTAGGGGGGAATGTTCAATTCATACTTTCATAACGTAAGCGTACAAGCGATCTCCCCCACATCGAGCTTGATCGGCCAGCCCTAACGCAAAATCGCCGGCACATTATCCCGAGTGGATATGAAGGGTTTCACTTTACTGCCCTTGGTGCTGCATTCGGTGCTTTCTGGTACTTCAATACCGCGCGATTATGATCTGCTAAATTTGTGGAGAAATGAGATTCACCATTCCCCTTTGCAACAAAATAGAGCGCATCCGTCTTCGCAGGGTTGAGCACAGCGTGGATAGAGGCCAAACCAGGTAAAGCAATAGGAGTTGGAGGAAGACCACGACGCGTATAGGTGTTGTATACCTGATCAGTTAAAAGATCTTTCTTACGCAGGTTTCCGTCAAATTTGTCGGCCATCCCATAAATGACTGTGGGATCAGTTTGCAGCAGCATGTTAAACCGCAACCGATTGACGAATACGGCAGCCACCATGCCACGGTCGCTCTCTCTGCCGGTTTCTTTTTCAACGATTGAGGCAAGAATCAGGGCCTCATACGGAGCTTTCAGCGGCAGATCGGCCGCACGTTGGTCCCATGCGCTATCAACATGATTTTTCATCACGCGATAGGCTCTCTTCAAAATTGCGGTGTCGCTACTGCCCCGCGCGAAAAAATAGGTATCCGGGAAAAATAAACCTTCCGCCGCCGTTTCGGTAGCACCGATGAGTTGCAGGATTTCACCACTACTCAGGTTGGCGGTATCGTGCCGCAGCGCGGGATGCTCATCCAGCGTTTGCCTGAGTTGTGAAAATGTCCAGCCTTCTATGAATTTTATCTCGCTTTGAGTGATATCACCCTTCGTAATCCGTTCAAGCAGCTCAAGTGGTGAAATGGGCGCAGCCAACTCATAGTCGCCCGCCTTTACGGACGAGGCAAGCCCCTTGATTCGCGACAACAATATGAATAGCCGCGCATCACCCAGAATTCCAGCGTTGGCTAATTGATTTGCAACGCTGGTTAAGCTGCTGCCCTGCTTAATCGAGAACTCGTATGGAATGACCGGAAGCCGAACGGGAGCAGTGAACTGGTAGGCAAGCCACCCTATAACCAGCAGGATGCCTATAAATAGGGCGACGATCAGGCGTTTTAAGGTGCGCATAGGTAGCGGAGCCTGTGTCTCGGTCCCTCAGAGAGTGCATTACCATGCAAATCTCGGCGAAAGCCCGGGTGCTCGGCGGAATGCTCTAAAACAAACCCACCCTCGAAAGTGCGATAGCCACAAAGCTTGTTACGATCTGGATAAGCTGGGCCCCTTTTTTGCTGCCGGCGCCCGTGGAGATGAGAGACGTAAAACCGTTGTGAACGAACAGTAGATGAACTTTCGGTGGTTCGGGCTTTCTTTTTGGACCTCCCTGGCACGAGTTCCCGTGGCAGACGGACCGCTGTAAAGCCTTTCCCCAACTGCGTGAAGGAAAATCGGGCAGTGATGGAATGCTGCCGCCACGCCACTGGCGCCGTTCCCCTCCCGGATTGCCTCTTTTTTGGGGAACGCCTTGCTACGACTGCATTCTTGGCGCCTACACTTTTGACGCACCCCCTCCGCATCATGACGCCGTCGCCCCAATGGGTTTTTGGGGGTCTCTGGTGATAACAGTCACGTTTTGCGGAAAATCAACGTCCCGTTTGTACCGCCGAAGCCGAAGGAGTTCGACATTGCGGCGCCAATCTTCATCTCTCGGGCAGCATTTGCTACATAATCCAGGTCACATTGGGGATCCTGGTCAAAGATATTGATTGTCGGCGGCGAAACCTGATGGTATACCGCGAGAGCGGAAAAAATGGCCTCTACTCCGCCTGCCGCGCCAAGCAAGTGGCCGGTCATGGATTTTGTAGAGTTCACCACCAGTTCTTTTGCATGATCACCAAAACAGCGTTTAACCGCTATCGTTTCCGAAATATCGCCGAGTGGCGTCGAAGTGCCATGAGCATTAATGTAGTCCACTTCGGTCGCATTTACCCCTGCCATTTTCAAAGCATTGGTCATGCAACGCGCGGCGCCTTCTCCATCTTCGCACGGGGCAGTCATGTGATAGGCATCCGCGCTCATACCGAAGCCTGCTAGCTCGGCATAGATCTTCGCCCCGCGGCGTGTTGCATGTTCCATTTCTTCCAAAACGAGTATTCCCGCGCCCTCACCGAGAACGAAGCCATCACGGTCCTTGTCCCACGGACGACTGGCGGTCGCGGGATCATCATTGCGAGTGGACAACGCGCGTGCCGAGGCAAAGCCACCGATGGCGAGGGGTGTAACGCATGACTCGGCGCCACCGGCGACCATCACGTCCGCATCTCCATATTCGATCATGCGAGCGGAATCGCCAATGCAATGGGTCGCGGTGGTGCAGGCAGTGACGATAGCCAGATTCGGCCCCTTGAAGCCAAACATGATCGACAGATTTCCGGCAATCATATTGATAATCGTGCTAGGAATGAAGAAAGGCGAAATTTTGCGCGGGCCACCACTGTGATATGCGTCGTGCGTAGCTTCAATCATCGACAACCCGCCAATACCAGAGCCAATGTTGACGCCGATCCGCTCGGCATCATGCCGAGCATCCTCAATACCAGCGTCTTTTACTGCCTGGATCGCCGCTGCCATGCCGTAATGTATAAAGACGTCCATCCGGCGCGCATCTTTTACGGAGAGATAATCCGTAACATCGAAATCTTTCACTTCCCCTGCAATTTGGGAAGCAAATGCGGAAGCGTCGAAACGCGTGATACGTCCAACACCCGATTTTCCGGCAAGAACATTGGCCCATGCATTTGGAATGGTGTTACCCACGGGCGATATGATGCCCATCCCGGTGATAACCACCCTACGTTTGGACAAGATGACTCCGATTTCGGTATGCGCGAAGCAAGTAGATATTAGTTGGTGTGAGCGTTGATATAATCTATGGCTTGTTGAACGGTATTTATTTTTTCTGCTTGTTCGTCGGGAATCTCACATTCAAACTCTTCTTCCAAGGCCATGACCAGTTCCACGGTATCAAGCGAATCCGCACCGAGGTCATCTACGAAAGAAGACTCGCTCTTGACGTCGGCCTCATTAACGCCCAATTGCTCAGCCACGATTTTTTTTATACGCTGTTCTACATTTTCCATCTAGTTACCTCTTCTCCGGTAAGAAAAACGCCGCTATTCTAGCAAGTTTTCGGTATTAATAAAATCGCAGCACCTGCCAACAGCAAAAAGCCTGCTGGCTCATCGGCTGCGATAGTCTGAGTGCTGAGTAACGCAAGATATTAACGGGTGATATATAAGGGTAAGCCCTTAATCCATGAACATACCACCGTTAACATGAAGCGTCGCCCCCGTAATATAGCCCGCGGCCGGTGAAGCGATAAATGCAACGGCTGATGCCACATCCTCGGGTTGACCCAGTCTGCCAAGCGGGATCTGTTGCATAAGGTATTGCTGCTGTTTTTCGGTGAGGGAGCGGGTCATGTCGGTTGCTATGAAACCTGGAGCAACGCAATTAACTGTAATGTTGCGGCTTCCTATTTCACGCGCTAACGATTTACTGAAGCCAATGAGTCCGGCTTTGGCGGCAGCATAATTGCTTTGTCCAATGTTACCTGTCGCGCCCACGACCGAAGAAATGTTGATGATGCGGCCAAAACGAGACCTCATCATCGCTCTCAGCACCGCACGACTCAAACGAAACACTGATTTCAAATCAGTTTCCAGAATCTCGTCCCATTCTTCATCCTTCATCCGAAGAAGCAGGTTGTCGCGGGTAATACCTGCATTATTAACCAATACTGTAATATCTCCGAATTCCTCGTGCACGACCTTAAGAACGGATTCCATCTGAGCGGGATTATTTACGTTCAGTGCCATTCCTCTACCGCTGACGCCGGCTTCCTGCAGGTAATTACTGATGATTTGAGCGCCGTCCTCTGTAGTGGCAGTGCCAATAACAGTGGCACCTCTGCTGCCCAGTTCGAGTGCGATGGCGTGCCCGATGCCCCGGCTGGCTCCGGTTACAAACGCTATTTGATTTTGAAGCATTATTCTCCAGTCTGTTCAATTAGGTCAATAAGAACCATTTGCGCAGGAAAACTTCACGGACGTAAAACTAGACAAATATGCCTGCTGCCTGCCGCAGCGCCGCACTGTCTGTCAGCGCCAGGCTGTGCAAATTCGAATGTATCCGTTTGTTCAGACCCGACAAAACCTTGCCAGGTCCGCATTCCACCACGTATCCGACGCCAGCTGCGGCCAAAGAGCAGATAGTTTCTGTCCAGCGCACCGGACTGAACAGTTGCTTAACCAAGACATTTTTTATATCCCGGTCATTTTCGTGCGGCTGCACATCCACATTATGTAACAACGGTACCCGCGGAGATCTCAATGCAACTGACTCGAGCCGCTGCCGCATCTTATCTGCCGTTGCCACCATCAGGGAGCAATGCGAGGGAATACTCATCGGCAACATTATTGCGCGTTTTGCGCCTTTGGCTTGCGCCAGTTCCATCCCGCGCAGAACAGCCCCCTTGTGACCGGCGATCACTATCTGACCTGGAGAATTGAAATTCGCTGGTTCCAACAACTCCCCGTCGGAAGAATTTGAAATCTCCTCGCAGACTGCGTTCACCACCTCATCAGCCAAGCCCAGAATCGCAGCCATCGCCCCAACACCTTCAGGTACTGCTTGTTGCATTATCTCTGCTCGAAAACGCACTAATGGCAGTGCGTCGACAAATTCCATGGCACCGGACGCGACCAATGCACTGTATTCGCCCAAACTGTGGCCAGCCAACAACATGGGCTCAGGTCCGCCGAGGCTTTGCCAAGCGCGATATACTGCAATGCCGGCGATTAACATGAGGGGCTGGGTATTAATAGTCAGGTTAAGTTTATCGGCCGGACCATCGTTAATCAGCGCCCAAAAATCCTCCCCAAGAACATCGGAGCCCTCCACAAATGTCTCACGCACGATGGGGAAATCCGAATAACCCGCCATCATCCCTAGCGATTGCGATCCTTGACCAGGAAAAACACATGCGAATTTCAGGGGATGTTCCGTTGCTGTCAGCATATTAACGAGATGAGCCTACGGGATTGGCGGATGGATTCATGGTGCTTCAACCACATGGATAATGACAAACTGGAACTTGATTGCCTCTAATGCCGTTTGACCCAGCAGCGCGACGGGTTTTGACGGAAATATCCGGACTTCCAACAGGAAATTATTCGATCTGGAATTCCGGTTTAGTGACTTGCCTAGGCAATTCATCACCAAATCATCAATACTGCCCCCCAGGTGAACCCACCCCCCACGCCCTCCAGAAGGATCCGCTGACCGGATTTGATACGCCCGTCGCGTACGGCGATATCCAGCGCCAGCGGAATAGAGGCAGCGGAAGTATTGCCCTGCTTGTCCAAGGTGGCAACCACCCTTTCCATCGGTATGCCCAATTTTTTTGCTGTGGAAATAATAATGCGGATATTGGCCTGATGAGGAATCAGCCAATCAATATCCGAGACTTGTAAATTGTTTTCCGCGAGGGCCTCCTGCACTACCTCTTCAAGCACTTTTATCGCAAATTTGAAAACCGCATTTCCTTCCATCACGACGAAGGGCCGACCTTGAATCTTACCCCCACATATACTGCCGGGTGCAGAAAGAATACTGCTGTGGCTGCCGTCAGCATGCAAATGGCTGGAAATGATTCCAGGGGTGTCGCTTTGCCTCAGCACAACGGCGCCAGCGCCATCACCGAACAGCACGCAGGTGCTGCGATCGCTCCAGTCGAGTATGCGCGAGTAGATCTCGGTGCCGACCACAAGGGCCGAACGGCATTTGCCTGCGCGTATAAACATATCGGCTGTGGCTAGCGCATAAATAAAACCGCTGCATACCGCTTGCACGTCAAATGCCGCGCAGTTTCCGACACCCAGTTTATTCTGCAGAATGCATGCCGTACTTGGAAAAATCACATCCGGCGTCGTGGTAGCCACGATAATCAGATCGATTTCTTCCAGGCCAATCCCCGCCGACTTTATCGCCTCACGACTGGCTTTCAGCGCTAGATCGCTCGCCATTTCATCGTCCGCCGCGATGTGCCTCTGCGCAATCCCGGTACGAGTGCGTATCCACTCATCGCTCGTGTCCACCATGCGCTCGAGGTCCTGATTGGTAAGGACTTTTTCCGGTAAGTAGCTTCCTGTTCCTATGACTCTCGAGTACCTCATACCGGACTCGCTGCGGTCAACGGTCCGGGATTTGCTGATGGATTTTTCAGATGATCCGGCAACTGCGCCACGCCTTCGCTCATTCGGCGCAGCATTCCGCCACGAACCTCGTCCACCGCTCGTGCGATGGCAAAACGAAACGCATGACGGTCAGCCGAGCCATGACTCTTAATGACGATGCCGCGCAATCCCAGCAGGCTCGCGCCATTGTAACGACGGTGATCCACACGACGTTTGAATGCCTTGATGACCGGTAACGCGACGAGTCCAGCAAATTTAGTGAGGATGTTTCTTTTGAACTCCTCCCGGAGGAAGGTGGAGAGCATTTGCGCCACCCCTTCCGACGTCTTCAATGCCACATTGCCGACAAAGCCGTCACACACAACCACGTCCGTCGTTCCTTTATAAATATCGTTACCCTCGATGTTGCCGTAAAAGTTCAGGCCGCTGTCACGCAGCAGTTCCGCGGCCTGCTTTACCACTTCGTTACCTTTGATCTCTTCCTCGCCTATATTAAGCAAGCCGATGCTGGGCCGCTCCTTGTTCTCCACAGTAGCGACGAGCGTAGCCCCCATTACGCCAAATTGAAGCAAGTGCTCCGCGCTACAATCGACGTTGGCGCCCAGGTCGAGAACATAGGTATGTCCTCTTATCGTCGGCAGCACGACGGCGAGCGCCGGGCGGTCGATGCCGGGAAGGGTTTTCAGAACAAACCGAGAGGTCGCTATCAATGCGCCGGTGTTACCTGCGCTGACACATGCCTGAGCCGCGCCGCTTTTGACCAGATCAAGCGCAACTCGCATCGAGGAATTTTTTTTGCCGCGTAACGCAAGCGCTGGCGACTCGTCCATGCCGACCACTTCGCTTGCGGGTTGAATTCTCAACCTCGGATTCGGCGTAGCCTTGAGGGCCCTCAACTCTGACTCGATAACATCGGGCAGCCCTACCAGAACAATGTCGGTTCCGGGATTACGATGGAGGTAATCGACGACTGCGGGAACCGTCACTTGCGGGCCATGATCGCCGCCCATGCAATCTACGGCTACGGTAATATCCAATTTTGAGCGCCCTCAAGGCAGGGATAAGCTTCTAGCAGCCTCAGAACGGTGGGGGCGAAATGATTAATCTTCTTTTGTCTTGACGACCTTCTTGCCGCGATAGTAACCGTTGGGACTGATATGATGGCGCAAATGCACTTCACCCGTGCCGGTATCCACCGTTAGCGGTGAACTGGTCAAAAAATCATGCGAGCGGTGCATACCGCGCTTGGATGGAGATTTTTTGTTTTGTTGGACTGCCATACGTTCAACTCCTAAAGAAATTTAATGCAATTTTTTTAGCCCCGCTAATGCGGCGAGCGGCTTGTCGCGTGCTATACCACCCTGGCCATCCAGGGCGGCAAACGAGCATTCAGCCTCGTTGTGCCGTGGAGAAATCGGCAGGCTCAGAATTATTTCGTCCTCGATCAGTCCCAGAACATCTGTTTCACGCGTGGCCAAAATGCAATCAGCTGATTCATCTTCGTCCAGGCGCGAAAGCTCATTTTCATTTTGTGCCAGCAGCAGCACTGTGCTCAAATCGAGCACATGCCCGAGATCACCTAGACAGCGCTGGCAGCGAAGGGTTATTTTCCCTCTCACCGAAATTTGCAAGACTGGCTTGCCGTCTTTATCAACGCCGCCGGTAACGCCGTACTGCAACTCTCCGCTATTCGCGGCCAGATAATCGTGTAACCGTTCAAACTCGGAAAGTGCGATTTTACCATGATGCGTCTCCGCATGATGGGCAAAATCGACAGGATCTATGATGAGCCTTTCCGGCATAAAGGTAGAATATTACAAAATCAACTTGAGGGGCACTTGCTCTGCGCGCGGCTTCCCCGCTTCAGTTTTTTACCTAATTATCAATGTGATGACAAACATCCCGTTAATAATGTTTATAAGATACAATTGACAAACGGGCACTTTAGATATTTGATTTTTTTAAGCCATGTATACGTCGAGCATAATATATTTTTTGCTCCCGAGTGTCAAAATCTCCAATAACAAGCTTTGAAAACACAACAAATCGGCCAGCAGCTTGTTTTGGGTTCCAGTTCGATATATCGACGCGAACTGCTTCAACGGCTGCAGATTCCATTCGAAATCGCCAATCCAGATATAGAAGAAACGCCCCTGGCAGGCGAGAGCCCTGATGTTACCTCTTTGCGCCTGGCCGCCGCGAAAACTCGAGCAGTCGCGATTACTCATCCCGGTGCACTGATAATTGGCGCGGATCAGGTAGCGGTCCTGGAAGGCATTCAGCTCGGCAAACCTCTGAATCGAGAGAATGCGACGCGCCAACTGCAGCATGTCCGGGGAAAAGAAGTCGTATTTTTCACCGCGCTAAGCCTGCTTAACAGCCAGACAGACCGCCTCCAGACCCGGCTTGTCCCAAGCCACGTGAAATTCCGTCAATTGAGTGATCGGCAAATTAATAATTACCTGGATAAGGAACAGCCATATCACTGCGCTGGAAGTGCCAAAGCCGAAGGATTAGGTATTGCATTAATCGAACGTATCGTAAGTGACGACCCCAGCGCGTTGATCGGGTTACCGTTGATTGCGCTGTCGGACATGCTCGTACACGAGGGGATTGAGGTAGTGTGAACGCCGGAATTCTCTATCTCATTCCTGCCCCGCTTGGTTTGGGGGACATCGCCTGGGCAATCCCTCCTGCGGTCCGACAATGTGTAGCAGGGCTTGGCCATTTCATCGTCGAACACCCAAAAACCGCTCGGCAATTCTTGAAACAAATTGGTTGTGTCTTGCCGATACAGACAATCAAAATGGAGGTTCTGGATGAGCATACCCGCGCCACAGAGTATGAAAAGCTACTTGCGCCGGTCCTCACAGGGAATGACACCGGACTGTTATCGGAAGCCGGCTGCCCCGCGATAGCCGACCCCGGAGCGGGTTTAGTGCGGCTCGCTCACCAAAAAAATATCCGGATAAGGCCATTGGTCGGGCCCTCTTCGATACTGCTCGCGCTGATGGCCTCCGGATTGAATGGTCAACGGTTCGTGTTTCACGGTTACCTGCCAGTGGAGCCCGACCGACGTGCCAAAAAGCTGGTTCAGCTGGAAAAAGACTCCATTGCTCGCGACCAAACCCAGATCTTCATTGAAACGCCATATCGGAACCAGAAACTGCTGGAGTCCATCTTGCACGCATGTCGGGGCGACACGATCCTCTGCGTCGCGTCCAATCTCACCTTGGCGGGAGAGTATATTTCTACCAGAACAGTTAATGACTGGAAACAGGCCTTGCCGGATTTGCATAATCAGCCCGCCGTTTTCCTCCTGCACGGCTAGAACTGGAGACATCCTCTACGGCAGTTTATGAATAACAACGTTGCTCAAGAATGATAGGCTGCGAAGACGGTACCGCCCGCAGACCCAGTCGCAGCGTTCAAACTCGACCTGGTATCGTACGTGGGTTGATCCGGCCAGACCCCTTCGCTTCTCTACCTCATCGAAAGGTAAAGCCTATCTCAATCCCCAGCCGAATCCGGTACTGATCAGCGTCTCTGCGGCCACTGCGCCAAAACGCCTCGCCAATCGCTCAGTGAACCCTTCCCGGGTTGTGTAATCGACGATGTGTTCGGCCTTGATGATTTCCCGCGCGACATACTCCGCACTGCCCATGGCATCGGCAAGTCCAAGTTCGATACTTTTCTGACCTGTCCAGACGAGGCCGCTGAACATTTCAGGTGTTTCTTTCAATCGAGCGCCTCGCCCTTGCTGCACGACTTGAATGAACTGCGCATGTATATCGCTCAACATTTCCCGAGCATATTTTTCCTGTTGCGAATTGAGCGGAGAAAAAGGATCAAGAAAGGCCTTGTTTTCCCCTGCCGTAATCAATCGCCGCTCGACACCGAGCTTTTCCATCGCACCCATAAAACCGAACCCGTTCATTAGCACCCCGATCGAGCCGACGACGCTGGCTTTGTCCACGTAAATCTTGTCGGCAGCGGCCGCCACGTAATAACCACCTGAGGCGCAAACATCCTCGATGACGGCATAAAGCGGAATTTGAGGATACTCGGCGCGCAGACGCCGGATTTCATCGTTGATGTAGCCCGCCTGCACCGGACTGCCACCGGGGCTATTGATTCGCAGAATCACACCCTGAGTCTTCGCATCCTTGAATGCCTGTTGCAACCCCGCGTTAACATTATCGGCGCTACTCACGCTATCAGGGGAAATCACGCCGCGCAACTCAACCAGGGCGGTATGCTTGCGGACCCTCGACATCTCATCACCGGTAAACAAATCCGTAGCGAGAAACAAAAGAATAAACAAGTAGATGAAAGTAAGAGATTTGAAAAATATACCCCACTGACGCGTTCTTCGATGTTCTTGCAGAGACGCGAGCGCCAGCTTCTCAAGTACCTGCTTCTCCCATCCTTCCGTCCGGTTTTCCGCATCAGCCATAATGATTCAATCCTTCAAGTAAAGTAAGGTACCAGACCTGCAAAACAGCCTCGGGAACCAATTCGGTCGTGCCCTTCTTCTTCATTTTCGCATATCCATTCAATATCGCACCATGAGTGCGATATTGAAGAGACGCGGGCGGGTAAGATCAACATTAAGTGAGTATTTCCATCCAGCCAGGGTTTGCTGGTAACAAACGTCGCTCAGTTGGAATTCAGTCCAAGCAGGAAGCGCTGCAGTTCGTCCGTCAGGGGCGCTTCCAAATAGAGCCGCTCGCCCGTTAAAGGATGAGTCAATTCAACCGTGAGAGCATGCAAAAACATGCGACTAAGACTGGGCCCCGGAACCCGTCTGGCCAGTTCCTTATTCAAGGCAAAATCCCCGTATTTGTCGTCACCCGCGATAGGGAACCCGAGGTAAGCAAGATGAACGCGAATTTGATGAGTACGGCCCGTTTTTAGTTCCGCCTCCAGCAGGCTGAAGTCCTGCCAGGCCTTCCTGAGGCTGAAAACAGTATGAGCTGGCACTCCCTCTGATCCGGCGCCGTCGGCTACCGCCACCCGTCTTTCGCCCGCCGCGGTGAGATATTTATTTAGAGGCAGCTTTACGTTCTGTCTCTGGTTGCGCCACTTACCCTTCACAAGAGCCAGGTAGCGTTTTATCATCGCCCCCGCACGAATCTGCCCATGTAGTTCCACCAGCGCCGGGCGGGTCTTGGCGAGCAGTAAAACGCCGGATGTTTCCCTGTCGAGGCGATGAACAAGCTCCAGAAACTTCCACTCCGGGTGTTGGGCACGCAATTGTTCAATCACCCCAAAGCTCACCCCGCTGCCACCATGAACCGCGACGCCAGGCGGTTTATTTATGGCAAGCAGTGCCTCATCCTCAAACAGAATATTGAAACGAATAAACCCGCTGGCAGTTACTTTCTTCGCTAGCGGAAAACTCCTTTCCGCCATTCTCACCGGGGGAATTCTAACGGCGTCGCCTAATTGAAGGTGATGCTCAGGGCGAGTGCGCTTACTGTTGAGCCGCACCTGCCCGCTGCGCAGCAGTTGGTAGATATGGCTCTTGGGTATATTTTTAAGGCGTTTGATCAAAAAATTGTCAATACGCTGACCCTTGCTGTCCTCACCTATAATTTCCGTGACCGCAGCACTCAGTGGAATTTTTTTGCCTAAATCCTTAATTCTACTTATACTTACCAAATCGGAGTTCCAGCCTATCCTTTATCCGGTGCGCAAAATGGCGCTGTTGATGGGATTTTGTCCCACATGGACAAGAGCCGACTCCGAAAATCTGGTTAAAGTCGCTCACCAATAAAGTAGCGATAGTAATGGATTTACGCGCTCAAAGCACACGTCGATTTCAGTTTTCAGTTTCGTAGCGCCTGTTCGCGGGCTGCCATAGTCGAAACCTGATTGAAACTAATTCCAGGTTCTGCTTCAAGAAAAGCAGGGCCTCAGTGACAAGCCAGAGAAATAGTCATCGTCATCTTTTATACGCAGCCCGACACCATGATCAAGTTGCCTGACTAAATATTCTCTTATACGTGTAAGGATATTTGTTTCCCTTGCGCGTAGGCTGTCTACCCGTGACCAGAGCGCGGGAGGCATATAATGAAACGCATGCTATTTAACGCGACACAGCCGGAAGAGCTTCGTGTCGCTATTGTCGATGGCCAAAAGCTGATCGATCTTGACATTGAGTCTGCTGGCAAGGAACAACGCAAAAGTAATATATACAAAGGAGTCATCACCCGTCTTGAGCCCAGCCTTGAAGCCGCTTTTGTCGAGTATGGCGGCGAACGGCACGGGTTTCTTCCATTCAAGGAAATATCCCGCTCGTACTTCAAGGAAAGCGCGGAACCGGCGAGAACCCGCATTCAAGATGCGCTTCATGAGGGCCAGGAACTCATCGTTCAGGTGGACAAGGATGAGCGTGGAACGAAGGGGGCCGCTCTTACCACCTATATCTCCCTCGCCGGCCGTTATTTGGTCCTGATGCCCAACAACCCTCGCGGTGGAGGGGTATCGCGGCGAATAGAGGGGGAAGATCGCGCTGAATTGCGCGATGTCATGTCGAAATTGAGTATCCCCGCAGGAATGAGTATTATCGCTCGGACTGCTGGCATAGGTCGTAGCGAAGAAGAGTTGCAGTGGGATCTGAATTATTTGCTCCAGCTTTGGCGCGCCATCGAAGACGCCTCCAAAAGTCAAAGCGGCGCTTTTCTGATATACCAGGAAAGCAGCTTGGTAATACGTGCAATTCGTGATTACTTTCACCAGGAGATCGGAGAGATCCTGATTGATACGGAAAGTATTTACGAACAGGCATGCCAGTTCATGAGCCATGTCATGCCCGCTAACGTGGGCCGCGTCAAGCTCTATCGCGACGATGTTCCGCTATTCTCCCGGTTTCAAATCGAGCACCAGATTGAGACTGCCTATTCGCGGCAGGTCACGCTGCCTTCCGGCGGCGCAATCATTATTGATCACACCGAGGCGCTGGTGTCCGTGGACGTAAATTCTGCACGAGCCACTCGCGGTTCAGATATTGAGCAGACCGCACTCCATACGAATCTTGAAGCTGCAGATGAAATCGCACGGCAATTGCGTCTTCGGGATCTGGGCGGACTGGTGGTGATCGACTTCATCGACATGGAAGTAGCGCGCAATCAGCGCGAGGTGGAGAACCGGTTGCATGAAGCGCTGCGTTATGATCGCGCGCGTGTTCAGATGGGCAAAATTTCCCGCTTCGGTTTACTCGAACTGTCACGCCAGCGCTTACGTCCTTCGCTGGGCGAGGGCAGCTATATCACATGCCCTCGCTGCCACGGGACCGGTCATATTCGCGGCACTGACTCTTCTGCATTGCATATCCTCAGGATTATCGAGGAAGAAGCGATGAAAGAGAATACCGCCGTACTTCATGCCCAAGTGCCGGTAGGCGTCGCCACCTATTTGCTAAACGAGAAACGGTCGGAAATCCATGCAGTTGAAGCGAGATTAAAAGTAAATGTGGTACTGATCCCGAACGTTCATCTTGAAACGCCGAACTACAGCATTACTCGCTTGCGTCATGACGATGTAAAGCTTAGCGAAATTCAAACCAGCTATCAGATGGTAGAAAAACCGGCTCAGGACGTTGCTTTGCCATCAATTGCGCCAGACGCCAAGCCAGTTCGCCAACAAGCAGCGGTGCGGGGTATCACGCCGTCACAACCCGCGCCGATACGAGCGCCAAAACCGCAATACGAACCCGAGCAAATATCCTTTGTGGATAAAATATTCGGCTGGTTCAAGCAAATGGGGGGAGCGGAAAAACAAGTGCGGCCGGCTCCGGCCACTACAGTGGCGCAACGGCCGGAGCGCGGACGAGTACGGCGAGAACGTGGACGCGAAGGGCGCGAGGAAAATGAGAAATCGCTGCGGACTCCCCAACGCGTGGGCGATCACCGGGGCGAACGAAGCATCAACGCGGACGATGCTTTAGGCTCAACCCATGACGTGCCTCAGCGTCCCGAGCGCACCGAGGTCAAACTGCAGAGTGAACGATTCGCGCAAAAAAAACATCCACGTCCACCGCGGGACGAGAAGACACGTTCCGAGGGCAAATTGCCGGCAGAGGAACAGCCTGCTGCTCAGGAGGGCTTACAAGGCTCTCAGCAAAGCGAAGAAGGGGGGCGACGCCGGCGTCGTGGGGGAAGACAGCGCGAACGAGCCGAACGTTCGGATCGGCCTGCGCGAGAAGGTAAACCGGCCGAGGTAATGGATGCAGGTCCGGTGCCGGCAATCATTTCCGCACCACCCCCGGAGCCTTCAACAGTCGCTCTGACTCCTCCTCTATCGCTAGAGGAGATGACACTTTCCGGCCAAGAAGTCAGCCCCCATTCTGAATCTTTATCCGTAGAGGAGGCTGTGGATGTAATTGTACCGGCAGCCTCTGACGCGGCACAGGCAGAACCGGCAGGCGGGCGGCGTGAAGCTGGGTCGGACCGAGAGGAACCTGTTCAAGAGCCTGTCCCCGAGCTCACTCCAGGCCTTCCCGTCTCTGGTTCAGGAACGCTGCTTGAGCCTGCTGAGACTGAAAAAGCAGAAAAACTCGAAACAGTCGAAACAGTCGAAAGGGTTGAAGCAGTCAAAGCGGTCGAAGCAGTCGAAGCAATCGGAATACAGCAGGAAAAACCTGCAACGCAAGTTGCCGAACATCCTTACACGGAAGGACAAGAATTACCTACTCCCAAGCCACCCCCGGTAATAGAACCCCTGGATCTGGTCGCGAGCGGTCTCGTCATGGTTGAGACTATTCCCGAAAAAATAAAGCCCGTCGAACCGGGTTCAGCTGAGGAACCGTTACTGCCGCAACGTCGCCGAAAAAGAGTTCCATCGGCTCCGGCCGTGGAACCGGATGAGCCGTTAGTGCAAGTCGAAACGCATAAGTGAAGATTGCATCCTAAGGGACCTCTGAAAAAGCGCGGACATGGACTCCCGCGATTTTCAGAGTCAGAGCCCACCGGACAATTTTCGAACGCTCGTCCACGTAATTGGCATAGCGCGCAAAATGAATTTAACGGTAAGTACCGTGCTGTACCGGATCGTGTTCCAGTTGCTGGCGGATCCGGCTAAGCAATCCGCGCCCCGCGTCTTCCACCATATTCAAGACGTGTTCGAACCCCTGATTTCCCCCAAAATAGGGATCAGGCACCTCTTCCAAATCATGCGAAAATTTATCGCTATACTGCATCAGCAACGCAAGCTTATGGCTGTGTTCAGGAGGGCACTCACGCTTGAGTACAGCAAGATTGGCTCTATCCATCGCCAGGATATAATGAAAAAAATCGAAGTCTTTTTCGCTTACTTGGCGAGCGCGTAGGTCGTTTGTTTCATAACCGCGGCGTACTGCCGCTTTCTGTGCTCTTTCGTCCGGCGGTGCGCCGATATGATAATCATGTGTACCTGCCGAGTCGATGTAAATCATTTTCTCGAAGCCAGCGGCTTTGACCTGTTGTCTGAATACGGCCTCCGCTGTGGGTGAACGACAGATGTTACCCATGCAAACAAACAAGACATTAACTTTTTTAATTTCTCCCAGGCTCATCATCACAATTCAATAATAATGTTTTTCCATACTCCATACGCCCGACGGCGGTGGAACCTTTCCAAATAATTCCATTCATCTGCACGGTTCGGCGACAATTAAAGCCGATACGTCGCACTGGCAGAAATATAGCAACCTCTCCTTTCATTCAATCACGTTAATATGGCAATTCCGCATCTGGCTTAGCCTGTAAAATGACCCTACGAAAATCCTCCTGTATGCGCTTTAATGCGGTCTCATTGTCGGCCTCAAAGCGGAGCACGATCACGGGCATGGTATTCGATGACCGCGCCAAGCCGAAACCGTCCTTATACTCCACCCGCAATCCATCCGTAGTGACAATGTTTTCAGGGTTATCAAAGCGCGCAGTATTTTGCAGTCGTGCGATAACCGCGTAGTTCTCTCCCTCGCTCAATCTGATCTGCAACTCCGGCGTACTCAGCGCGTCGGGAATTGCGGCGAATTGCTCGTCGATATCTGCGTGGAAACTGAGTAGTTCGAGCAGACGGGCGCCTGCATAAAGGCCGTCATCAAATCCATACCAGCGTTCATTGAAAAATATGTGGCCGCTCATTTCCCCGGCCAGCAACGCATCGGTTTCTCTCAACTTCCCCTTGATAAACGAATGCCCCGTTTTCCACATGATGGGCTCGCCGCCGTGTTGCTGAATCCACGGTGCCAGATTTCGAGTACATTTCACATCGAAAATGATTTTCCCCCCCGGATTTCTTGACAATACATCAGCCGCCAAGAACATCAACTGCCTGTCCGGATAAATAATCGCGCCGCTTTTGGTTACCACCCCGACGCGATCACCATCACCGTCGAAAGCAAGTCCTAATTCGGCGTCGGTGGTTTTAAGCGCACGGATGAGGTCTCTCAGATTCTCGGGTACGGACGGGTCTGGATGATGATGAGGAAAAGTACCATCGACCTCACAAAACAGCTCGGTTACCTCGCACCCTAGTCTGCGATATAGCGTGGGTGCGAACGCGCCAGGCACGCCATTGCCGCAATCAACTATTATTTTCATAGGACGCTTCAGCCGTACGTCTGCAGTGATGCGCCGGAGATATGTCTCAGCAATGTCGTGCTCGCGATACTCGCCGCTACCGTATGTGAAGTCATCATATTCGAGGCGCGCGCGCAAGCCCTGGATCGCCTCTGCAGCTAAAGTTTCACCACCTAGCACCATTTTTAGACCATTATAGTCCGGAGGATTGTGACTGCCAGTCACCATGACACCAGAATAATTGCACAGTGTGTGCGCGGCGAAGTAGAGCATAGGGGTAGCAACCATGCCCACGTCTATTACATCAACTCCACTCTTTTGCAGGCCTCTCGCCAGCGCATTTGCAAGCTCCGGACCTGATAATCTGCCATCCCGGCCGATCGCGATTGATGAGATCCCGCGCGCCTGCGCTTCAGAGCCGATAGCGTGTCCGATAGCCTCAACCAGTTCTGCGGTTAGGGTTTTTTGGAAAACGCCCCTGATGTCATAGGCCTTGAAGATTTCGTGCGGAAGTTTATGCATGATGATATATATGGAAATAGTGAGCCGGCCAATTCAGACGGGACAATACGCGCTCCTTTCAATAGCGCTCGGCACTCCAGAACGAAAAAGCCTCCGATAGGCTGTGGAGGGATCGACTGGTGGGCAGACAAGGCGGGCGGGCATGAAGGAATAGCGAATCCCTTGGTAAAATCACAATCTACAAGGGTTAGCCAAGCTGGAAAATTTAATGGTGACCTGCAACCGCCCCGCCCTTGAGCACGTAGCGCGTTCCGCAATATGGGCACAGCGCCTCGCCCGTGTTTTCTATCGGCAGAAATACGCGCGGGTGCGAATTCCATAACAGCATGGATGGCATGGGGCAGTGAAGCGGTAAATCATCGGCAGTAACCTCAATTTCACGCTGTTTGTTATCGGTGGCCTGATTCTGCATCGATATTCCCTTATTTTCTTATTTTCTTATTTGGATGACATAGAGTGGATCATCAAACATACGTGAGCCAGTCAGCATGACTGTCGGTCTTGCCGCTAACGCAGTCGAAAAACATGCCCTGTAGTCGGGCCGTAACGGGGCCGCGCGTTCCGTTGCCAATTTTCCGGTTATCCAGTTCCCGAATGGGCGTTACTTCCGCCGCTGTACCCGTAAAAAAAGCCTCATCTGCGCAATACACCTCGTCGCGTGTAATCCGCTTTTCAATTACCGGAATTCCAATCTCTCCCGCCAGTTCTACAATAGAAGCACGGGTTATGCCGTCGAGGCACGAAGTCATGTCGGGAGTATACAATTTGCCTTGCTTGACAATAAATATGTTTTCCCCCGCTCCCTCCGCCACGTAGCCATCTACATCCAGCAAAAGCGCCTCATCATATCCGTCGTGAGCTACCTCCTGATGGGCCAGTATGGAATTAGCATAGGTCGTGACAGACTTGGCACGGCACATGTTGACATTCACATGATGTCGCGTAAACGACGACGTCTTGACTCGAATGCCATTTTCCAGACCATCGCTGCCAAGGTATGCGCCCCAGGGCCATGCTGCAATGGCGACATGCACCGAGAGCGTTTTAGCTGAAATCCCCATGGCTTCCGAGCCGTAAAAAACAATTGGGCGGATATAACATGATTGCAGCTTGTTCTGCCTTACCATATCCAACTGGGCTTGCATCAGAGTTGTCTGGTCATAGGGCATTTTCATCATGAAAATATGCGCCGAGTTGAACAAACGGTTGGTATGCTCCTTCAGGCGGAAAATCGCTGGCCCGCGCGGCGTCTCGTAAGCACGCACGCCCTCAAACACACCCATTCCATAATGCAGCGTGTGTGTAAGCACATGTGTAGTCGCATCACGCCACGGAATAATTTTACCATCGCTCCAGATTACACCGTCACGGTCAGCCATTGACATTCACAAACTCCGGAAAGGATTGGGACGCGCGTATTCTAACGCATTTCTCAACTAAAAATGGCGCAGCGGGGGCAGGAATGGGTGCCAAGGCGCGCACAGCAACATGCCGGTCATGGAAGCCGGGAGAGCGAAAATTCATGTTATTGAGCACGGCCGACCGAGAAAATCCGGCATGCGGTAGTAAAAGAATAAAACGGGAGTCCGCCAACTTATGACCAGATGACGTATCGATGCGAGAGGCGGGAAGGTTAAGGGGTTAACACTTCATCCCATAGCTGCAGCACTGCGGCGATGCTGATACCAAACTGTTCTACTTCGACCCGCACAAATTTTTGTGATTTGTTACCCATTGAGGCCGGCCCCGTCAGGTTTGCGTCCCCGCTCAATCTTAATCGATGTTGCACGCGCCGGAATTCCCGGTAGGCACTCAGAGCCCTTTCGCCGGTTTCCCTACGGATAAGCCCGAGATTTGATGCCAGTTTTAGCAGGGCTATATTGCCGATATTTTCTGTCAGTCCGGGATGCTCGCACGCGTAACCCAGAATCAGATACTGCACGACGAATTCAACGTCAATAATACCGCCACGGTCATGCTTTACGTCAAAAAGTCCGCTTGAATTGGGATGGGCTTCCAACATCTTTTGCCGCATCGCCAGCACGTCGCGCTTGAGTGCCGGCAACTCGCGTGGCTGGCGAAGAACCTCGTCGCGGATACGTTCAAACGTTTTTCCCACCTGAGTATCACCAGTTACGAAACGCGCCCGGGTTAACGCCTGATGCTCCCAGACCCATGCCTGGTTCCGCTGATATTGATCAAAAGCTTCGATCGAACTCACCAGCAAACCACTGCTGCCGTTGGGGCGCAAGCGTAAATCGGTTTCATATAACAATCCAGCTGAAGTATAACTGGTAAGCCAGGAGTTGATGCGCTGACTCAGCCTAGCATATATCTCCGGCGCATCAGGATGAGGATCGTCATACAAAAAAATGATATCGAGATCCGACACGTAACCGAGTTCCTTTCCACCCAGTTTGCCGTAGCCGACAATTGCAAAAGCCGGCTCCTCCCGGTGCTTCTTCCTCAACCCTGCCCATGCCAGTCGCAACACGTTCTCAAGCATAAGATCCGCCAGATCGGTCAAATAGTCGCTCAACGTTTCCAGAGGGACCATTCCTTCCAAGTCCTGGGCCAGCAATTGGAATATCCGGGAATGATGAAAGTCGCGCAGTACATCCATCTGTTGCTCGAGATCATCGCCCGAAGGTCCACCTGCGTCCTTTAATTGATGAATCAACCTGGTCTTGGATCGGGACCAGTCGGGCGCGCTTTTGACATCACCGGGGTGAAGCAACTCATCCAGCAAAATCGGATGGCGTCCAAGATATTCGCTCGCCCATTGACTCGCGCTCACAAGCTTGGCTACCCGTTCCACCGCTTGGGGATGCTCCCCCAGTAGTGCGAGATAGGCCGCACGCCGGCTCACGTTCTCCAGCAATCCCAACAAACGCTCAAGCGTAATATCAGCGGACGGGAATCTGGCTGCCGCTTCAATAAGAAGTGGTACAAGGGTGTCTACTCGCGTTTTACTTGACGTTGGCAGTTGTCGATACCGGGCGCTTTTACGAAATTCGCTCAAACGGTCCAGCATGTTTTTTGGGTTGGCAAACCCCATTTTGACCAGTTGCGTGGAGACGGCCTCGGCCGCAATCTCCCCACCCTCCCCTTCTCCTTGCCACAACCATGTCAGCATATCGGGGGCTTTGGACTGCCGCGGTGCGAAAATCTTCTCGAAGTGGCGAGTAACATTGTCGCGATGACTCTCAAGCCGCTGCAAAAACTCGTTATACTTCGGGAAGCCCATAGACTGTGCTATCAGCGCCTGATCCGCCGGATCATCAGGTAGGGTCTGGGTCTGCTGATCATCAAGATACTGCAAGCGGTGTTCGAGATTGCGCAGAAAGGAATAGGCGGCCGACAGTTCGGCGACGGCTGTTTCCGGCAGATGCTGTTTTTCTCCCAGACGCTGCAATATCAATAATGTCGGCTGGATGCGAAGATCGATATCGCGTCCGCCACGTATGAGTTGAAATACCTGCGCAATGAATTCCACCTCGCGGATACCGCCCGGTCCAAGCTTGATATTCTCATGCATTTCCCGCCGGTTCACTTCCTGCCGGATTTGCGCGTGAAGAGCCCGCATGGATTCGTAGGCGCCGAAGTCCAGATACTTCCGGAACACGAACGGTTGCATTATCTGTTCCACAAGCGGCTGTCTTGCCGCTACAGGACCGGCTATGACCCGGCCCTTGATCCACGCGTACCGTTCCCATTCCCGCCCCTGCGCAATAAAATACTCTTCTAGCATGGCAAAGCTCATTACCAACGGGCCACTTTCGCCATAAGGCCGTAAGCGCATATCGACGCGAAAAACATATCCGTCGGACGTAATATCGTTTAGGCTGCCAATCAGTTTTCGCCCGAGACGGGAAAAAAAATCCTGGTTTGAGATACGCCGGTAACCGTTGGTCTCGCCGTCCTCCGGATATATAAAAACCAGATCCACGTCCGAGGAAACGTTGAGTTCATTCCCCCCAAGCTTCCCCATGGCGACGACCAGCAGTCCCTGGTTCGAGCTGTTGTTCCCCCCGCTGGTGGGTTGGCCGAAACGGCCGGGATCAGTCAACCACCGTCGGTGATGTTCGAGTGCGGACGCGATGGTAACTTCGGCCAGATCGGTCATTGTCGTCATCACTTCCTTAAGATTAGCCAGCCCGCCGAGATCACGCACCACCAGACGCGACATTACTCGTTTGCGCAAGCTCCGTAAGATGTAGTGCAACCCCGCTTCATCTCTCGTGTTGTTTGCGTTAGCGTTGAGAAGAGCGAGCATCTCGTCCCGGAGAAACGGGTGACCCAAGTGTTGCTCCAGATCGGGCAATAACTCGGGTTCACTCTCCAGTAAACGTTGCAGGTAGCGGCTGAATGGCAGGGCAGACTTAATCAATTTTTTTGCCCGGGAAATCGGCTTGCATGGTTATCGGTACATTGGACAACTCGCATGATCAACGACGGAATCGTGGATGGGGGCACCTGAAGGGCGGAGAAGCGTATGTGCGGTCCGGTCAGAATTGAGGCAACGAAAGCAAAGCGCGGCGCGCCCGCCTTCGCTACAGTCGTACCCGCCATGCGAAGTCCTCATTCACGCGTGCGACTCCAAGGTTTCGCCCTCGGTTTTCCAACGCACTGGCCTGCGAGAGTCACTACTCCGTGTACGGGTGAACATATACGCTCGCTGCATTGCACTCCTCGTTATCGTAGACTAAGCTACTACGTTTTTTGTATTTGTCTGGCAACTTGCCATCATTACGATTTTATCACTCAGTTGTCACATGAGTTCCTAAATGAGTCGCAAACTGAACCGCATATGGCCCGAAGGTACACGCTGCGGCCACTTGTTCGCTAGCTCGCGGAATTCGGCGCTGGAATGAGTAAAAAATACCGCCGGTATAATTGAATGGTATGTCCTCGTTCGGACGAGGGACTGAACAAAGCCTGCCAAGCCTGTCTAACCGTTTTATCTGTGCCTTGAACAGGCTCAGCCGCATGGTACTTAATGGTGCCCTTCTCAAAGTAGATAACTGGAAATAAGTATTGAATTTTTCGGTAACGTCACGTCTCGGGGGATTTGGCAACTTTTTGCTCCGCCTGTTGACATGGGTCCTGATTGTCATCGCGGCCTCCGTTTCACTGCTACTGTTATCATTTCGCTACTGGCTACTCCCCGATATCGAGCAATACCGTGAGAATATCGCCCAGGCCATCAGTCAAGCGTCTGGGCAGCGTCTCACAATAGGCGAGATCAGCGCGAACTGGGACGGACTTCGCCCTCATATAGTGATGCGCGCCATACAAGTGCACGACAAAGAGGGCGACGTCATGCTGCTGCTGCACCGCTTGGAAGGCACACTTTCGTGGCGCTCGATTTTCGATGGGAACGTGCACTTCCGCGAAATGGAGATCGACCAACCCGACCTGGTGGTGCGTCGCGATCCCTCGGGTGTCATTCATGTAGCAGGATTCGCACTCAACAAAGAGTGGACTGGAAGCGAAAATGGCTTTTCCGATTGGTTGTTAAACCAGAGACGGGTCATTATCAAAAACGCCAGTATCCTTTGGCAGGATGACTATCGTGGCGCGCCCGAACTGGAACTGCTGGTGAACCTGCGCCTCGAAAATCGGGGCCACCACCATCGTTTTGGGTTGCGCGCCACTCCCCCAACCGAACTTGCAGCGAGTCTCGATCTGCGGGGGGATCTGTTTGGAGAATCTCTGGATGTCCCCGAAGAATGGCGAGGCAGGCTGTTTACACAAATCGACCGCGCTGATATTGCCGCGTGGCGTGTCTGGCTTCCCTTCCCCGAGGAAATCCAGTTGAATCACGGCACCGGAACGCTGCGAATGTGGGCGAGTATCGAAGGGCTGGATATGACGAGATTGACAGCAGATATGCGTTTGCGTCAAGTCAAGACACAACTGGCTCCCGATTTGCCCGAACTAAACCTCATGCGGGTGCGCGGAAGAGTGGGATGGCAAAAGATAGGCAGCGGAGCGGGTGGTTTCGAGTTATTCGCAAAAAATTTAAGTGCTGCTACGCGCAATAATCGCGAATCTCAACCCGTCAATTTTTCATTACGGATGATTCCGCGTCACGGCGGCAATCCTGCTAGCGGAATATTAAATATCGATAGGCTGAACCTGCGAATCCTAGGCGACCTCGCGGAATATCTGCCGCTGGGCGAGACACTGCACAAGAAACTTGAAAAACTCTCCCCGCGGGGCGAGTTGCATTATATGCGGGCGAAGTGGGTGGGCGAATTGTCGGGACCGTCAAGTTTTAGCGCGAAGGGACATTTTGACAACCTTGGGATGAAAAAGTCTGAAATGCTACCGGCATTTGATGGCATTACGGGCAATATCGACATTACCGAGCGGGCCGGTACCCTTAACCTCAATTCTCAGAATGCCACGGTCGATTGGCAGGATGTTTTTCATGGGCCGTTGAAGCTGGATAAGCTCACTGGTCAGGCGAGCTGGAGCAGGTTGCCCACCGACAACTCCATTGCGCTCAAATTCAGTAATATTTCCTTCTTCAATGCCTACGCTGCCGGATTAGCCCACGGAAATTACTGGGGGGCGGCCGATGGCCCTGGCGTTATAGATATGACCGGTCATCTGACGCGTGCCGATGCGCGCTACTTCAAGGAATATTTACCTGTCTTCGCAACGCGTTACTTTCCTGAGTGGTTTGGCGATGCAATCGTCGAGGGACAATTCTCCGATACCCGGCTACATCTCCGGGGAAATCTTGCCGACTTTCCCTTCGGTCGAAATGACGGAATCTTCACGCTAAATTCGAAAGTCTCGGGGTTAATCCTCGAAAACATTCCTGAATGGCCGCGCATCGAGAATATATGGGGAAATGTGAAGGTTCATGGCCGCCGTATGGAATTCGACGCGTCTCAAGCCGGTGTATTAGGCGCTACCGTTACCAAAGCCAGCTTTCATATTGCCGACATATCCGACCCCGATGTGGTACTGCACAGCGAAGTTGAAGCGAGTGGCGCGACGCGGCAATTTGTAAAATTCGCTGCCCAAACAATGGCAAAAGGGGGGCAGAGCACCTTGGCCGACGATATTCCCGTTTCCGGATATGGAAAATTGGCAGTGCAGTTTGATCTGCCCCTGCAACGGACCGGGCCGGTCAAACTGAGCGGCAACTACGAGTTCGTGGATAATCAGCTCGATCCGGGTCCAAGGATGCCGAGCCTGACGAAAATTAACGGCGTGATGGCTTTTAATGAATCCGGACTCAAGATAGAAAATATAACGGCGCGACTGCTCGGGGGACCGGTTGCTATCAGTTCAGCCAATGCATCGGATGGAAGCGTGCGCCTATCTGTGCTCGGGAAGATTGACCTCGATAATTTGGCTTCGCCTTCCCGAGACCCGCTGGCACATGCTCCACAGCCGTGGGTGCAATATTTACGCGGCAGCACGGATTGGCGGGCCTCGATCCATCTGAGCAACAAAATTGTGGAGGCTTCGGTTGAATCGACACTACGGGGTCTCACCTCCGATTTACCCGAGCCTTTTGCCAAGGCCGCCGCGGATATTGTGCCACTTCGTTTTGAGCGTACAGTCACAAGCCCCGAAAGGGATCGCCTCATCGTCAGCTATGGAAGCGTTGCGAACGCCAAAATCACCCGAACTCGTGATAGCGCAGGCGATTATCGTGTTGCTACCGGCGAAATCACCTTAGGTGCAGCATCCCGACGCCCCACCGAGAAAGCAGGAATATTTGTAAACGGCGCATTGCCGACACTCAACCTGGATCGATGGCGTAGTCTCCTCGGTCAATCCAAGGACGAGGCGGAGTTTTCGTCCAATCTCGCGGGCATCCAAGTGCATGTCGGCACCCTCGACTTTCTCGGTAAACGCTTCCATGATCTGATGCTGAACGCGGACAAAAAAGAAGGCGCATGGCATTCGACTGTGGTCGGGAACGAGATCAACGGTGATGTCAAATGGGATCCGTCCGCCAACGGCGCGGTGACCGCAAGATTGCACAGGCTGGCAATCCCTGCTAAATCTCCTTCAAGATCCGGCGTAGAGGCGCAAAAGCGGCTCCAAAGCAAAACGTGGCCTGCACTCGACGTTGTCGTCGACACGTTTCTTATGGGCGATAAGGAACTCGGCAGACTGGAACTGATCGCTGGCCAACAGGAAAACTTTTGGCGCGTGGAGAAACTGCATGTAAGCAGTCCCGACAGTTCGATTACCGCTCATGGCCTCTGGCAGAATCGTACTGGCGCCCCACGGGTACAGGCTGATCTCATATTGGAGGCCAGCGATATCGGAACTTTTCTTACCCGTCTCGGCCTTCCCGACCAAGTGAGGCGTGGGAGCGGCAGGCTTGAGGGAGTGTTGTCGTGGCACGGTAACCCACTATCGATCGATTACTCCACCTTGTCAGGAACCTTCAAGCTGAACGCAAAGCGTGGACAGTTCCCAAAATTCGAACCCGGTCTCGGCCGATTATTCGGTATTTTCAATCTCCAAGCGCTGCCGCGAAGGATTACGCTGGATTTTCATGATGTGTTCAGTGAGGGTTTGGGGTTTGATGATATCTCAGGTGGGGTAAAAATAAGGCGTGGCCTGGCAACGACCGATGACCTCCGGATCGAAGGGCCCTCCGTAAAAATCTTTATGAATGGAGAGATGAATCTCGAAGCAGAAACTCAAAAGCTGCATATAAAGGTGACGCCGTCATATGGATTAGCCACCCCGGTGGTCGGCATGGCATCCGTAATTGCAAACACAGCATTGCAAAAGCCGGCCACTTCTAAAGAATACGACATTACCGGCAGCTGGACTGAGCCGGTTGTCGCGAGAATAATGCGACAGGAACAAGAACCGGTCAAACACGAACAATAGAACTTCTTGTCCGCATGCGCACACTAAAACCGTGTCTCTCGCTGCGATGGATCGACGGATTCCGCTACAAACGACAAGGAGTCTCGAAGGGGAATATAAAGAAATCTGCCCCAAGTCCTAGCGGTGCGCGTTGCTGGTAAGATTGGGAGGCTTTCAAGGCGGCCCCACATCCTGCGCACATCATGGTTTGATCTGTGATTTAAGGAGTGGAACGGTTTGCACTATAACAAGCCTTGCGGGTGCCCTGCTTTGCCGGGCTCTTGGCGGACGGGCGGGGCTCTTGGCGGAGGGGCCAGCCATGATCAGCCATTAGCGTTGTCGCCTTTCGCAGATCCCGCGCGCAGAGCTTCTGTCGCGCCCGCGAAGGGCTTATTCAGAGGTTCCTAAATACATCATTTTCGGTTACCCTTGTTTCCCTGACACTTACGTTGCGGCTGCGGATAAAAACGTAATCTTAGTCTTATTATTGCTGGCGATGAAGTAGCTCATGAACATGCTTAATAACTCGACGGTTGGTAAGGAACCTGAATTAACTGGGACCCGCGGGAGCTTCACTCGTGTCGCCGCAATCCAGATGACAGCAGGGCCGAATATTTGGGGCAACCTGGAAGAGGCTGCGCGCCTGCTGGAAATTGCGGCTGCCCAAGGGGCCAAACTAGTGGCGCTACCCGAATATTTTTGCCTGATGGGAATGAGCGATGCCGACAGAGTAGCGGCGCGCGAACAGTTTAACGATGGGCCGATACAGGAATTCCTAAGTAAAATCGCTCGGCGCCTGGGTATCTGGTTAGTGGGTGGATCGGTACCATTAGTTTCCTCCAGACCGGATAAGGTGAGAAATAGCTGCCTCGTTTATAACGACAAAGGCGAGCAGGTTGGGCGTTACGACAAAATTCATCTATTTGGCCTGGAGCTTGGCAACGAACGCTATGCCGAGGAAGAAACGATCGAAGCGGGTTGTGGAGTCGTTGTCGTCGACTCGCCATTTGGCCGCATGGGGCTTTCCATTTGTTATGATCTCCGTTTTCCCGAGCTTTACCGATCCATGGGGCAAGTGGATATCATTTTTGCCCCGGCAGCCTTTACCGCAACGACCGGGAAGGCGCATTGGGAAACGTTGATTCGTGCTCGCGCGATCGAAAATCTCGCCTACGTCGTCGCACCCGCGCAGGGGGGGTATCACGTCAACGGGCGCGAGACACACGGGGACAGCATGATCGTCGATCCCTGGGGAGTGATCCTCAATCGTCTTCCCCGAGGATCCGGGGTGGTGACGGCGGATATTAATCCTGACTACCAAGCCAGCTTGCGCAATAGTTTGCCGGCGTTGAATCATCGAACCCTCCATCACTGTTGAATTTTCCCCCCCATAATGGGTACACTGACATATGACCACTGAACCTGTCACCCAACCCGAGGATCTTTTTGCCACGGCCAACCGTTGCTTATTGATGCCTCATGAGATTGATACAGCCGCATTACAGACGGTATTCGGTCAAATGCTCTCGCACCGCATCGACTATGCCGACCTGTATTTCCAATACAGCCGCGCTGAAGGTTGGGCCTTAGAAGAAGGCATCGTCAAGTCCGGCAGCTTTAACATCGACCAAGGTGTCGGCGTCCGCGCCGTAAGTGGCGATAAGACAGCATTCGCCTATTCTGACGATATCAGTATGCCTGCTTTGGCATCTGCGGCTCAGGCCACCCGCGCCATCGCGCGCCATGGCGATACCCAATCGGTACAAGCAGTGAAGCGCAGCAAGGGGCGTGAACTCTACCTGCCACAGGATCCCATTGCCAGTCTTAATGACACCGATAAGGTCGCATTGCTCGAAAAGCTCGAAGGGTATGCGCGGGCAATAGATAAACGTGTCATCCAGGTGATGGCATCGCTGGCTGGAGAATATGAGGTGGTTCTCGTCGCCCGCGGCGATGGTCTTGTAGCGGCTGATGTACGCCCGCTGGTGCGACTTTCGGTACAAGTCATTGCCGAGGAAAATGGGCAGCGCGAACAAGGCGCAGCGGGAGGAGGAGGACGCTTTGACTATGCTTATTTTACCGACGATGTACTGCGGGATTACGCCGCGAAAGCCGTGCATCAAGCCCTCGTCAATCTGGATGCAAAACCTGCGCCCGCCGGCACCATGACGGTCGTTCTGGGCGCAGGCTGGCCGGGAATACTGCTGCACGAGGCTATAGGCCACGGACTGGAAGGAGATTTCAACCGCAAAGGCAGTTCCGCATTCTCCGGACGCATCGGCGAACGGGTCGCCGCCCCGGGCGTGACCGTAGTGGACGACGGCACGATTGCGAGAAGGCGCGGATCGTTGAATATTGATGACGAAGGAAACCCCACTCAGTGCACAGTGCTGATCGAAAACGGCATACTCAAGGGTTACTTGCAAGACAGCCTGAACGCGCGACTGATGAATGTTCCCGTCACCGGGAATGGCAGACGTGAGTCATTTGCTCACATTCCCATGCCGCGCATGACAAATACCTATATGTTAAACGGCGACCGGAGCCCTGAGGAGATTATCGCTTCGGTTAAACATGGCTTGTACGCGGTCAATTTCGGTGGCGGCCAGGTGGACATTACCAGCGGGAAATTCGTCTTCTCGGCTGCCGAAGCTTACATGATCGAAAATGGTAAGATTTCCTATCCGGTAAAGGGAGCCACCCTCATCGGCAATGGTCCGGACGTCCTTACGCGGGTTTCGATGATAGGTAACGACATGTCGCTCGATCCCGGCGTCGGTACCTGCGGAAAGGAAGGGCAAAGCGTGCCAGTGGGAGTAGGCCAGCCGACGCTGCGTATAGATGGGTTAACGGTAGGCGGAACTGCTTGAGAAAGCCTGACGCAGATCTGGGTGCGGCCAGGGCTGTGATCGAGGGGGGTCACGCAATACGCCTTGAGGATAAGCCCAGAACCAAACCTCAGAAACAAGCTCCCCTGATCTTCAGGTGACCCCGCCCCCGAAGGAACGCACCTTACCTCTCGGTGACACCCCGGTGTATTTCATATGATGGTGCCGAGCACCAAGCATCGGCCCAACGGCCAGCCGCGAAGGCCTATCCCTCTATTCTAACGATCCTGCTACCGGCCAATCGGTCATGTAAAAAAAGGCCGTCCCGGTCGAAGAACGCCCAAAGAATTCCGCAACCAAAGAAAAAAAAGCCAATCACAGCAAATAAATACCGTGCGATCGCCTGCTTCAAAGAAAGCTGATGCCCATCGGCGCTTACCAAGCGAAGCTTCCACGTTTGCATGGGCAGTGTTTGTCCCCCATGAGTCCAGAACCACGTGAAATAAATTCCGGCGACCAGGAGGAGATAAATCTGAAACACGGGGCGGAAAAGAATAGAGCTTGTATCCTGAAACACAAGGTGAAAAACGAAGCTGGCGATAAATAGAACTGCCACCAGTATCAGCAATTCATAAACCATGCTCAGCAGCCGCCGCAAAAATCCGGGCGCAGACGCCGTTATCGTTCCGGAACTCATTCAGAGCGCGCTTTCGCCCTTATTCATAGATCGCCCCCTTCATAGTTGTCCTCCTGCCAGTTAGCCGAGGCAGAAATATATCCGCTAATCCCGGCCCTGGTCTCCAGAGGAGGTCTGCCCATATTCAAGCCATTTCTGTTTTATTTCGTGACGCTTCTCTGGCGGGAGCTTTTTAATCGTTTTGTACTTCTCGCGAACCAACTCGCGCTGCTCGGGAGTAAGAGAATACCAGTCGCGCATCTGCAATTGGGTGCGTTGCTGCTCTTCAGCCGTCATTCCCGGGTAACGCTTGGCAATGCCTAGCCATTTCTTCTTTTTTGCAGAGTCCATATTGTTCCACTCTTGCGCCAGTGGAGCCAGGACCTCCCGTTGTTGGGGCTTTAATTCATCCCACGAAGGTCTGGCCCCTGTGGCTGAAGCGGACACGGAGAACGAAACACACAGCCAGAACGCGACCGCTAGGAAGGATCGAGCCATGCATCTAACTCATTGTCCAGATACGCATTCACAGGTAGTTCATCGACCAGCAGCATGATATCGATTTCTTCGTTTTCATCGGTGGGCTGCAGCGTCTGCCAATAGACAACCCCAGCGAGGGCAAGCAGCAGCGTAATGGCCGATAACAGTTTGGGCGTTTTAAGCTGCCACTCGTGCCCGCCCCGTGCGGAAGCGCCTTGACCTACGCCCACGCCGACCTCTGCCTCGGTCATATGATAATTTTCGAGGGCTGCCCTGCGGGCCGCCTGAAGGCGGTTCAATGTACTCTGCTTGAGATTGTCCAAGCCGTGATCCAACAGGCGCGTAACGTTCTTCCCTATTTCGTCTTCGCTCATAACTCAATTCCTTCTTTTTTCAGCAGCGTAGCAAGTGCATGGGTTGCACGGGAGCAATGTGTCTTCACGCTTCCTTCAGAGCACCCCATGACCTTTGCGGTTTCGGTAACATCCATCTCCTCCCAGTAACGCAAAAGAAACGCTTCCCGTTGACGTGCGGGCAGCGATTCAATAGCCTTCTCCAGCAAACCGATAAGCTGGGATTGTTCCAGTAGTTTACGGGGGTCATTTGCATTAGATAACCCTTCCAACTCCAAAGTTTCTAACGGGTCATAATCTTCGGATTCTTTTTCCTGATGAGCAGGCAGGAATGACGAAAACAGCGTTGTCCAGAGGGAGCGGGTTTTTTGCCGGCGGTAAAAATCCCGAATAGTATTCTGAAGTATACGCTGAAATAACAGGGGCAATTCTTCCGGCGGTTTCATGGAGTAACTCTCAATGAGCTTCGTCATCGAATCCTGAACAATATCCATGGCCAAATGTTCGTCACGCACCGCGAACATCGCCTGCTTGTACGCGCGCCGCTCGGTTTCAGCCAGAAAATTAGAAAGTTCCTGTTGAGTAGCCAGGACAAATGCCTATCGCAAAAATACGGAAAAAACCGACGTAACGTCGACAGCAATGTTAACAAAAATCCGACCGGACGAAACTTCGGCTGGAAACGGACACAGCATCGCTCACTGGATCGAGTCCACTTTATCGAACTGATGCTTCCTTGCAATACGCTGATCCTTGAGCAGCGACTCGGCGCTCACGAAATGATAGCCATATATTCTCATTCTGGCATCCCCAAGCGTCGTATCCTATCGGCGGGTAAACACCGGGTTTTGTGCGAACCAAGCAGCGAGAACTTAGTCATAAGGAAAATTCCATATCGGCGCCTCGACGCGTCCTGCGACAATTTGCCGCATTGTGATTATGTTCCCGCCCGCCTATCATGCTTCTGACCTATATCAGATAGCAGATTGGCAAAAAAATATATTTTACGGCGCGCACTTTACGTAGGTTTGCAGCTTCATGGTAAAATCGCATCTTCTGAGTGGAACTGATTCTCAATTAGATTCACATTTCGAAATGTCAACGCTGAGTAACTCAACGACAAATTCCGGCTCTAGAGAACAGTTTATGTACGGCTGGGATCATACAATGTTGCGACTCGTTATTCTTGTATTCATGCTCTGTTGCGTGAATGTTGCGGTTGCAGCGGAAGCCGTCCGGCCTTTTACTCAGGGAAGTCTGGGACAGGTCGTTGCAGCTCGCCAGGGCAAACCGTTCATTCTCGTCTTGTGGTCGCTTGACTGTCAATATTGTCCCACCGAATTGAAAACGTTGAGTGAACTCCGTCGTAGCCATCCCAATCTGGACGTGGTCCTCGTTGCCACCGACACCATAAGTGATGCGCCGCAGTTGGCCTTAAAGGCTGCAGCCCATGGCATGGGCCAAGTGGAGCAATGGGTTTTTGCGGATGATATGCCGGAACGCCTGCGTCGCGAAATTGATGCCCGTTGGTATGGGGAGGTGCCACGAACCTATTTTTATGACCGGAAACACCAGCGCGACGTCAAGACTGGCTTGGTCAGCAAGCAATTTTTTGAACAGTGGCTGGCTAGCACCGCCGTAGCCGGACCGACACCTTGAGCATGGTCATCAATCGCAATCCTGCTTTCTTGCCCAGCCTGATGCTCGTGCTCGCGGCTCATGGCGCGCTGCTATATTTCTTGTTTAAACAGCAGCTGATCCCACCCCCGGAACAGCTGGCGACGGTGTTCGTCAACTTTATCCCTGCAGCGCGACCGAAAGAAGAACCCAAGCCTGAGTCCCCTCCTCCCCCAACACCTAAGCCTCAGCCGGCAAAGAAGCCACAGTCACGCCAGCTAGTCGCGGAAGCGCCGGTGGTCGCGGCCAGTGAGCCGGTAGCACTGTCATTCCAACCAGATCCCGAGCCAGAACCGGTAGCGGCGCCGGAAGCGCCGGCCGCTCCGCAGATGCCGGCCGGTCCAGTCACGCTATCCTCGGAGCTTTCCGTTGCCTGCCCCCATTTGAATGCGCCTGTTTACCCCCCCCTGTCTCGGCGACTGGGGGAGGAAGGAAAGCTGGTATTAAGAGTGGAACTGGACGAGAGCGGTCAGGTTAATATAGCGCAGATCGCCAATAGCAGTGGCTACAAGCGTCTCGACGAAGCAGCGATGGCAGCGGTAAAAACATGGCGCTGCAACCCACCAACGCGCAATGGCCAGCCCGTCCGAGCTATTGCCCTGCAACCCTTCAACTTTGTATTGCAAGGAGATTGATTCAATGGAAAAAGGTCTAGGCTTCTCGAATTTCATCACGCAGCTCGATGGCGTAGGCATGAGCGTACTCCTGCTGCTGCTTATGCTTTCGGTGGCGAGCTGGTACCTCATCCTGACAAAGAGTATTTCGAATTTTCTCGCCGGGCGGCGTGCCGATGCATTTCTCAAACGCTTCTGGAGCGCTGGTTCTTTGCAGGAGGTCAACTCGACACTGAACGATGGCTCGCGCGATAACGCATTTGCCCAACTTGCACACCTTGCGATGGATGCAGCCGCCGATTCCGAAAAACACGGTTTGCAGAAGCTGGCGGCAGGAGGTGGAGCGGGGGAATTTATAACCCGCGTATTGCGCAATGGACTCGATCAGGAGGCAACTCGCGTGGAAAACGGCCTGACACTGATCGCTTCGGCGGGGTCAGCCGCTCCTTATATCGGCTTGTTTGGTACTGTGTGGGGGATTTATCACGCCCTCATACAAATCGGACTATCCGGTCAGGGTACCTTGGATAAAGTGGCTGGTCCGGTGGGCGAAGCATTGATTATGACTGCGCTGGGGCTGGCTGTGGCGATTCCGGCCGTGCTGGCTTACAACACCTTCGTGCGGCGCAATCGCATCTGGCTGGCACGTCTGGATGCCTTCGCTCACGACCTTTTCGTACTCATTACGGTGGGAGCAAAAACCAATAGCTCTGCTGGCGACGAACGTCAGCTGCGCGTTGTTGCGCCTGTCGTTGCGCCCGCAGTTGTGCCCGGTGAAAGGAGGTTGTAATGGCATTTGGCACGATGAATAGTGGTAACAGACCGCCACCGTTGTCCGAAATCAACGTGGTGCCGCTGGTGGATGTGATGCTCGTATTGCTCGTGATCTTCATCATCACCGCGCCGTTGCTGACACATTCGGTTAAGGTGGATCTACCCAAAGCGTCGAGCAACCCAAATATCACTCAACCGGATCATATCGAATTTGCTCTTCGTGAGGATTCGACCCTTTACTGGAATGGAGAGCCGGTTACAATGGACCAGGTGGCCCCGCGGTTTGCCGCGACGGCCAAGGAGAACCCCAACATCGAGTTGCATATTAGGGCTGACCGGCATGTGCATTACGAGCATGTGGCACGTGTGATGTCCATCGCGGCAAAAGCCGGACTCGTCCGAATCGGGTTTGTTACCGATCCGTCAAAACCATAGGACCCATGTCACCATATAGCCGGAACACGATGTCGGCAGCTGAAAATTTAAATACTGCGATCCGGCCCCCCGAATGGGATAGGAATATGTCCGGGGACTCGCACGTATGGCTACCCTAGGTCGTCCCTCTGTCCGGCAGCGTTTCCTCGTACATGGTTCCATAGTAGCCGCGGCGGTGAGCCTCGGGTTAATTTCGTGGTTCATCGCGAAACCCCTGAGCACCCGGCTACACGAAACTGAACCGGGGCAACGCATCACGGTTACCGCAACACCAAACATCGATATCAGTCTTGACGCCGATAGCAGCGTTACCGTCAGCAATACCGATCCCCCTCGTATTGAGCTATTGCGCGGCAATGCTTATTTCGATGTACGGGGCGAGGGGCCCGGTAAATTGCAACTCAAAGTGGGCACCACTTACATAAGGGATACCGGGACTCGTTTCAGTGTCAGCAAAACCCCCGCCGGGGGCAGCATTGCCGTAGCCAGCGGGCAAGTGGAGGTTCAGGTCGAGATGGGCACGTACCTGGTTGGAGCCCATGAAACGGCCAATTTTGATGGCGCAAGGGTCACCGGTCAGAGAATAATCCCGGACTCAGCCATCGCGCCGTGGCGGCCGGGCGTATAGATTCCCTTAACTCTTAACTGCAAGGCTCCGACCTACCTTGGCCCCGGCCTTCGCGTGGTCTGAAACCAAACAATCTGAGGGCGACTTAAAGTCAAAAGCTTTATTTGTTACTTAACGCGTTAGGCTCGAAACGGTCTCTTGCATGAAACCTGTTGCCATCTTCAGACATTTTCCGACGGAAGGTCCGGGTTACTTCGCCACATTTCTTGATTCCCATTCTATCCCCTGGCAGCTCGTCAGAATCGACGCCAACGAAACCGTTCCCTCAAGCCCCAACCGCTTTAGCGGACTCGTATTCATGGGTGGACCGATGAGCGTAAATGATGACCTTTCGTGGATTGCGCCAGCGCTTGCTCTAATTGAGCAAGCGGTAGCGAATAATGTCCCCGTGCTGGGCCATTGCCTTGGTGGGCAATTGATGTCGAAAGCCCTCGGCGGAGAGGTGCATCAAAGCCCGGTCAAGGAAATCGGCTGGGGTGAGGTACGCGTCGCGGACAACGCCGTCGCACGCGAATGGTTCGGCGAGGTGGCGGGGTTCGAGGCATTCCACTGGCACGGGGAAGCATTTACCATTCCGGCGGACGCCGCCCTTCTTCTTTCCAGCCCCTGCTGTGAAAATCAGGCATTCGCGCTCGACAGGCACCTGGCGCTTCAATGCCATGTCGAGATGACTGAAGAAATGGTAAAAACCTGGTGTCAGACAGGGGCGGCGGAAATAGCCACCAGCAATATTCCATCAGTGCAATCGCCGGAGGCAATTCAGACAAACCTGATCGAGCGAGTAACCGGATTGAATAACGTCGCGCGGAGCTTATACGAGCGATGGATCTCGGGTTTGGCTTAAAGTATTACCGACAGGTTGGGCCAGTTACTCACGAAAATTCTGGAACTGAAGCGGATATTCGGATATAGATTTCTTGACCAACTGTATTGCTTCCTGCAGCGTGTCGCGCTTTGCCCCTGAAATACGCACTGTCTCGCCCTGGATGCTGCCCTGAACCTTGAGCTTGCTATCCTTGACGAGTCTGATTATTTTTTTCGCCAGTTCGCTTTCCACTCCGGTTTTGACCGTAACCTGCTGTTTGACTTTATTACCGCTGATTTTCTCCGACTCCCCCTTCTCCAGGCAACGCACATCGACATTGCGCTTCGCCAGCTTCGCCATCAGAATGTCAAGCACTTGGTCCAGCTTGAATTCATCATCTGCAAAAATGGTGAGCGCATAGTCTGCCTGTTCCACACGAGCGTCCGAACCTTTAAAGTCGAACCGTGTTCCCACCTCTTTGTTCACCTGATCAACCGCGTTTCTGACTTCCTGTTTATCGACTTCGGAAACGATATCGAACGATGGCATGAGCAAGTCTCCGGTAAATACTGACGTGGAGCAGGCGAAATGTTAACGGTGAATCATCCGCGCTGATTCAAGGTTGCTGCAATACGCATCCGCAGCGCATTTAGCTTGATGAATCCAGCGGCATCCGCCTGATTGTACGCGCCCTTGTCTTCCTCAAAGGTCGCTATATTGGGATCAAACAACGAATCCGTCTCAGAGTCGCGTCCCACTACGATAACATTTCCTTTGTATAGCTTTACCCGTACCCAGCCATTGACGTGCACCTGGGACGCATCAATCATGGTTTGCATCATTCTGCGCTCGGGGCTCCACCAATAACCATTGTAGATTAGCTCGGCATAGCGCGGCATCAGCTCATCCTTGAGATGGGCAACTTCGCGGTCGAGTGTAATCGATTCGATTGCACGATGAGCGCGCAGCATGATGGTCCCGCCAGGAGTCTCATAACAACCCCGGGATTTCATGCCCACGTAGCGGTTCTCGACCAGATCCAGGCGCCCGATGCCGTGCTTGCCCCCCAACTGATTGAGTTTCTCCAGTACCTGAGCTGGCGAGAGCTTTTGCCCGTTCAATGCGCTAATGTCGCCTTGCCTGAACTCCAGTTCAACGTATTCCGGCACGTCCGGCGCTTGTTCCGGCGACACGCTCCAACGCCACATCGATTCCTCGGGCTCCTGCGCGGGATCTTCCAGAATGCGGCCCTCATACGAGATGTGCAGCAGGTTTGCGTCCATGCTGTAGGGAGAGCCGCCCTTTTTTTTCATCTCGACTGGAATGCCATGCGCTTCAGCATACTTCAACAGCTTCTCACGGGAGGTAAGGTCCCATTCTCGCCATGGCGCAATCACGCGAATATCAGGTTGCAACGCGTAATAGCCAAGTTCAAACCGCACCTGATCGTTGCCTTTTCCGGTCGCGCCATGAGAAACCGCGTCCGCGGCGGTTTCGCGAGCGATCTCGATCTGGCGCTTGGCTATCAGTGGCCGGGCAATACTGGTGCCGAGGAGATATTCGCCCTCGTATACGGTATTGGCTCTGAACATGGGAAAGACATAATCGCGGACAAATTCCTCGCGCAGATCCTCGATGAAGATCTCCTTCACACCCAGCTGTTCCGCCTTCGCCCGCGCGGGCTCAACCTCCTCACCCTGACCAATATCCGCGGTAAACGTGACCACTTCACAGCGGTAGGTATCCTGCAGCCATTTGAGGATCACGGATGTATCCAGCCCGCCGGAGAATGCGAGCACCACTTTGTTTATTTCAGGCATATCGATGTTGGTTGTTATGTTCATGCTTTGACTCGTTTACGGTAAAACCTGCTTCTCAGTTGGATGCGTAAAACGCGTAATAACTCCGCGCTATTCGTGTTCCTTCAATCTTCCCAACAATAAATATTCGATTAATGCCTTTTGTGTATGCAGCCGGTTCTCCGCTTCTTCCCATACGACTGATTGCGGACCATCGATCACCTCAGCCGCAACCTCTTCGCCGCGATGCGCCGGAAGGCAGTGCATGAACAATGTATCCTGCTTGGCACAGGACATCATTTCCGCGTCTACCCGGAAATTGGCAAAATCTTTTTTCCGCTCCTCGGTTTCCGCTTCAAACCCCATGCTCGTCCAGACGTCGGTTGTCACCAGGTCGGCGTCCTTCACGGCATCGTGCGGATCAGCGAATTCCTCGTAGTGGCTCGTGCCGTAAAGTCCGGCGCGTTCCGGTTCAACTTCGTAACCCGGAGGGGTCGACACGTGCACATTGAAATCGAAGACTTCTGCCGCCTGAAGCCAGGTGTTGCAGACGTTATTTGAATCTCCGATCCACGCCACGGTTTTGCCTGAAATACGCCCACGTTGCTCAATGAAGGTAAAAATATCTCCCATGATCTGGCATGGGTGATATTCGTCGGTTAGTCCATTGATCACGGGAACCCTGGAATGAGTGGCAAAACGCCTGATGATCTCGTGCTCATAAGTGCGGATCATCACGATGTCCACCATGCGGGAAATAACGCGCGCCGCATCTTCCACAGGCTCGCCTCGTCCAAGTTGAGTGTCTCGGGTGGAAAGATAGATGGCGGCGCCGCCCAGCTGGTGCATGCCTGCTTCAAACGATAACCGGGTGCGGGTCGAGTGCTTGTCAAAAATCATCGCAAGCGTACGATCCTCCAGAGGCCAATAGCGGTGGTATTGCTTGAACTCATGCTTGATCCAGCGCGTTCGCTCAAACAGATATTCGTATTCCTCTCGGGAAAAATCGTTGAACTGCAAAAAGTGCTTGATCTGCATAACGCCTTGGCCATGGATTGGATCAAAACTCGAAAGCGTGACATCTTTACGGTTCACGTTTTCCGACTGAGAGTCAGTCAAGTCATCAAAAACTCCTTCACGATACCCGATAAAGTACTTACCACCAGTTCCGCTTCTGCCCTTTGAATCACCAGTGGTGGCAACAGACGCACGACCTTGTCGGAAGTCACATTAATGAGGAGGCCTTTTTCCAATGCGTCTTTGACGAGTTCGACGCACGGTCTGGAAAGCTCAATGCCAATCATCAACCCTTGCCCACGAATTTCCCTGATCTCTGCAAGGCCCGTCAGTTGTGCTTTAAGCATGGCTCGCATGTAATCGCCCATTAACAACGCATTTTCGAGCAACTGCTCTTCCTCGATCACTTCAAGCGTGGTGAGTGCGGCAGCACAAGCGAGTGGATTGCCGCCAAAAGTAGAAGCATGATTGCCTGGTTTGAACACGCCCGCCGCCGTACCTTTCGCCAGACAGGCGCCTATAGGCATCCCGGAACCTAACCCTTTGGCAAGCGTAACCACGTCCGGCGCTATATCGCTGTGTTGAAAGGCAAACCATTTGCCGCTACGGCCGATTCCGCATTGCACCTCATCCAGCATCAGCAACCAACCGTTTTGATCGCAGAGATGGCGCAAACCTTGCAGATAGTTTGCTTGCGGGACGTTGACCCCGCCTTCTCCCTGATAAGGTTCGACCAGAATCGCCACAACATTCTTGTTGTGAACCGCCACTTGCGACACTGCTTCCAGATCGTTGTAGGGAACGCGCGCGAACCCGGTGAGAAGCGGTTCGAAACCCGCTTGTACTTTGCGGTTTCCACTGGCAGTCAAGGTCGCCATGGTGCGACCATGAAAGGATTTCTCCATCACGATAATTGTCGGCAAATCTATATTTTTGCCATGTCCGTACAGCCGGGCCAGCTTAATAGCGGCTTCATTCGCTTCCGCTCCCGAATTACAGAAAAACGCGTTATCCATGCCCGACAATTGGGCGAGCCTGCTCGCTAACTGTTCCTGCTTCGCAATATGGTAAAGGTTGGAAGTATGGATGAGCGTGCCTGCTTGGCTGGAAATGGCCTTAACAAGTTTTGGGTGACAATGCCCGAGCCCGCACACGGCAACACCCGCCAGCGCGTCGAGATAACGCTTACCCTCTTGGTCCCAGAGCCAAACGCCTTCGCCTTTGGCAAAAGTAACGGGGAGACGCAGGTAGGTGTTCATTACATTGGACATAAGGATTACCCTTGTTAGCCAGGGTCAGAAAGGGACACGGCGGCATAAGCCGCCGTGCGCCGATGAATGGTTGTGTTGTAAACTCTGGTATATTTACTTATTTAACCAGCTTTTTCAAGCCTTTTTCCTCAGCGGCAGTCAGTAGTCGCAAGCATGGCAGGTAGCCGTCATAAACAATGCCATGTACTTCGACGCGCTTTTGCGAACGCAACATGCTTACGAGATATTGCACGACCTCGCTCGTAATGCTCTGTCCGGGCACCAGTACAGGAATACCCGGTGGATACGGCGTGATCTGATCCGCGCAAACCCTGCCATTCAGCTCATTGTTTATCCGCTCCTGTTCGTCCAGCAGCGGCATCTGTTCGCCCCCACAATAGAAAGCATCGCGCGGAAGATACTTGAGATCAGTAAAGCCCGGGATCTGCGGAATCTGATAGAGGCGCCGGGGGGCTCGGCCTTCGCGCGCGATGCGCATCAATGCATCATAAAGACGCGAAACCTTGCTGCGGGTGGTGCCGATGGTAAGAAGCAGCGTAAGCGTATTGAAAGTGGATTTCTCTACCTGAATGTTATAGCGCTCGAACAATTCACGAATCAGATCTTCTATGGTAAAGCCGCAGCGGGAGATGTCCACAGTAACCTTGGTGGAATCAAGCTGGATATTGTCCTGCTTTACTTCGTCCGGCAGCAGATCAGCAAGCTCCAGCACGCGAAATACCCCAGTGGAATTAATCTGCTCACGGACTTCCTTTGCCAGTTCCAGCGTGCGCGACAGAAGTTTGTACCCTTCCAGCATTGCCTGTTTACGGGCGACATCGAGGCTGGCGATCATGCTGTACTGGGGGCTCGTCGACGTATGCATGTTGAAATTCTCACGAAACAGATGTTCGTTGAAGTCAGGGTCATTCACATGAATCATGCTCGACTGCGAAAAAGCCGACAGTACTTTATGCGTGCTTTGGGTAGCGTAATCGGCGCCCGCCTCGAGCGCAGTGGGGCGAAAGGCCGGGTGAAAGCGGGCGAAGCCGTACCAGGCTTCATCGATAATAACCTTGATGCCTTTTGCATGCGCCGCCTCAATGATGGGAGGAAGATCATAACGCAAGCCGTCGTATGTGCAACTGGTGAGTATGAGTGCCTGCGCGTCCGGATTTTCCTCGATGGCGCGTAGCACCGTTTTTTTCGGCACCGGGCCGTAAACGCCGTATTTTTTGTTGACCGACGAGTCGAGATAGATTGGATGCGCACCGGATAGCACCACGCCGTGATGCACCGATTTATGGCAGTTGCGATCCAGCAGCAGCTTCTCGCCCGGTGCGAGCAGTGTCTGAAAAATGACCTTGTTCGCCGTCGAGGTGCCGTTAGTGGCGAAAAAGGTGCGGCGCGCCCCGAATGCCTTAGCTGCAATCTTTTGGGCTTCGGCAATTACGCCTGAAGGTTCCATCAGGGAGTCGAGCATTGGCACCGAGACCGACAGGTCAGCCCTGAATATATGCTCACCGATGAACTGGTAAAAATCGCTCGCCCAAGGACTGTCACGCAGCGAATCCCCCGACGAATGTCCCGGTGTGTGCCAGGCATCCTTTGCCATCAATACGTAGTTTTTGAGCTGATCATAAAATGGCGTGCGTGCTTTTTCCTGAAGCTGGGCGTTGAGGATGCGGTAAATACCGCGATAATCGCGCTCTTCGCGATAGAAATAGCCATCCACGGTTTCAGAAAAGAGCGCGTCCACCACTTCGTCTTCATTTTCCTGAGCAATTAATATGTAAATATCCAGTTCGGGACGAAAACGAGTGATCTCCTGCACCAGCTTTAGTGCAGTCATCTGCAGATTGCGGGAACCCTTCTCGCCGTTTTTCAGGGTGTAGAGCGTGTCATCCACCAGCACCGACTGAATGTCGCCGTCGTCCTGGATGGCCTGCAGCGCCTCCCGCGCCGTAGTGACGCCCGCAAAACTGATACCTAAGGGGTTCTCCAGAGATTTCGCGGCAGCATTCAACCCCCGGATCAGTTCCTTCAATATCAGCTTTTCATCATTGATGATCAGTATTCGGCTTATTGGTTTTCTCATGAAATAGTGCTTTTACGATGGAAGGCGCTTTATGCGCTAAAACAATCCTGATTGCAACAGCGAAAGACCCTGTTCCACCGAACGCAATCGAGGCTAAAACCGTCTATATTTGAGACATGAAACGGGTAACCGGTTTTTTGCGGCACAGCCTGGCAGCAATACTTCTGCTACCGGTGTCGGTTCTTGCTGCACCTGTCGTAGTACTGACCGTGAGCGGTCCTATTGCTCCTGCGAGCGCTGACTTTATCGAGCGGGGTATGCAGCATGCCACGGTTGAAGGTGCACCCCTAGTCGTAATGCAACTGGACACGCCCGGTGGACTAGACACCTCAATGCGGCAGATTATACGCGCCATTCTTGCGTCGCCCGTGCCCGTAGCGGTTTTTGTGGCACCCAGCGGAGCTCGGGCTGCCAGTGCCGGAACATATATCCTGTATGCCAGCCACATCGCGGCGATGGCGCCGGGCACAAATCTGGGCGCTGCCACACCAATACAGATTGGAGGTATGCCGGAATCCCAGCCTGAGCCCGAGACCAAGCCAAAATCTGCACCGCGACCGGCTGAAACGCCATCGAACAACAGCAGCGACAGAAAAATATCGAAAGATGAGAAAACTCCTGCAAATAGTGCAATCTCGCGCAAAGCAATACATGATGCGGCAGCATATATTCGCGCCCTTGCACAAATGCGCGATCGGAACGCGGAGTGGGCGGAACTGGCAGTGAAAGAAGCTGTAAGCCTATCGGCGGCCGACGCGCTAAAACTTAAAGTCATCGATTATGTAGCCACTGATGTGGCAGATCTATTGAAACAGGTGCATGGCAGGCGAGTGGACATACGTGGAGAAAAGATTATTCTTGATACAGCGTCTGCCGAGGTGCGCGTAGTAGAACCCGACTGGCGCACACGGTTCCTGGCGATAATCACCGACCCGAGTGTGGCCTATGTGCTGATGCTTATAGGCATTTACGGATTATTTTTCGAATTTTCCAATCCCGGCTTTGTATTGCCCGGGGTCGCGGGCGGCATCTGTCTTCTGATCGCCATGTATGCGTTTCAGTTGTTGCCGGTAAGTTACGCCGGTCTTGCCTTAATCCTGCTAGGCATCGCGTTCATGGTGGCGGAGGCCTTTCTGCCAAGCTTCGGTACGCTCGGGATCGGCGGAATTGTTGCCTTCGTCGTGGGCTCCTTAATGCTGATCGACAGTGATATGCCCGGCTACGGCATTCCTTGGCTCCTGATTGCCTTGGTAGCCATGGTCAGTGTGCTATTCCTGGTTTTTGTCGTTGGCATGGCACTCAGGGCACGGCGGCGCCCGATTGTCAGCGGCAGGGAGGAATTGATTGGAGCGGAAGGAGAAATTCTGGAGGATATCCTGGACGAGGGCATGATTCGTGTTCATGGTGAGCTCTGGAGCGCCCGTTCTGCGCAGCGTCTTTTCCGAGGGCAGAAGGTACGCGTAGTGGGAATGGAGGGATTGGTTTTAATCGTAACTTCGGCAGAGAAATAACCCAAAGGAGACAATCATGTTCACCACTTTCGGCTCTGTTGTCATTATCCTCCTTGTGGCACTGTTAACAACGTTCCGGATATTGCGCGAATATGAGCGAGGTGTCGTGTTCCTGCTGGGTCGCTTCTACAAGGTAAAAGGTCCTGGACTCATCGTCATTATCCCTGGTATCCAGAAGATGGTCCGAGTTGATCTGCGTACCGTGGTTATGGATGTACCCAGCCAAGACGTTATCTCACGCGACAATGTTTCGGTGAAAGTCAGCGCCGTCGTATATTTTCGCGTTGTTGACCCGCAAAAATCCATTATCCAGGTAGAAAATTTTCTTGCCGCGACCAGTCAGTTCGCACAGACCACGCTACGCTCTGTACTTGGAAAGCATGAGCTTGACGAGATGCTGGCTGAACGGGAAAAACTTAACATGGACATTCAGAAGGTGCTGGATATTCAAACCGATGCTTGGGGCATCAAAGTCGCCAATGTCGAGATCAAGCACGTGGATATCGATGAATCGATGATAAGGGCCATTGCCCGCCAAGCCGAGGCCGAGCGCGAGCGGCGTGCAAAGGTAATACATGCCGAAGGCGAACTTCAGGCATCCGAGAAATTAACGAAAGCGGCAGAAATCCTATCACAGCACACCGGTGCCATGCAGCTTCGCTATCTGCAGACCCTCACTAATATCGCCAGTGACAAATCCAATACCATCGTTTTTCCAATACCCATGGACCTGGTATCCCCACTAACAGAGGTCTTCAAGAAAGACCGTCTCGAGCCCTCCGGAAATGTACCGTGAGCGAACCCGAATCTGAAGAAATCAGGAAAATAAAAAAGCCCGGGGAACGCCCGGGCTTTTTTATTGAAAACTTACTGCTCAGGCCATCGTCCTGATGGCGGCGGACAAGCGCCTTTTATGGCGCGAAGCCTTATTCTTATGGATGATGCCCTTATCAGCAATTGAATCGATCATAGCGACGGACTCCTGGAACACAGTCTGCGCATTGGATTTGTCGCTAGAACTGATCGCTTTTCTTACGTGCTTGATCGCGGTGCGCAATTGCGAGCGCAGGCTCATGTTACGGTCGCGCTGAGCGACGTTCTGTCTGGCACGCTTTCTCGCTTGTGCACTATTAGCCATGAAAATTCCTGAATTATCTGGTGCTGAAAATTGCGAAATGATACGGACGTTTCCGGCATATTGCAAGGAAAAACAGGAAGGCGTGCCATTCTGCAGCTCGCTCGCGCGATAGTCGCCTGAATTTTCTACCCGGGACAAATGGACCGTACTATTCAGGTTAACATACCCCTCCATGAATTTGCTAAAAGCCCTCGCTACCGTCAGCGGGATGACGCTGATTTCGCGTGTCCTCGGGTTCGTACGAGACGTACTTATTGCCCGTATCTTCGGGGCCGGCGTCGAAACCGATGCGTTTTTTGTCGCCTTTCGCATACCCAACCTGCTGCGAAGATTGTTTGCGGAAGGTGCGTTCGCACAGGCATTCGTGCCGATATTCGCTGAATACAACAATCGCCGCTCATTCGGTGAGACGCAAGAGCTGGTCAACCACGTTGCCACACTGCTATTTATCGTCCTTTTTTTGGTTACGCTCCTGGGCGTAATTGCTGCCCCGTGGATAATATATGTGAGCGCGCCAGGGTTTGCCGCGACCCCTGAAAAATTTGCGCTGACGATCGAACTATTGCGTATTACCTTTCCTTACATCCTGTTCATCTCGCTCGTATCACTCGCGGGAGGGGTCCTCAATACGTTCGGCAAATTTTCGGTGCCGGCGTTAACGCCGGCATTGCTGAATCTCTCATTCATCGCTTGCGCGATTTGGCTCGCACCCATGATAGACCCACCGGTAATGGCGCTCGCATGGGCTGTGTTAATCGGCGGCGTGCTCCAACTAGCTTTCCAGGTGCCGTTTCTTATGCGCATCCGATTACTGCCGAGGCCGCGCCTCAGGTCTCCCGACACCGGTGCATGGCGCGTGATCAGGCAAATGGGTCCCGCAGTGTTCGGGGTATCGATCGGCCAAATTAGCCTACTAATCAATACGATATTTGCCTCGTTTCTTATCACCGGCAGTGTATCCTGGCTTTACTACGCTGATCGCCTGATGGAATTTCCCGCCGGGCTGCTGGGGGCTGCGCTGGGGACCATATTGCTGCCGTCGCTGTCGCGGTATTATGCGACCAACAGCACCACTGAATATTCGCGGCTGCTGGATTGGGGCTTGCGCCTCACCATGCTGTTAACGCTGCCGGCGGCGCTGGCGTTGGCGATACTTGCCACGCCGCTTATCAGCACACTGTTTTATCATGGCCAGTTTTCCGCCAACGACGTCTGGATGACGCGGAATGCGTTGATTGCCTACAGTGTGGGGCTGCTGGGGCTTATCCTGGTGAAAGTGCTGGCTCCAGGATTTTATGCGCGGCAGAATATTAAGACTCCGGTAAAAATCGCCGTTATAACGCTCACCGCGACACAACTGATGAACCTCGCGTTCATCATACCGCTGCAGCACGCAGGGCTGGCGCTGGCCATCGGTTTAGGTGCGTGCCTTAATGCAGGAATGCTCTACTATAAACTTCGCAGCCATCAAATATTCCAGCCACAGCCGGGGTGGGCCATTTTTATGGCAAAGATAGCGCTGGCGCTGGCGACGATGGGTGCGGTACTCTGGTTTGGCTCAGGTACCGAAGCTTCATGGCTGGCAGGCGCGACGTCGGACCGTGTGCTACGGCTCGGAGCCGTGGTGGCAACGGGAGGAATAAGCTATTTCCTCATGCTGTGGCTGCTCGGTTTCCGTTTGAAGGATTTTGCCAGACGCGGAACAACCTGAGCAGTGTTCTTCGAGCGTGAAAAAAAATGTATTCCGCACGTGAATTAGCCAATATAATGTCGCCGTTTGCTCCCCCTAACCGCAAATTTTGATCAATTCGAATATGACCCGTACCGTCAAACCTTCTATTCTATTATCGTTACTCTTGGGGTTTTTCCTCAATGGCTGCGCTACCACCAATAAGAGCGCGACGGCCGATACGAACACTTCGGCTAGCACGAGCATCCCCGCCAATGCGAGTACCAGCGACTCCACGAGCGCCACTCTCCTCGCCGCGACCAGTGCTGCTGCCGTTACGACTACTCCCGCGACGACAAGTGCTTCCTCCGTTTCGAATAGTCCCGCGACGACCAGTGCTCCCGCCAGCACAGGCGTAAAGGCTGACAACAATCGGAAAGATGCGTCGGAATCGTTCGACGGACCGGTCTTCAAGAATGCCGCGCCCGCGGATCCCGCAACTTTTCGCAGTAAAGAAGACCCATGGGAGCCGGTAAATCGCAAGGTTTTCGGCTTTAATGAGAAGGTTGACGATTACGTCTTCCGACCGCTCGCCAACGGCTATAGATGGGTGATGCCTGATCCCCTTCAAATAGCGGTGGGAAACGTTTTTTCCAATTTGAATGATATCCCGGTCACGCTCAACAATCTTCTACAGCTGAAGTTCAATAACGCGCTTACGAGCAGCATGCGCGTCATAGTCAACAGTACCTTGGGCTTGGCCGGCGTGGCCGACGTGGCCACCGGCATTGGCTTGGAGAAACATGATGAAGACTTCGGCCAAACCCTCGGGTACCACGGAGTCGCAAGCGGGCCTTACATCGTTCTTCCTTTCCTTGGCCCCAGTTCAACGCGAGACGCAGGAGGTCGTGTGCTTGATATAGCGACCGATCCTGTTTTTGTGGGCAGCTTCTTCGTCGCGCCGTTTATCGGGCCCATAGTTGGATCCACCCGCGCTGCTGATACCCGGGCAGGCCTGCTTAAATCGGAAAAAACGGTAGATGAAGCAGCGCTGGATAAATATGAATTCATCCGTGAAGCATATCTCCAGCGGAGGCGGAATCTGGTACACGACGGCAACCCGCCGAAGAGAAAAGAAGACGAAGATACCGAATAAGTCGAAGCATTGCGCCATGTCTGAATGAGGCCAGGACAAGCTCATTCGAAAAGAGCGAAGCGAATAAGAAAAAACAAAAGAGGCGGGGGCATTACATGCCCCCGCCTCTTTTAATTTAAATATCTTCTTTAATACCTTTTACGGATCAGAATCAGGCCACCGCCCGCAACGCCGCAATCCGCTCCTCAAGCGGAGGATGCGACATGAACAAGGCTTTAAAGCGGCCTTCTCCTCCAGAAATCCCGAATGCCGCCAGCCTTTCCGGCAGTTGCGATGGCTCATGCCGTTGTTTCAGTCGCTCCAGCGCAGCAATCATCTTATTCCGGCCGGCCAACTGCGCGCCGCCAGCGTCCGCTCGAAATTCGCGGTGGCGGCTGAACCACATGACGATCATACTCGCCAGTATCCCGAGTACCATTTGGGCCACAAGGCTTGTAATCATGAAAGCGGGGCCATAGTCCCGTTCAGTTTTGAATACCACCCTATCCACAAAATGTCCGATTATTCGGGAAAGAAAAATCACGAACGTGTTAACCACCCCCTGAATCAACGCGAGCGTCACCATATCGCCGTTGGCAACATGGCTAATCTCATGCGCCAGCACACCTTCGATTTCATCTTTGCGCATGTTCTGAAGCAGGCCCGTGCTCACTGCCACCAACGCATCGTTACGGTTCATGCCGGTCGCAAAGGCATTCACATCGGGCGCGTCATAAATTGCCACTTCAGGCATTCCAATACCGGCAAGCTCGGCCTGTCGCCGGACAGTTTCCACCAGCCAGCGTTCGGTCGGATCGGATGGTTGCTCGATCACTACCGCGCCAGTCATGCGTTTCGCAGTCCACTTGGACATGGCGAGAGAAATCAGCGAACCCCCAAACCCTATCACAGCCGCCATAATCAGCAGCGAGTTAAAGTCTATCCCGCCCTGCGCGTCCAGCAAGCGGTCTACGCCCAATAGGCGCAGGGTAATACTCAGGACCAGGAGAATGGCCAGGTTCGTAACAACAAAGAGAAAAATTCGTTTCATAGATGCGTTCCTGTTACTGATGAGAAGGATGGCTCATATATAGGGATTCAAGTACAGTTTTCAAGAAGGCGGCGGTACCAATCGATGAAGAAACTGAAGCTAATTGTCGCAACCTCCGTTTTTTCAAAGAGGCAAGAATTTGAGAAGGAGAACTCCGCCCACTGTTGATCAGCTTCACCAGCGGCGACGGCGCCTGGCTGAAAAGACACCATATAAAGCCAACCCGCCAAAAATGATGAAAAAAATAGCCGACCAATCCGGAAGAGTAAGCGAAGCGAACTTCCAGGTCACATCGGCGCAATCCCCGTTTGCTTCAAACATGCTTGGCCACCAGCGGGCAAGCGGCAATGCATTCAAAAATCTTTCCTCCGGGCTGATACCGCATTCGAAGGCCTCCGGATAGCGTATCAGCCAGGCTTGACGCAACGCGACAGTTGCTCCACCGAAAGCAAAGAGCGCCAACAGACCGTGGTAGATTCGGCTACCCGTTGCTCCGGGCGAGTGGAAAAAAGCCAACAGCGCTGTCACGCCGACCAGCCAGTATGCAATGCGTTGAGCTACACAAAGCGGGCAAGGCAGCAGATTTTTTATCAACTGTAGATAGAGGGCGTAACCGATCAGGCCAATACAACCCAGAAATACCAGAAAAAATATCCCTCTTCCCGCCCTGTTTGTTCGACGGTAACTATCCATCGTTGACCTCAAGACCAGGGGTAGCGGCCGGCGAGGCCGGGGGATTTTTGACCCTGCGCATGCCTCCAGCAACCATCTTGTATTCCAGCAAGCGGCATTCCAGCGCGCCATTGAACAAAGGGATTCGCCGTGAGGCTGTTAACCGGATTAATTTTGGCAGAAGCGGGTCGGCGGTAAGGATATATGCGCTCCAGCCGCTGAATTTCTTCTTCAGCGCATCCCCCAGCCGAGGGTAAAACTCTGCAAGCTGCTGCTGCTCGCCTATGCGCACCCCATACGGCGGGTTGGCAATAAGGAACCCAGCGGCCGCGGGAGCCGCCATTTCCAGCACGTTTGCCTGCTTGAGCGAAACTGCCTCCGAAAATCCCGCATCAGCTAAATTCGCCCGCGCGGCGGCCAGGATATCGCCATACAGATCACTGCCGAATATCGGCTGGCGCAATAGTGGCCTTTGCCGGGCCAGGGCTTCCTCCTTAAGCTGCTTCCATTGCTGGGCATCAAAATTCTTCAGCTTTTCAAATGCAAAACGCCGTCCCGATCCTGGCGCAATGTTCAGCGCGACCTGGACCGCCTCGAGTAGAAAAGTGCCGCTGCCGCACATCGGGTCAAGCAGCGGAACGCCCGGCTTCCAACCCGTCAGATGCAGGATTCCCGCCGCAAGGTTCTCCCGTATCGGAGCCGCGACGGTATTTTTTCTGTTACCGCGCTTGAACAGTGCGTCACCGGACGTGTCGAGATACAACGAGAATCGCCGGGCATCAAGGAAGCCGTGGATCCGCATGTCCGGCTGCACCGTGTCTACGTTCGGTCGCCCGCCGGTCGTTTCTCGAAATTTGTCGCAAACCGCATCCTTGATCTTGAGAGTAACAAAGTCGAGGCTACGTAAGGGGCATCTTATCGCCGCCACCTTGACCCGGATCGTGAGAGACTGACTAAACCACTCGCTCCACGGCAATGCCCGGGCTGCGGCATACACGTCCGCTTCAGTGGCATAGGGCTCATTCGCGACCTGCCACAAAATGCGACTGGCTATCCTGCTTTGGAGATTAGCGCGGTAACAGGTCAGCCAATCTCCCTGGAACTGCACTCCGCCGTCGCGCCCGAGGACAGATGAGCCGCCAAGCTTCTCCAACTCAGTAATGAGCGCGGGCTCCAGCCCACGCGGACAAGGAGCGAAAAAATTATAAAGCGTCACAAGGAGGCCAAAGCTACGGTGCCCTATTTCGAGGCCTGCACGCCATAAGCGAGCATCGCCCATGCGCTGAGAAACGCGAGGCCGCCAAACGGCGTAATGACACCTAGCCCGCGCAACCCGGTGAGGCTCAACGCGTAGAGGCTTACGGAAAACAGGATGATTCCGGCAAGCATCAGCCATCCGGATATAGCCACGGGTCTGGACCCGGGATAGTGGAACAGTATGAGTCCCACCGCAATAAGACCCAGTGCGTGATAGAAATGATACTGCACCCCTGTTTGATACACGGCAAGCATGTCGACGGAAAGCCTTTGCTTCAGGCCATGCGCGCCGAAAGCGCCCAAACCCACGCAAATAAAAGCGTTAATAGCACCTAGCGATAAAAAGATTCTTGACATTAGGAGTTACGTTTCATGATGAGAGGAGTAAAAGAATGAGTCGCCGGGATATCAGGGACTTCAGGGATATGGGGGAAAACAGCAAGCTGGACATCCCGGAACATGCACGACCTCTGACACATTCAAGTCTGCATCAGCGAGGCCTAAATGTCCACCAGTGATCAGCAGTTACGGTTTCTCTAGCTGCCCTTCTCTGTCACGCGCGCTCTGCTCCACCCTTTCGAGAACGCTACCCTTATTACATCGCCGACCTCAATCGGGTCGCTACTTCGCAATACGCCACCGTCAGCGTCATAAGCGATACTGTAACCGCGCTCAAGAACCGACTCGGGATTCAGATGAGCAAGATGCGCACGCTGACGCTGCAAACCCACCATGAGTGTATCCAGGCGAACACTCGTGGCCCGGCGCAAGCGCAACTGAAGTTCACGCTGGCGTTCGGTCATCAGGGAAACATCCGGGCGGGCCATCGTTATCCGCTGGCTAAGCTCGCGTAAACGCCAGTAGCTGCTTTCGGTCCTGCGCATCCATGAGCCCGCCAGCCGCTCGCGCACACGCTGCAAGTGCGCAAGCTGGCCATCGATCCGCTTACCGGGGTGCTCCAGTCGGCAGCCGAGCATATCAGCACTCTGCATGCGGCTTTCAAGACTGCGTTGCACAGCGCGATGAATGCGAGCGCCCAGGGTTCCAACCTGCCGGGCCAACTCTTCCCGATCGGGACAGACCAGTTGCGAGGCTCCCGTTGGGGTGGGAGCGCGAACATCGGCCACGAAATCGGCAATGGTAAAATCGGTCTCGTGCCCCACACCGCTAATAATGGGAATGGAACAGGCGGCAATCGCCCGGGCCACAACCTCCTCATTAAACGCCCATAAATCCTCGATACTGCCACCGCCACGGCATAGAATGAGCACGTCGCAGTCAGCCCGGTTTCCCGCCTTTTCAATAGCTGCGGCGATTTTTGCGGGAGCGCCCGCGCCCTGGACCGGTGCGGGGTATATGATCACCGGCACCGACGGCATCCGACGCCGCAGGGTCGAAAGCACGTCGTGCAGCGCAGCAGCCGCTGGAGACGTAATGATTCCAATCTGCTTGGGGCACGGGGGCAAAGGCTTCTTGCGCTCGGAGTCGAACAGTCCTTCCTTGCCAAGCCTGGCCTTCAGCTGTTCGAAAGCTTCGAACAGCGCGCCGAGTCCGGCGCGACGAATGGTCTCGACGTTCAACTGAAAATCGCCGCGAGCATAGTATAACGTCACGAGCGCTCGCACCTCCACTCGCATGCCATCTGTGGGCTGCCAGTCCAGGTACTGGTTTTTTTCCCGGAACATTACGCACCGCACTTGGGCATCCGCGTCCTTCAGCGTAAAGTACCAATGTCCGGAGCCATAGCGCTTGATGTTCGAGATTTCACCCGCGACCCACAACAATGGGAATGCGCGCTCAAGCAAGTCCTTGGCGCTACGGTTTAATTCGCTTACGCTCAGGACGGCCCGAGCGATTTCCATTTCCAGAAATAGGTTCATCTTGACATTCTACAATAATCCACATCTGTCACGAAAATTGCATGATTCTCCGGGGGAAACCGCCGGAATTCAGAGATTAATCGATAAGTACATGTTTTGTAATGTTTATATAGAAGTTTAAAAATTAATCTAATCAGAAAAAGTTCTTATGGCTGGACGACTTATTGGTCCTGCCGCCATATTACCCACAAACTTATCCACAGCAATTGTGGAAAAGAAAGCCCTGCCGTTCTTGCTGAAATCACAGGGGCAAGATACATTTACGGCTCTGATTTGTGCGCTGCGGGAGATTGTCGGTGTTCGCGTTGATTCAAGCTGCCGGGTGGCCGATCTGGCCGATCATATTAGCCTCTATCGTTGCTCTCGGCATTATAGGCGAACGTTTGTGGGCCTTGCGGCTGAGCATGGTGACGCCGAGGGATCTTCTGCCCCAAGTGGTGCGGGAGTACCGCAACAGCGGCGTTACGCCCGAAATGCTTGCACGCCTGCAACAACACTCGCCCTTGGGTCAAATCTTTGCCGCGGGCTTGAGAAATGACAAAAGTACCCGGGAGATCATGAAAGAGTCAATCGAGGAAGCCGGCCGTGCCGTTGCTCACGACCTGGAACGGTACCTCACCACCCTTGGCACCATTGCGTCTTTGAGCCCCCTGATGGGACTGTTTGGCACTTTGGTCGGGATGATTGAAATTTTCGGGACAGGCTCTCCTGCTGGTAACAGCAACCCGGCCCAACTCGCCCATGGGATTTCCGTAGCGCTCTACAATGCGGCATTCGGTATTCTGGTGGCCATCCCCAGCATGATTTTTTACCGCCATTTCCGCGCCAAGGTAGACGAGCTGGTGGTAGAAATGGAATTGCAGGCACTAAAACTGGTGGAAATCGTTCACGGAGAGCGGCAGGGCTGACGATCGGTAAAGCAGGAAAACTGAATACCCATGAATTTTCAGCGCGGACGGAAAAAAGAAGAACCGGAGATCAATCTGGTACCCATGATTGATGTATTGCTGGTCATTCTGATATTCCTGGTCATTACCACTACCTACTCGAAATTCTCGGAACTCGAGATTAGCCTGCCTCAGGCAACATCGCAGCAAGCGACGGAGTCCCCGAATGTCATCAACATAACGGTGAGCGCCAACGGGAGCTATACGATCAATCGTAATCAGGTGGAGTCCCCCAGCGCGGAGCAGATTAGCGAGGACCTGCGCAAGGCAGCCGGGAATCGGCCTGACCCGGTCATTGTCATCGGCGCCGACGCGGCAGCGACACATCAGTCCGTAATAACGGTGATGGAAGCAGCACGTTTGGCGGGATACAATCACATCACTTTCACGACTCAGAATTCCAGGTAAGGCACCTGCGAAGCCACCGTGTCCCTCGTCGCACCAAGGGAACAACGCCGGCGGAGCAGCTCAGCTGAACAACATCGGCTCGGGAGTAGGAAGCCAGCAACCCCGGAGTCTGAAGCTGGAGCCCGATCCGCCGGATATCGGGTGCAACATAGCTTTTATCGATGAAAATGTGCATAACCGTTACTTGCGTTTCACGTAACGCCTGTGCCAATGACACGTATTTAAACCCATCCTTTACACTGGGGACCGTACTATGGATATGAAATTGCTCGATATTTTGGTGTGCCCGTTGTGCAAGGCACCCCTGCTGTATAGAAAAGCCGAAAACGAACTGATCTGCAAGGGGGACCGTCTGGCTTTCCCTATCAGGGATGGCATTCCGGTGATGTTGGAAGACGAGGCTCGCAGGCTGCCGCCAGAGGAAGAGATCCGGGCGGATGGAAAGTATTGACTAGGTAAACGATAGATTACATCAGGTCGTTCCGGTATGGAAAGGAGTCGGAAAAATGAAGAATCAGAATAGCGCCACCGTCCTGGGTGCATTGGTAGCCGATTCCGCTTCGCTCGGTCTGCATTGGATCTACGATCCCGCCCGCATTGCAGAGATTGAGTCGGTCAAAGGACTGGTGTTCCTTCAGCCTGATGCGAATAACTATTCCGGGGTAAAGGGCTACTTCGCCCATCGTCTTAAGACAACTGGGGACGGTACCAGCTATGGTGAGACCTGTTTGTTGATGCTGAAGCATCTGGCGAAGCACGGCACCTTCGCTCGCATCGCGTATCAGTCCGAGTATCGGGCGCACTTCGGCCCCGGCGGCGAGTACGTCGGTTACATTGATTCACCCACCCCCCTCACCTTGCGTACGTTGTCAGCATTGGAACCGGCCGAATTTCCGGCCGCGTCGGGCGCCGACGATGATCAGCACCCTGCCCTGGCAGCACTCCCGTCACTCGTCGCGGCGCACGATGGAACGCTGGAGGAGCTGATGGCTCGTGTCGAAGAAGCGGTGCGAGTGACAAACAATAATGCACTGGCGGTGTCGGCAGCACGCTGTGCGTCGGCGGCATTGTTCAAGCTGTTGCACGGCACCCCGCTGGCGCAGGCATTAAACGAAGCGTCATCATTCGCAGGAAGCCCCCTGGAGCCACTGCTTGCAGAAGCGCTTGCCATGCCACAGCTCGACAGCATTGCGGCCGCAGAGCGCTTCGGCTCTGCATGTCACGTCGCGGAGCGTTTGCCGCTTATTTTCCATATCGCGCAGCGTGCGCCTGACTACAGGACCGCAGTGGAGTCAAACATTCGGGCAGGGGGAGACAATTGCGGCCGTTCGATCATGCTTGGCGCGCTGGTTGCGGCGGACGCGGTAAGTCGGAATCCTTCCGAATGCCCGATCCCGCTGCCGTGGCTGGCACGGTACCGAAAATTTGTGGCTGCGGCAGATGCACGCGCCGCGCTTTGAGCGCTTTTATTTAGAAGCTATAAGCCGCCGAATCCGGGCTGTTCGTAAGCATGGACGACGACGGAATGATCGGGGCGGTTTTACGCTGGGCTATCAGGAGGGTTTCAGGCGATTAGCGAGTTGAATATTCCTATCTCTTCCTCATGTAAAACGTAAATTCTCCAGCCAACTCGAACAACGAGATCAGCTCGTTACCCGTCTGATCGGCAAATACCTGGAAATCGATTACGGCGCCGGGATCCGTCGCCATTATTTTTAATACCTGGCCGGTGTTCATGTCCACCAGTGATTTCTTGGTCCGCAGGATGGGCAAGGGACAATTGAGGCCCCGCACATCCAGTTCTTTGTCGCAATTCATGCGTTTCTCCCATACCGTCTACAATTTTTTGCCGCCCCTTCTTTTATCAGGGCAGGAAGCGGCCGTCATAAGTTCACAGGGTTGATTCCTGTGCTACGAAAAATTCGGAAAAAACTGACGAGCTATTAATGTTATGACAGAGTGAAAAGCTGCGTTATACAGGAACATCGATATTCATTCAGGGTAAAAATTAAAAAACGCGAGGAAGATGAGTTAAGATAACGCGCTCTTTCGTGCTTGAGGACAAGCGCGAAAAACAATATTACCTAATTTTGGTCGAGAACCGATAGCACATCGTTATGCCAGTTAACCTTAAACCCCCACTACCCGCACAACTGTTTCCAATCAAGGGCGTCACCTTGGGCATTGCCGAGGCGGAGATCAGAAAGCCCGGCCGAAAAGACCTGCTGGTTATCGCCCTCGAAGCCGGGACCCATGTTGCGGGGATGTTTACCCAAAACCGTTTTTGCGCCGCACCGGTTGTAATCGCCAGGGAACATCTTTCCATACCGGAATTCGCGATAAGAGCGCTAATAGTAAATACGGGCAATGCCAACGCGGGTACCGGTCAAACGGGAATTGGGGACGCCCGCGCCACCTGCGCTGAGGTGGCCCGGTTGCTCGGTTGCGATACCCGCCAGGTGCTGCCATTTTCCACCGGCGTGATCATGGAACCCTTGCCGCTGGGGAAAATTATTGCGGGGTTGCCCGCAGCCGTAGCGGACCTCAGGGAGGACAACTGGCTCGCTGCCGCGGAAGCAATCATGACGACAGATATCGTACCAAAAGCAGTGTCGAAGCAAATTTTTTTCAAGGATACACCTGTCACCATCACTGGCATTGCCAAGGGTTCAGGCATGATTCACCCCAACATGGCGACAATGTTGAGTTACATCGCAACCGACGCCGCACTAAGTCAGCCGATGTTGCTGGAAATCGCCCGTCATGCCACGGAAAACTCATTCAATCGCATCACGGTAGATGGCGACACCTCAACCAACGATGCATTTATTCTGATGGGAACCGGCCTTGCAGGCAATTCCCCTGTTAGAGATAGGGAAAGCGCTGAATTTGCACAATTGCGAGACGCCATAACCGAAGTTGCGGCACAGCTTGCACAAGCCATCGTGCGGGACGGAGAAGGCGCTAGCAAGTTCATCACCATCCAGGTGGAAGGGGGAGGCTCAGCGGATGAATGTTCCAAAACCGCGTACGCCATTGCGCATTCACCCCTCGTAAAGACGGCTTTTTTCGCATCCGATCCAAATCTCGGCCGCATCCTCGCCGCCATCGGCTATGCGGGCATTGAAAACCTCGATGTGAATGAGTTGCAGCTTTTTCTCGACGATGTGCTGGTTGCGGAGAACGGCGGCAGGGCTTCGACCTACCGGGAACAGGATGGACAGCGTGTGATGAAGCAATCGGAAATCACAGTGCGCGTTGTACTCAACAGAGGCGATGCTTCCGCTACCGTCTGGACGTGCGACTTATCCTATGATTATGTAAAGATCAATGCCAGCTATCGAAGCTAGCGCCGGCGCCATACCACCGGCGAACAACGCGATTCTCAAGTGTAAGGCTGAGGCCGCGCAATTTATGCGCGGCCCCTACATTTAAACCCTTAACCTCAATCTGGAACCAGGCTGTTTCCACAGGCCTGTCCACAGTAGCAGCCGAAGACCATGCTTATTCGTCCATCGGCTTCATGTGTTGCAGCTGGCGATCGCCCGACCGCGTTCCATACCCTTCGCCGTATCCGGGCCCTTGCCCTTCGCCGTAGCCGGACCGATCTCCGGACGCATTTCCGCGGGACTGACCATGGCCATGACCGTGCTTCTTCCTCATCGCGCTGGCTTCATCCTTGTCGATATAACCATCCTTGTTTTTGTCCATCATATCGAACATCTTGTCTGCATGGCGCGCATGTTCTTCCCTGCTCACCTTGCCATCACCGTCGGTGTCGGCCATGGACATCCCACAGCGGCCCTCCCGATCTTTCTTTCCGCCGTAGCCATCTTTTTTCTCTCCGTACCCGTCCTTCTTCTCGCCATACTGGTGAGACTCCGCAACCATGTAGCCTTTACCCAGCGATTGCACGGTGAAAGGGCTTTCATTCGCAGAAGCGATCGGAGCGGATCCCAGCGTTGCGACAAAAGCCGAGCCTATTGCGAGAGAAATAATTGATTTGTTCGTGGGTATATTTTTCATGATGTTTTCTCCAAAATTTGTTGAAACTTGAATGAAGTACTGGAAAGCGGATACTCTCCGATTGCGCTAACCCATCAGAGACCAGCAAGGGCCATTTCTTTGCTTCTTCTTGGCAATTTTTGTTACGATGGAGCCAGATCGCTCCGTGTCCATGCCTCGCAACAAGCGAATCATGGCCCGTTTAGCTGAGCGGTTCAGTACGATAGCACACATAGCAAAAGGACCGGAACGCGCCATAATTCGGGCGTTTGGCGTCCTGCGGCGAGTGCATGCCATATGGAATAACTCCCCCTGCCCATGAATAATTGGAATAACCTCTACCACCGGGCTGAGACCCTGCTTTCCCGTATGGAAGGACTCCTCACGCTGGCTCAGCCAGACGTGAACTGGGAGGCCGCCCTGGCATTCCGCTGGCGTAAACACGGCGATAAGGCGTTCATCGAACCCATCACCCAGCCTCATCACATCACCTTCGATGCGTTGCGGGGCATCGAGAGGCAGAAAAACCTGGTGGATCAGAACACACGTCAGTTCGTGCGAGGCCATCCCGCCAATAACGTCTTGCTTACGGGGGCACGCGGAACCGGAAAGTCATCCCTGGTGAAAGCAATGCTGAACAAATACGCGCCCATGGGGTTGCGTTTGATCGAAGTGGAAAAGCATCATCTCACTGATTTGCACGATATCGTGGCACAGACATGCCATCGCCCTGAACGCTTTATCCTGTATTGCGATGATCTTTCATTCGAATCGGATGAGCCCGGCTACAAAGCGTTAAAGGTGGTGCTGGACGGATCGATTGCTACCGCGTCCGAAAATGTCCTTGTCTATGCGACTTCCAACCGCCGTCATCTGATGCCCGAATTCATGCGGGACAATCTGGATACCCGGCATGACGGCGCGGAGATCCATCCCAGCGAAACGGTGGAGGAAAAAAGTTCTCTATCAGAACGTTTCGGGATATGGGTATCTTTTCATTCCTTCGATCAGGATCAATACCTGAACATTGTCGAGCAGTGGCTTGTTCATTTCGGTATCCCGGAACTGGATCTCCGGGCAAGAACAGCCGCGCTGCAATGGGCACTGGGTCGCGGCTCGCGTAGTGGACGCGTCGCATGGCAGTTCGCTCGCGACTGGGCAGGAAAACAAAAATCCAGCGTCAGCGAGAGGCAGGATAGTTGATGACGTGAGGAAAAAAACGCCCGCGGGCTTGAGCTTCTTTTCGGGCTGCCTTTTCCTTTGCCTCCGCGCGGCCTTCAACGCCAGGGAAGCGTTTTTTCTCATTCTCGCACTTCGTTCCGGCGGGGAATGTGGTTGAACCGGCGCAAGAGCGTGGCGTTAGCAACGCTCCCTTAGCGAACTCAGAAAGCTGATCTCCGCTATCTGATGACTGTTTCCCTACTCCACCATGCCTCATTCTCATAAAATTGTTGACGTAGCGGTCGCGGTCATCACCCGCCCAGACGGAAGTTTTCTTCTCGCCCGCCGGCCGGAGGCCAAGCCCTATGCAGGCTACTGGGAATTTCCCGGCGGAAAGGTGAATGCCGGGGAACCGCTCAGGCATGCCCTCGACCGGGAGTTGCTGGAGGAACTGGCGATCCATGTTCAACGGGCGTATCCATGGATAACCCGTATCTTCACCTACAGCCATGCCACGGTACGCCTCTGCTTTTACCGTGTAGTCGCGTGGCATGGCGAGCCGCGGCCATGCGAGAAGCAGGAGCTGTCGTGGCAATCCGCGGGCAATGTCAATGTGGAACCTATGCTTCCAGCCAACGCCCCGATACTGCAGGCACTTCGTCTACCGGCGGTTTATGCGATTACCAATGCCGCCGAGTGGGGAACGGAAACGACGCTGGACCGGGTCGAGCGCGCGTTGCAAGACGGGGTACGGCTGCTGCAGGTTCGAGAGAAAACAATGACGAAGAAAGCGTTGCATGCTTTTACCGGCGAAATAGTTGCGCTTGCCCATCGTTACAATGCCACAGTGCTGGTGAACGTAAGTGGGAGCGATGAAAACCTCTATCCGGACGCCCGCGCAGATGGGGTTCACTTTTCGTCGGCACAACTGATGAATCTTGAGACACGCCCCAACTCCGAATGGTGCGGCGCGTCCTGTCATAACGCTGAGGAACTTGCCCGAGCCGAGCAGTTGGGACTGGATTTTGCTGTGCTTGCTCCGGTACTGCCCACGCTGAGCCACCCCGGCATCCCTACGCTGGGCTGGCGAAAGTTCGCCGCGCTCATCCGCGATTGCTCCATCCCGGTATATGCCCTCGGCGGATTACGCCAGGAGGATTTAACCACCGCATGGGAACATGGCGCCCACGGTATAGCCATCATGAGGGCGATGGGCCGCTAAACTGTTACGACCTGTTCACGCGCCACAGTATGAACCGATGGCGCGGCATTCACCGCTGACCCGTATCGTCCCGGCGGCTATTTCTCGTCTTCGCCGGTCTCATCTTCTTCCATTTTTTCCACCTCCGGGATGCGATACGCTTCCGATGCCCACTGCCCGAGATCGATCAACTTGCAACGCTCGGAACAAAATGGACGGTAAGGGTTTGCGGGATCCCACTCCATAATCTTGCCGCATTGCGGACAATTAACAATCGGTCGTTTCATAATTATTCACTCGAAAAACAGAATGGCCGCGACCTGCGCCGGGCGGGGCGCCTGCCACCCCCTTTTTGGTTCAAACGGCCATTATTCGTCCCAGTACTGTTTTTTTCCGAATTTAGCGATGCTATTCCGGGAGATTTGGCGTGTTCCACCGCAGAGGAGGTTACTCCGGATTGTGCTGCTGAAAACGGGAGCGAAAAACAGGGAAGACGTGCCCAGTTCATTGATCTGAAAGTTGAATCTGCTGTACCCTCATCTTGCTCTATGTGTAAGTTTTTCGCAGGAATATTTTATTTTCCAATACATACTATGTTAAAATGGTTAAGTTTTTCAAAATTTTTTAGAACAGTTCCAGACCAACAAACGGGGACTGCAAAATATGGCAGATACTGAGAAAAAACAAGAGATAAATAGCAGACGGCGTTTTCTCATAGCCGCCACTTCGATTGCGGGAGGAATTGCCAGCATTGGCGTGGCGACTCCCTTCGTGATGAGCATGATGCCCAGTGAAAGGGCGAAGGCGGCAGGCGCGCCGGTCGAGGTAGACATCACGAAGCTTGAGCCCGGCATGCTGCTTTTGGTCGAATGGCGCGGCAAGGTGGTATGGGTGCTGAACCGTACCCCAGAAATGCTGGCTACTCTGAAAAAGCTTGATAGCCAGGTGGCCGATCCCAAATCGGAAAAACCTCAGCAACCGCCCTACGCGAAGAATGATGCGCGTTCGATCAAACCGGAATATCTGGTCGTCGAAGGCGTCTGCACCCACTTGGGATGTTCGCCGGTGTACCGCAAGGATATCGCCCCTGCGGACCTGGGCGCCGACTGGCTGGGCGGTTTCTTCTGCCCCTGCCACGGCTCCAAGTTCGACCTTGCAGGCCGTGTCTACAAGCACGTCCCCGCGCCCACCAATCTTGTCGTTCCTCCCCACACGTATTTAAGCGACAACCGTCTGTTGATCGGATCTGATAGCAAGGAGTCCGCATAATGAGCAAGCGACTGGAATCCATGTTGGAGTGGGTAGACGCGCGTTTTCCTTTGACTTCCACCTGGAAGTATCATCTTGCCGAATACTACGCGCCGAAGAACTTTAATTTCTGGTATTACTTCGGCTCGCTCGCCATGCTCGTGCTGGTCAATCAGCTTCTCACCGGCATTTTCCTCACCATGAACTACAAGCCGGACGCCAGCATGGCTTTCGCATCGGTGGAATACATCATGCGGGATGTGGACTTCGGCTGGCTGATCCGCTACATGCATTCCACCGGCGCGTCCATGTTCTTCGTCGTCGTCTATCTGCACATGTTCCGCGGAATGATGTACGGCTCCTACCGTAAGCCGCGCGAACTCCTGTGGCTGATCGGCATGGGTATCTTCTTCATCCTGATGATGCTGGCATTTACGGGCTACATCCTTCCCTGGGGACAAATGTCATACTGGGGCGCGCAGGTGATCGTGAGCATGATAGGCGCGATTCCGGTTATCGGTCACACCCTGTCGAACTGGATTCTGGGGGATTTCATGTTGTCTGACGCCGCGCTCAACCGCTTTTTCGCCTATCACGTCGTCACGCTGCCGGTCCTGCTGGTGACACTGGTGTTCGTCCATATCGTGGCTTTGCATGAGGTCGGCTCGAACAACCCGGACGGTATTGAAATCAAGAAAAACAAGGACCCTGTAACGCATGTTCCCGTGGATGGCATCCCGTTTCACCCCTACTACACGGTGAAGGATATTGTCGGGGTTGTGGGATTTCTGATCGTATTCTGCGGCATCATCTTTTTCATGCCCGAAATGGGCGGCTACTTCCTCGAGTACAACAATTTTATCCCGGCAAATACGTTGCAGACGCCAGACCATATCGCACCGGTATGGTATTTCACTCCGTACTACTCGATGCTGAGGGCAGTCACGGTCAACTTCCTCTGGATAGACGCGAAACTCTGGGGCATCGTGCTGATGGGCGGTTCTGTGGCCATCTTTGCCCTGTTGCCCTGGCTGGACCGCAGCCCGGTTAAGTCGATTCGCTACAAGGGACCTTATTTCAAGATCGCCCTCACGCTTTTCGTTATCAGCGTCCTGGTGCTTGGCTGGCTCGGCACGAAATCGCCAACGCCTCTTTACACAGTGCTCGCGCAGATATTCACGGTAATTTACTTTGCCTTCTTCATTCTTATGCCGTGGTACAGCAAGATAGATAAAACCAAGCCTGAACCGACGCGAGTGACAGAATGAGAAAAATTGCCGTTGTTTTTTGTATGTTGTGGCTGGTGCCGCTGAGCGCATTCGCCAGCAGTTCGGAAATGAAACTGGATCGCGCGCCGCTTGCGCCGAACGATAAGATCTCCCTCCAACGCGGCGCGCAGGTCTTCGTCAACTATTGCATGACATGCCACAGCGCCGAATACATGCGTTACAACCGTCTCCGTGATCTTGGCCTCACCGAGGGTCAGATCAAGGATAATCTGATCTTTACCGGTCAGAAGGTGGGCGAGCTTATGACCGTCGCGATGAAAAAGAAAGAAGCCAAGCAATGGTTTGGCGTGGCCCCGCCCGATCTGTCGGTCATCGCCCGTTCCCGGGGGCCCGATTGGCTGTACACCTATCTTCGCAATTTCTATCGCGATGACTCCACGGCTACCGGATGGAATAATCTCCTGTTTGACAAGGTCGCCATGCCGCATGTGCTGTACGAATTGCAGGGAGAGCAAACGGTTGCGGTAAACATGGTTGACGATGGCCATGGCGGCAAGCATGAACTAAAAGAACTGAAACTGGACAAACCAGGGACGCTTTCGAAAATCGAATACGATAAGTATGTGGCAGACCTGGTGAATTTCCTGGTTTACCTGGGTGAACCAGCGGCGACAAAGCGGGTGCAAGTAGGAATAATTGTGATGCTTTTCCTTTTCGCCATGCTGGGGTTGACCTATGCGCTTAAACGTGAATATTGGAAGGATATCCATTAAACTGTTCTCATCTGTAAAAACGTTCTCCCAATCACGCCCGGAAAGTAACAACCTATGATGACGTTGTACTCAGCAACAACCTGCCCGTTCAGCCATCGCTGCCGTATTGTGCTGTACGAGAAGGGAATGGATTTTCAGATTATTGATGTTGACCTGCACAACAGGCCGGAAGACCTGGCCGTAATGAGCCCCTATGGCCGGGTGCCGGTGCTGGTGGAACGCGACCTTATTTTGTACGAGTCCAATATCATCAATGAATATATTGACGACCGCTTTCCTCATCCGCAGTTGATGCCGGCGGATCCTGTCATGCGCGCCCGCGCACGGCTCTTTCTGCACCGTTTTGAACAGGAATTGTTCTGCCATATTGATGCGGTCGAGGAGGGCAATCCAAAAGCGGTAGAGAAGGCGCGTACGACTATCCGCGATAACCTGACTGTCATTGCGCCCGTATTCGCCAAACAGAAATACATGCTTGGGGATGAATTTTCCATGCTCGATGTCGCCATCGCGCCATTGCTCTGGAGGCTGGATCACTATGGCGTTCAACTACCCAAGCAGGCCGCGCCCCTGCTGAAATTTGCCGAACGACTGTTTAGCAGGCCCGCGTTTATCGATGCCCTGACAGCTTCCGAGAAGGCGATGCGCAAATGAGAGAACTGTCCACCAAGCCATATTTGATCCGGGCCATCTATGAATGGTGCTCCGATAGCGGCTTTACCCCTTACCTGTCGGTTAAGGTGGATGCGCAGACCCGCGTGCCCGAAGAGTTTGTAAAAAACGGGGAAATCATACTCAACGTGAGTCATGATGCGGCGCACCACCTGACCCTGGGCGATGATGTGATCCAGTTTTCCGCCCGGTTTAGCGGTGTCTCGCGCGAAGTTTCAATACCGGTCAGCGCGGTTCAGGGAATATTTGCCAAGGAAACGTCAAAAGGTATTCTTTTTCCGCCGGAGGAAGAGACTCCCACGGCCCAAAATGAATCCAATATTGAAGAGCCGGAAAAACAGCAGCCCTCCCCGCAGGAAGGTTCATCTGCGGCAGGTAAAAAACGGCGCTTCCAGGTCGTCAAGTAACTCCAGTCGTTTTCCCCCGCACTACAGTTTGCCCCCCTCCTTCGCAGTCTCTATAATTGCACCCACGCCGGCATAGCTCAGTTGGTAGAGCAGCTGATTTGTAATCAGAAGGTCCCGAGTTCGAATCTTGGTGTCGGCACCAAAAAACATGGGGTTATGTAGCTTATATTTAGCTATAAAATTTTAGGGTAACGCCGGGGTAACTGTTCAAGGTAAAATTAACAAAAAAAATAATTGTTAAAGGTCTGCTGGAAGCATCGCATAAGCAAGTGCCTATCGTTCTTGGTACCTTGTGGCAACTGTTCGTAAAATAGCGAGTAATGATAAAAGGCCGCAAAAGTAGATTCAAAGACGGTAGTGGATGTGTCAAAGTCTTGAGCTAGGCTGGTACGAACGAATGGGGTCTTGGGCTCGAATCTGCCAGACGCACCAACATGGCAATTGCCCGAGAGGTGGGCTTGTGGGCTGATGAACATCGCTATTTCTGTGTTGCGCTATTGCCCCGACCGGGACAATATCTTACAGGTCGCTAGTTAATGTAGGCTGGTCCGCGTGACCGAAATTCTATCAAAGACATTCTTAAGCCGGCGGCGTTCGGAACAAGCCGCTGTCCGCTTCAATCACGCCCCTGAAAACAACCGCACAGGTCGGTGTCTGCACTCTTCACGTGTTGCTATTGGCTCGAGAAGACTATTTCAAATGCCTCCCCTTCCTATACACCTAAGTGGTTGGGCGACCACACCCCTCATACAATTCCGGTCCCAGTTTATACCTATGGATGATAATGCTGCACAAGGGGGAGTTGCTGTTCACCGGCATGAGCTAGGGCTATCGAAACCCCGCGCCACCTCCTGCTCTTTCCCGACCTCCAGCCTAAAATAGTGTAAAAACATTTACTGGAAGTTGCTATCTCAAAGTAATCAAACGAACCACTCCGAAACCCCGACCTCGTCGTGCGCGAAGCCAACAATGTCCGGCATGTGATCGCCGGTAACGTCTTCAACAAAGCGCGTGTGCTCGTCAAAGCGCCAGCCGTCCTTGTAACCAAAATTACCCACCCCGAGCTTCGCTGCCTGGAAGGTCCCGTCGCCATTGCTCTCCGAAACCCAGACCCCGTCGTGCGCGAAGCCAACAATGTCCGCCTTGCGGTCGCCGGTAACATCTTCTACCAAGCGTGAGTGCTCATCAACACGCCAGCCATCCTTGTAACCAAAGCTACCTACGCCGAATTTCGCTGCCTGGAAAGCTCCACCCCCATTGCTCTGCGAAACCCAGACCCCGTCATGCGCGAAGCCAACAATGTCCGCCTTGCCATCGCCGGTAACATCCTCTACAAAGCGTGGGTGCTCGTTCACGCGCCAGCCGTCCTTGTAACCAAAATTACCCACACCGAACTTTGGATTCGTCAGAGCCATATCTGCCTCCACTCTTATTTGCCTTAAATTCTAAGGTTATTCCCCGAAACCACCAATTATTCCAGCTAAAATTCGCAGCTATCCACAACCCATAAATTGAGAGAGTAACGTTCTCTATGAACTGCCCCTGCGATCAGCTTCATGACGTAGTAGAGTCCGATTCTTAGATGAGGAGCGGACCATGAAGAAGCGATTTAGCGAGGAGCAAATTATTGGATTTTTGAAGGAAGCGGATGCGGGCGTGCCTGTGGTGGAGTTGTGCCGCAAGCATGGTTTTTCCGATGCTTCCTATTACAAGTGGAAGGCAAAGCTTGGCGGGATGGACGTCTCCGACGCCAAGCGGCTTAAGGCCCTGGAAGAGGAGAATAACAAGCTAAAGCGACTGCTGGCTGACGCACTGCTCGACAATGCGGCATTGAAAGATGTCGTTTCACGAAAGTGGTAAGCCCACAAGCGCGGCGGGAAGCAGTTGCGGCTTTGAAGACAGAACGACAGTTCTCTGAACGCCGGGCTTGTGGGCTGATGAATATTTCCACTTCGGTATTGCGCTATCGCGCCCGGCCTGACACATCCAGGCAATTACATGAGCGCATTGTTTCGCTTGCCGCACAAAGGCGGCGCTTTGGCTATCGACGCATCCATATTCTTCTCAAGCGGGAAGGCTGGCATATCAATGTCAAGCGGGTCTATCGGCTCTACCGCAATGCGGGATTAGCAGTGCGCAAGCGCAGCCGCAAGCGAATCGGCCTGACAGAAAGAGTGCCATTATTTCTTCCAGAAACACCGAACCATGCCTGGTCGATGGATTTCGTGCATGACGGTTTGGCTGATGGCAGACGCATTCGCTGCCTGAATGTGGTGGATGACTGTACCCGGGAAAGCATCCTCATTGAGGTCGATACATCTATTTCGGGAGCGCGCGTGGCACGCGTACTAGATCATATTGCGGAGCATCGTCCTTTGCCGCAAATGATCAGGGTCGACCATGGGCCCGAATTCACCAGTCTGGCACTCGATGCTTGGGCTCATGCTCGCGATGTGAAGCTGATATTCATCCAGCCGGGCAAGCCCACGCAGAATGCATACATCGAAAGCTTTAATGGCCGATTCAGGGATGAGTGCCTGAACGACAACTGGTTCTTAACCCTGCATGAAGCACGTGTCCTGATCGAGGCGTGGCGAAAAGATTACAATTCAGCACGGCCGCATAGTTCGCTTGGCAATATCACGCCAGCCGAATTTGCAGCCCAACAACAATTTGCAACCCCGGATTCTACTGCACCGTGTAGCTAATTACGGGGGGCAGGTCATCTAGAACAGCTTATGAGAATGCAAGTTCACTTTATTCTTATTCTGCCGGCGAACCTCTTATAGTTTTTTATAGATGATGTTCATCTACGGATAGCCCGGTGACTAGCACAATAGCGGCTGAGAAGAAGGCGTAAAGCAGCTATTCTCGTTGAAAAACGCTTAACGAGTTTCCTCTTCTCTAATCTCCCTCTTGTATTCTTGTTTACCCGTCTTGTTGCCTCTGGTTTCCCAGCTGCGCGTGACGCCGCGCAATTACACGTTAATCCCTAACCGCGCGCAAAGATGTGAGAAAACTCACACGTCTTTCACGTTTGGTATTCCTGGCAAAACTACTGGATTGCATTAAGCGATGGCAGAAGGATTGGCACGAATCGAAAAGTCCGCCGACTTCGACAGGTTTGAAAGATCGACAATGTCGGCTCACCCCTTGATGAAGGCGAGCAGCTCTTCGTTGACCCGGTCCTTAAGCGTCGTGCACATGCCGTGCGGGGCGCCCTGGTAGACTTTTAGCGTCGCGTTCTTGATGATCTTCGAAGAAAGCAATGCGGAATCTGCGATCGGGACAATCTGGTCGTCGTCACCGTGAAGAACCAATGTCGGCACGTCGAATTTCTTGAGGTCCTCGATGAGATCGGTTTCGGAAAACGCCTTGATACAGAAATACGAGGCAGGGAAGCCCGCCATCATCCCCTGGAGCCAGAATGCGTCGCGCACGCCTTCAGAGATCTTGGCGCCCGGCCGATTGTAGCCATAGAACGGCAGGCTGAGATCCTTCCAAAACTGCGAACGGTCGGCTTGGACGCCGGCGCGCAACTGGTCGAATGTTTCTATCGGCAAGCCGCCGGGATTGGAGGACGTCTTCAACATCAGCGGCGGAACGGCGCTGATCAGCACAACTTTGGCTACGCGCTTGGTGCCATGGTGCCCGATATAGCGCGCGACTTCACCGCCGCCCGTGGAGTGTCCGATAAGGACCGCGTTCTTAAGGTCCAGCTGCTCCACTAGCGCTGCCAAGTCATCGGCATACGTGTCCAGGTCGTTGCCATTCCACGGTTGGCTCGATCGGCCATGGCCGCGGCGGTCATGCGCAACGCATCGATATCCGCGCGAAGCGAGAAAGAACATCTGATCTTCGAACGCATCCGCGGAGAGCGGCCAGCCATGGCTGAAGACCACCGGCCGACCGATCCCCCAGTCATTGTAGTAAATCTGCGTTCCGTCCTTGGTTGTGATCGTGCTCATGGTGCGTCTCCTTTGGTCGGGTTGGAAGGGGGTTGTGGCGTTCGCCTGCTCGGAATTGCAGCCATCGTCGTTGCCGGCACTGTAAATTCAAGATAGCAAAGGCGAGAAGGCTTGCAGCAATATTTCCAGCCCACCCGCGGCTATCGACACGTTTCTGCCTGTGACGAAAGTTGCAAATTGAACGAATCGGACTAGAAATATGGGCTAGGGGACGTCTCGTTCAATACTCTGAATTGAACGATAAGTTGCTAGAGCCGACCAGCTCGGGCGCATAAAGACAGACACTTGGCCTTATTCGCTCTCTGCGGCATCTTTCTAGAATCCTGCTAGAGTGAAATTGCAGGGGGTGAGCAGTTTAAATCATCCTCTTCACTCCAGGATGACTGACACTTCCCTGCTCTTCCCATTTTCGCAATCTCCTTTATACCCGGCCTCCTCCGCAGTGTATTTTTTGCTCTAGCAGCTATACGTGGAGGACCCCGAGTACCTGCAAATTAATCAGTTAAGTGCTTAATCATTAATAGAAACTATATGCTCTAAGTGGTCGATAATTTGTACTGCCTCATCCCTTTCAACTAGAACGGTTGCTGATGCATTGCCACTGTCATCCTCTATCGAGATGAGCATGGTTCCTTCCGCGCGTACCTCATCATCCAGAATTAACACTCTTAGGGCATCGTAGTTCTTGGCCATATCTCCATTTAATCCTCCCGTCGAACTCCCCTAGGTTGAGAACTTAACGCGGCTAGCAGGTCGACTCCGTCCATAGGGTTCTTCGTACAACTTTGATTCACGTTCACGCTCCAAATAAACTTTTAAAATAAAAATACCCATTCTGATAATATGGACTAGACTTAAAACCATGTCGAGACTATGGTTGTATTGCTAACGCGACCGTACCCTGCGAAATTCCAATTTAAGAGGAGGAATAGTGATGAAAACGGACATGACACTGGTAGCCCTTCTCGTGTTGATTCTTGGACTAATCTCGCTATTTGGAATATTTAATCGGTGGTTTATGGTGATGTAGAGGCTCGGGCCCTGCTGTAGCGCACCCGGCTCATGAGCCCGTAGGTTATCGACGGAACTCGAACTCCATGTGTGCCGAACGGCTCGGCAGCAGTGGGAGGTTTAGTGCACCTATTTTTGAAAAATATTGCTTTTCCACCCCTTCATATCAGTAACAAAGCTGTCCATGAGCTTTCGATCGACGTGGGGCATGACAACGAAATGAGCGATTTTTCCGAATTGCGCGCCTTCGTCCGGTGCCAGATCATATTTTTTCATCACATGTTCGGGCGGTCGCTCAAAAAATAGCGTATTTGAGTAAGGGTTCTTCCATACCCGAACACCCGCTTCTCCGAGGCTCTTTAAAAGATACTCGGCATTGCTCATACTATTCCGGGCGGCCGTCCGGAAATCTTCGAGGGAGGTTGAATTGATCTTCCACCAGAATTTGAGAGGGCCGAGGGCGCTGCGCGAAGTGGTAATGGTCGGAACCGCGCCAGCCAGGTAAGGCACCTCAAAGGGATTCAGGTTTTTAAATGCCTCACGCGTGCAAATAAACACGCCGATGGGTTCGTCAAACCCAAAGAATTTGTGCCCTGAGACCACGATTGAGTCGAATTTTTGTGCCTGCTGATGCACGAGTTGCGCAGCCTCTTCATTCACATAGGGGAGAAATCCACCGAAAAGGGCGGCATCGGAGTGAATGTACACGGGCCCGCGGTGCTTTGCCCGCAGTATTTTGCGGATGGCCGCCTGGTCATCCATCGCACCCTTGAAAGTCGTGCCCATGGCGACAACCACAAGAGCCGGACGTGCCGGGTCCAATTGCTTCTCGAAATCGGCCGTATCCATGTGGCCCATATCCGTCGCCTTGATCAGGCGAAGTTCGGTATTTTGAACATCGGCCAATTTTTTTATCGAGTAATGGGCTTCCGCGGAAACATAAATGATCGGCTTCACGGATGACTTCGATTCCAAGTATTTACGCCCGAAATAAATTCCGTGGTTGTTTCCATCGGTTCCGCTGGCGGTTACGAAACCCCAGTAGTCTCCCTCCTTGAATCCATACAGCCTGGCAAAGTAATTCACCACTTCCTGCTCGAACTCATGGGTATTCAAACTGTAAGGACTTTGTTTGTATGGATCCCCAACGTTGTTCATCGCCACGCGATACATTTCGTGCCTCATGTACCACGCGTAAAAATCGCCTAAAGAGGTGTCCTGGTTGACCGGGTATCCCGCGGCGGTCTTCTTCTTTTCGAGGATCCTTTGCGCGAATTGATCCAGCCTTTCACGCTGCGACTCGGTAATTGCCGAGGCCGGGTTCGAAAAGGAGACGACGCTTAGGAAGATCAATCAGAAGGAGTCTTGTCATAGGTTTTGCCATCCGCTCAAGATCGCGCGTTTATTTATATGCAATTGCGGCGCTGCATGGGCCTTCCAAATGCATTATTTCATAGCGCTTGAACCCCGCCTCGCGGCACCATTCCCAAAAATCTGCCCCGGTGAAATCAAATGCATCACCAAATTCGATAAGCATGTTTAGCGACATCATGAGCCCAAACGCGTTCGTGCGCCGCTCATCGTCGATCAGGTTTTCAATCACGATGAACACGCCTCCCTCCGGCAGTGCCTCGTATGCCAATTTGATAAGGTGTTTCTTCTTGTCCAGATTCCAGTCGTGCAAAATCATCCCCATGGTGATGACATCCGCCTTCGGCAAAGGGTTCTTCAGAAAATCTCCCGATGCAACCTCTACCCGGTCAGTTAACCCCGCCTGCTCGATCCATTTCCTGGCGATAGGCTCGACAGCTGGCAAATCAAAGCTCGTGCATTTTATGTGGGGATCCTGTATGGCGACCAGGCTCGAAAGCAATCCTGTCGCGCCGCCCACATCGCACAGCGTGGAATAACGGGAAAAATCAAACTTTTGCGCAAGCGCCTGGAAGTTAACTCGCGAAATGCCGCGCATTGCCCCCATGAATTGTTCAAGCCGGGACAAGTCTTCATAAAGCACTTCAAACATGGGTTTCTGGCTGTGCTTGATTTCGTTCTGAGGCCTGCCGGATTTGAGCGCGGGTCCGAGATCACTCCAGAATCTGAACAAGCGCTGGCCGGCCATTTCCAGTATGCCGCCAATATACTCACCTTTATTCTTGTCCAAGAAGCGGCTTGTTTGGGCGGTATTAGAGTAAACCGCTGCTGCGCCAGCCCCCTCCCGGTTCAGGAAACCAAGCGCCACGAGTGCATCGAAAAAATCCCAGATGCCGCGTGGATGGAGATTTAGCGCCTTGCCCAAGGCTACGCCGGTCATGGCCTCATCGCCTAGTACCGTAAAAAGCTCTAATTCAACCGCCGTGAGGAGAACCTTTGAACCCCAAAAACCAAAGCCTACCTCAAGAATACGAGATGGATCTTCTGCATCAGACATCGTTTCCCTCATTCATGGATTCGTGGAACCTAAGATTCCGCCGCGGCTCGCGTTATGAGGCGCCAAACCGCGTTATTCTCGCTGTGATCAACACGCCCATTTTATCTCCGCCACAAGAAAAACCGAAGTTCAGCTATAGCGACTGCTGTGATACCTGGTTACCGTACTGCCTACGCGGAGAACCGCCCCCACACTTGCATTAACCGACCGAGCCACCTGGATGAGATTATTTCAAGAACCAGGAAACGCCAGCGGCAAGATTGGACGATGCGCCCGAAGAATGTACTACGGCTAACGAAGGGAATATACGGATGAGTAGCCTAAACATGCGGCTACAAGAACAGTTGTATACGTAACTGCCTTGGTTATGAAAAAGGCCCGGAATGAAATTCCGGGCCTTTTTCCAAAAACGCAAAACGAAATACTGAATATAAGGGACTTATGCTCAGCTTGCACTCAACTTACATCCCCATTCTCATTTCTGAGAAAATCACTGGCCGGTATGCTGATCAGTCGACCCCGCCCATTCACTAAATGACGATCACCGCGCCAATAATAAGGCCGATAATGATTCTCGCCAGCATATTATCTTTAAGCCAACCGTCCGCCGTCTTCATGACAACTGAGCGGTTGTGCTCTATGCGTTTCGGATCAAGGAATTTCTCCCAACTATCGGTCTGGGCTTTATCGTCGACCGGTTCTCCAAATTTGGCAGCCAGGCGACTGGACAGGCGCTCGGCGATTAAGGCAGATCCATAAAGGGCGGCGATTAGAAGAAGGAAGTAGGGAAATGCTATGAAGAACTTGATCGACCTGTCCTGATATTGCTCCATCAAGGGGAGGCCGAAACTATTAAGCGAAAATACAATAACGCCCAATAATGGGAGAAAAAAGCACACAATCAGACTATGAAAAAACACTTGCTTCATAGCACCACCTCCTTTATGTCCCCAACGAATAAGGCCATGAATTGCTTAAAGCTTTGCGATGGCCACCCAACCCAGAATGATTTTATTATTGTAATACCATGATTCTGCGGAGCTTTTTCTATTCAAGACCGCAAATACGCCGCTTGCGCTTTTTTGGATCTCATGGTATGGAGACTGCCATAGTCCATGTGAAGAACTTGTTGCAACAATGTGATGATTGTGTGAAAAATGTGAGGAAGACGTCATATCGATGTGAGGGATTTGTGAACCCGGAACCATGGAAAATACGGCGGGGAAATGGTGGTCCGCGATCAGCTATGAATCGCACTCTGACCGACCGGTTTCGAAGGGATACTCGAACCGAAGGCGGTTAGTAACGGGGATTCACAGGAAATGCGACCGCTAAAGAACAGGAAGGCCTATGAGCAGTGAACAAGCAAGCCCTTCTGATGTCAGCGCGATTCTTCATTAGACAATGGCTTGAATATAGATTCTCTAAACTTCCACGATACATTTGGTTGGGATTGGCTGTAAAAGCCGGGGTGTGCCAAAACTGTGGAATCGAGAACGCAAACCGAACCATAAGCGCAAAGGTGCGGTCGGGTCAGGGCGTTAAAACGGATAAAAAAGATTAGGGAATGAGCTGCCGGCGTCTCGATGGATTAATGAACGGAGACGCCGGAAGTGATATGGTAGGGATATAAGGGCTGGAAGAAGACTTGATGCGAGCTTGTCAATAACCTGTCCCCGACGCTGGTGCAGACCCGCGCTCTTTTTCGGTGCCATAATCGTAGACACCTTCCTTGCGATGCTCTCGATATTCTCCTTCGCTTAATGATTCTCTCTGATTTCTTTCGAAGCGGTTTTTCCTTTCCGCTTCTTCCCCTCTGGTCGTGCCTTTCTCAAATGGCTTCCCTGGCGTTACCGGCGGTTGCATGGAATCGGAAGGCCGTTGCATGGCGTCGCCTTGGCCGGGCACATTGATCTGTGCATAAACCGATCCTGCGACGGTTAAAAGGACCGCGGCGAGCAGTGGCTGCACTGTTTTACTATTCATGATGGACAGGTATTTCATGGATAGCTCCTTATTGTCTATCAGCGAATTGCTGTCTGGAAATGCTACCCATGGATTTGAAACTATACTGTACGACAACGCACAAAAAGGTGTTTGGGGGGCGAGAAACCTGGATGAGGGTGGTACGGAGCCTGCCCGGACTCCGTCCGTCTTTATTTCCGCTTCAGGGAGCGATCCCGTTTTATGCGAACTATTAACCGCCAAATGTCCGGTCCTGCCGCCGGAACCAGGATAACGCATGCTCGAAATGCTGAGGCTCGAAGTCCGGCCAATACTCGTCCCTCACATAAAAGTCCGCGTAAACCGACTGTACCGGAAGAAAACCGCTCAAGCGGCGGCCCCCTCCCCAACGCACGATCAGGTCCAGGCGTGACACATCGTTTGAATGCAGGTTCCCGCTCTTGAGCCCCCCTAAGTCCCATTCCCAGCCATAGTTGACGAGTAGATTGACCTTCATGCCGCTTCCCTGGCGCGTCCTGAATTTTTCAAGCACCTTGGGAAATTGCGCAGAGCGCTCATCGCCAACCACAAGCAGCGCCGCGCCGCGGCGTTCGATCTCAAAAGCGAATTCCACTGAGGCATCAGTAAATGCCAGCTTTTGCAGGGTCGGCCGCTTTGTGTTGTCTTGCGTAAAACAATAAATAGACGCTTCCGGAATACCCCGCTCCTTGCATATTTCGTACAAGGCTATTCCGGGCCCAATACCATAAGTGTATCCATCCTCTTTTGGGAGGCCCCGATTCAATGCCCAGCGGCGATTGCCGTCAGGAATGAAGCCGATATGCTGCGGAATCCTGTTCTTTGCCATTTGCGATCCTTATACAAAGCAGTTCAAGTTAAGCGCCTCGTTCTAAAATGCTGCCTTTTTTTTTAGCTTCCTCAACAAGATAAAGCCAGGTATCCACCACCGTATCAGGATTCAATGAGAGACTACCGATGCCTTCTTCCATAAGCCACCGTGCCAGGTCGGGATGGTCGGACGGCCCCTGTCCACAAATACCGATGTATTTTCCCGCTCCACGGCATGCCTGAATTGCGAGCCGCAACAGGGCCTTGACCGCGGGGTCGCGCTCATCGAAGGATTCCGCAACAAGGCTGGAATCCCGATCCAACCCGAGAGTGAGCTGCGTCAGGTCGTTGGACCCGATGGAAAAACCGTCGAAGTACTCGAGGAACTGATCCGCAAGCAACGCATTGGATGGGATTTCACACATCATGATCAGCCGCAAGCCGTTCTCACCCCGTTTCAAGCCGTTTTCTTCCAGCAGGGTTACTACGCGGCGTGCTTCGGTCACCGTCCGCACAAACGGTATCATGATCTCCAGATTGGTAAGGCCCATCTCGGTTCGGACTTTCTTCATCGCCCGGCATTCAAGTTCGAAACACTCGCGGAACTCCTTCGCCACGTAGCGCGAAGCGCCGCGAAATCCCAGCATCGGATTTTCTTCCTTGGGCTCGTATTGCAGCCCGCCAATGAGGCTCGAGTATTCGTTGGATTTAAAGTCCGAGAGGCGCACGATAACCGGCTTTGGGAAGAATGCCGCACCTAGCGTGGCGATACCCTCGGCGAGTTTCTCAACATAAAAACTGACAGGATCGGGATAACCCGCACTCTGATTTTCCACCTGCTGCTTCAGGTCGGGGGGTAGATCCGGATAGTGCAACACAGCGTTGGGGTGTATTCCGATCATGCGTGCGATGATGAACTCCAGCCGCGCCAGACCAACGCCATCGTTGGGTATGCGCTGAAAACCAAACGCCAGGTCCGGGTTGCCCACGTTCATGGTGATCTTGACTGGCGGCTTCGGCATACTCTCGAGCGCCAGGTCGATCACTTCGATTTCCAGCGACCCCCGATAGATATTGCCGGTATCCCCTTCTGTACAGGACACCGTCACCATTTCGTCCTCAGCCAGTGTACCGGTAGCGTTTCCGCAACCGACTACCGCCGGGATCCCTAGTTCGCGCGCAACAATTGCCGCGTGGCAGGTGCGGCCGCCGCGATTGGTCACAATGGCCGATGCACGTTTCATGACGGGCTCCCAATCGGGATCGGTCATGTCGGTCACCAGCACATCTCCCTCTCGCACGCGTGACATCTCGCTCGCGTCCAGAACCAGCCGGACCGGACCGCTACCGATTTTCTGGCCGATGGCGCGCCCGGATACCAGTATTTCCGATTTGCTTTTCAACCGGTAGCGCCGCAGCGTATTCACCTTTGCCGCGGATTGCACTGTCTCGGGCCGCGCTTGCAGGATGTAGAGTTTGCCATCCTGGCCGTCCTTGCCCCATTCGATATCCATGGGCCTGCCATAGTGCCGCTCGATGACGACCGCATGGCGGGCCAATTCCTCTACATCCCGGTCGGTCACGGAGAAGCGGCTACGCGCAGCCTGATCCACCTCCAGGGTTTCCACCGTACGGCCGATGTCGCCGCTTGCCGCATATTGCATTTTGATGAGCTTGGAACCCAGGTTTCGTCGAAGAATCGCCGGCCTTCCCTGCGCTAGTGCGGGTTTGTAAACATAGAACTCGTCCGGGTTGACCGCACCCTTCACTACGGTTTCCCCCAAGCCATATGAAGCCGTGATGAAGACCACCTGATCAAATCCTGTTTCGGTATCCAGAGTGAAGATCACGCCTGAAGCACCCATATCACTGCGAACCATCTGCTGCACGCCCGCCGATAAAGCCACCTCTGAATGGATGAAACCCTTGTCGACGCGGTACGAAATTGCCCGGTCATTGTAGAGCGAGGCAAACACGTCCTGGACCGCCTTTAACAAATTGTCCAGTCCATGAATATTCAGGTAAGTTTCCTGCTGGCCTGCGAAGGAGGCGGTCGCCAAGTCTTCTGCGGTAGCGGAAGAACGCACCGCCACGGAGATTTCGCTGGACTCCGCTTCCTGCAGCATTTTCTGGTAAGCAGTGGTGATTTCCTGCTTCAACCGCGGCTGCAGCGGAGTTTCCACGATCCAGGCCCGGATTTGCGCGCCAGTAGTAGCCAGTGCTTTAACGTCTCGCGTATCAAGCGTGGCGAGTATCCGTTCGATGCGCTGTGCCAGACCTCCCTGGGCAAGAAACTCACGATAGGCATCGGCGGTCGTTGCAAAGCCGTGAGGAACCCGCACCCCGGCCTTTGTCAACTGGCTGATCATTTCGCCCAGCGACGCATTCTTTCCGCCCACGCGGCCTACGTCCGTCATGCGCAACTCATCGAACCAGACGACGTATTGTGAATCAGTCAATTTCTGCTCCTGTTCGCGAGTACGGTTGTGTTAGTTGCCACGATACGTTATTTTCATTATAGAAACTTTTAAATAAAATCGTTGCAAACGTTCCGTTGGCAAACGAGGCCCAAATCGATATATCGATAAGCCGGAGATACGAGGTGGTCGAAGCAATGTTGCGTTCTCCCCCTTGCGGCGGACCTCAGGCGCAACGTTCCTCAGAGCCTAATTTCCGCGAGGATTTTTTTGCCGTACTCCCGAAAAAGCACCAGGCTGACATCAGCCTGCAAGGAACAGCTTGGAAAACTTGGACGGCCATGACTCCCAAAGATGCCCAAAGGCGGGGGAAGGAACTAATGAGGCTCGGGTCGCGCAAAGCCGGACGCGGACCCATGCCCGCTGGGGAGAATACCCGGGGGGGCCGACTCCTGAGAAGAAATCCCGGGGGCGCCCCGTGTGCACTTCAGACACTCAGCTATGGCTTCGACGTTGTCATTGCGGGCTTGAGAGCCATTCAGGGCCTCTTTACATTATCGGTGAGTTAAAACAAATGTCAATTAAAGTGGCACAGCCACCGCCAGCAGGCTTCTTTCTGTCGGACCCGTCCCAGATCAGGAACAACCGCAGCAAGCTGCTCGGCTTTACGGTTGAACAGCTATGCCTGCATCAGATGCGACGCGAGCGCAAGCCCGACAGTGAATATGCCTCGCTCAGGAATTGCGAACACGAAGTCCGCGCAGCGGAAAAAGCTGAGCGGCGCGAAGGAATTCCCTATCTCGATGCCTCTAGCAGCCAAATCGATCGACGAGCTTGCTACGGCCGTGCTGCATCAGGCAAACTCAAACGACAGATTTATTAGCGGGTAACGCCGATGCCTCGCTGTGGCACTTTTGCAGCAAGCGGTCGGTAGGCAAGCGGGGATACCTAACCAGCCTGGGGCATTGCCTGCCAGCCGATTGGAAGGTGACCGGAAAGCTTTGAATGTTCGCTGTACGATCGGCGGAGGCGCCAAAAGCGCCAAAAACGAATGGCGGGGCCGTTCTACCCCGCTCCCCCAAACGCTTCGTGTCGGTATCTTGTGAGCAACGGCTTTACGTCCGCATCTTCCGAGATTTCTTTTGCTGAATTGTTAAGTGCCTTGTCATCCGGGTATAGATCGGCAAATGCCACAATCGACATGGCGGCAAGCTCCCATTCTTTTCTGGCGAATTCATTGTCGCTCCCGTCCCTGAATTCCGGGCTCGTATAGACGGACCTCGGCCAGTCCACTCGAAGACTCATTTGATAGAGAATATATCCCACTACAAACATGAAGATACCGCCCGCAAACATTTCCTTGGCAAAATAGACGACACCCAGCAGAAACGAAGTCAGGTAGAGAATAACGCTGTTCCTCTGCTTTTTCCATGAAGTGGTGGGATAGGCCAGCGCCATCCAGTATTTGGCGATATATTCCGTCAGATCCTCCGCATTTTCCCATTTGTCAGCGAGTATTTTCGCTATCCTTGGCAGTGGGATGTCGGTTCTGCCGATCAACGCGTGGGGCGCCACAATGATAGCGTATAGCGCAGGCAGGACGGCGCCCCAGTACACGCCGTCCGTGTGATTCGATGTAAACGCGAAATAGAGCGCAATGAGATTGAGGATAAATATCATCCGTACCTCTCCGCCAACTCAGCAAACGTGCTTGCGCCTGGGTGTTGATGAAAAGGATATTTTGCTCGCAATATAGAGGCGGGAACCGTGGTTCCAAGATAAGCATCCATCCCATCCGTCACTTTTGCCGCGTTTCCGCCTTATCACATAGACCGATCATTGGCCCCCGGAACTGGAAGGCCAGTGCCAGTCGCGTATCTCGGGCATGTCATCGCCGTATTCGACGATGTACTGCTTATGTTCGGTCAACTTCTCGCGCATCAGCTGCTTGAGGTACACCCCCTTTGAGCCCAGCGTGGGCACGCGGTCGACCACGTCCATTACCAGATGGAAGCGGTCAAGATCATTCAGAACCGTCATGTCAAACGGAGTGGTGGTCGTTCCTTCTTCCTTGTATCCACGCACGTGCAGGTTTTCATGATTGTTGCGGCGATAGGTCAGACGATGGATAAGCCAGGGATAGCCATGGTAGGCAAAAATGATTGGCCGGGAAGCCGTGAAGAGCGAATCGAAGTCATCATCGGATAACCCATGCGGATGTTCCGTTCGGGGCTGGAGGGTCATCAGGTCTACTACGTTTACCACCCTTATCTTCAGTTCGGGGATATGACGCCGCAACAGATCGACTGCCGCCAAGGTTTCAAGTGTCGGCACATCGCCCGCGCACCCCATTATTACGTCCGGGTCACTGTCCTGGTCATTGCTCGCCCAACCCCAGGCCCCAATACCGGTAGTGGCGTGCTTGATGGCCGAGTCCATATCCAGCCATTGCAATGCCGGTTGCTTACCGGCGACGATAACGTTGACAAAGTTACGCGAGCGCAGGCATTTATCGGCAACATACAGCAGCGTGTTTGCATCCGGCGGCAAATAAACCCGGATGATATCGGCTTTTTTGTTTACCGCGTGATCGATGAAGCCCGGGTCCTGGTGCGAGAATCCATTGTGATCCTGACGCCAGACATGTGACGTCAGCAAATAATTCAGCGAGGCAATCGGGGCGCGCCAAGAGATTTCCTTCGTTACCTTTAGCCATTTGGCATGTTGATTGAACATTGAGTCAACGATATGGATAAATGCCTCATAGCATGAGAAAAGACCGTGCCGTCCGGTAAGCAGGTACCCCTCAAGCCAGCCCTGGCAGGTATGCTCCGAGAGAATTTCCATCACCCTTCCATCCGGGGAAAGGTTTTCATCACTCGGCAAGTTCTGCCCCACCCACGTGCGGGGCGTCACCTCATACAGCGCATCGAGGCGGTTCGAACTGGTCTCATCCGGTCCCATCACCCGGAAATTACGGCTGCCGAGATTGAGCTTCATTACGTCACGCAATAATTTTCCCATCTCGCGCGTTGCTTCGGCGACCACTATGCCTGGCCCTGGTACAGCGACGGCATAATCGCGAAAATCGGGCATTTCCAATGCCTTCAGCAACCGGCCGCCGTTAGCATGGGGATTTGCGCCCATACGGCGCTCGCCACGGGGCGCGAGCGCCGCCAATTCCGGCAGGAGAGCGCCTTTCTCATCGAATAATTCCTCCGGGTTGTAGCTCTTCATCCAGCTTTCCAACAGCTTCAGATGTTGCGGATTTGAGCCGATCTCTGCAAGCGGCACCTGGTGCGAGCGCCAGAGACCCTCAGTCGTCTTGCCGTCGACCTCTTTCGGTCCCGTCCATCCCTTCGGACTGCGCAGAACGATCATGGGCCAACGCGGATATGTGATTTCCTTCATTGTTTGACCGCTGGTTCGAGCTTCGCGCTGAATCGCTCGAATCTGATCAACAGCGAGATCGAACGCGGCGGCCATCTGCTGATGCATGAGCGCCGGATCCGACCCCTCGACGAAATAGGGTTGATAACCATAACCGAAGAAAAGATCCTGCAGCTCGTCGTGGCTGATGCGAGCCAGCACTGCGGGATTGGCTATCTTGTACCCGTTCAGATGCAGGATCGGCAGCACCGCTCCATCACGAGCCGGGTTGAGAAATTTATTGGAGTGCCAGGCGCAGGCGAGCGGGCCGGTTTCAGCTTCGCCATCACCGACCACGCACGCCACGACCAGATCCGGATTGTCAAAAGCGGCGCCAAAGGCATGAGATACGGAATAGCCCAGCTCCCCGCCTTCGTGAATCGAACCAGGCGTTTCCGGCGCGACATGGCTGGGAATCCCGCCGGGGAACGAAAACTGCTTAAACAGCCTCTTCATGCCGATCGCGTCGCGCGAAATATGGGGATAAAACTCACTATAGCTGCCTTCGAGCCACGTGTTGGCCACCATCGCCGGGCCACCATGACCCGGCCCCGCTATATAGATCATATCGAGATCGTATTTGTTTATGATGCGATTCAGATGCGCGTAAATAAAATTGAGCCCCGGCGTGGTACCCCAGTGCCCGAGCAACCGGGGCTTCACATGCGCGACCGTAAGCGGCTCCCTGAGTAGCGGGTTGTCGAGAAGATATATCTGTCCGACGGAAAGATAATTTGCAGCCCGCCAATAGGCATTGATCCTGCGCAATTCATCTTCGGAAAGCGGTTTGTCCACTGATTGAGTCTTGGGTTCAGCTTGATTCATAACGATTCTCCTTCAGGCTCCTTTTGCCGCCATCAACGCGGTCCCTTCGCGCGCTAGAACCGCCGCCTCGTCTACAGGAATAACCCACGCCGCCACCCGGCTTTTCTCGCCACTGATACGCGATAATCCGTGGGCATCCCGATTTGCGTTTAAATCGATTTCGATGCCGCACCATTCCATGCCGGCGAGTATTTTTTCCCGCACTTCCGGTACGTTTTCTCCGACTCCTCCGCCGAAAACAATTGCCTCGGCGCCAGACAGCACCGCCAGGTAGGCACCGATGTATTTACGCACCCGGTAACAGTACACATCCAATGCCAGCTGTGCCAGCTTGTCGGGCGACCCCAGTAATTCCCGTATGTCGGCGCTGATCCCGGACAATCCCAAAAGGCCGGAATGCTGATTCAGGAGTTCATCCAGCTGCTCCGCGGTTAAATTTTCCTGGCGGAGCAAAAACGTAATCAGGCCGGGATCGACATCCCCCGAGCGCGTGGCCATTACTAGCCCCTCCAGGGGGGAAAACCCCATGGAAGTGTCACGCGGCGACCCGTTCTCTATCGCCGTGATTGAGCAACCGGCCCCGAGCTGCAGTGAAATGATGCGCCCTCCCCGACCGGCGCCGGGCTGCAACCCCTGCCAGCTCCGCCACATGGCCTGATGCGCCAGCCCATGAAAACCGTAGCGGCGCAGCCCATGCTTTTCGACAAGCGTGTGCGGAAGCGCGTACATGCGTGCGGCTTCGGGCAGAGCTCTGAAAAACGCGGTATCGAACACCGCTACCTGGGCAACGTCCCTCCCCAGCACACCGCCAGCTGCACGTATCCATCGTAGCGCAGTGCGGTTGTGCAGCGGCGCGAGCGACGCAACGCGGCTGATCTCCTGCTCCACTTCCTCATCGATCAGGCACGGCGCAGTGAGGTTCATCCCCCCATGCACCACGCGATGCACCGCAAGTTTTGTTTCTGCCAGCCCATGCGTTTCGAGGAATGCTTTCAGCATGACCTCGGGTTCGCTGCCCGACAGATCGTAACGGGAATTTGCCAATCCGCTCAGCGCGCCGCTATCACTGGAGAATGCCGCCAGGCGGACCGATGAACTGCCAGTGTTAACAGTCAGGATAATCACGAATGCTTGCCGCCCAGGTCATCCTTTTCCGACTGTTTCAGCAGCCCGGAGCTAACCACCAGGACGTCGCACGAAGTCTCGTAGAGAACATGCTTGGTAACCGAACCGAATAGTGCTTCATCCAATTCCGTCTCGCCGCGCTTCCCTATGACAACCAAATCTATATGGAGAGCCCGGACTTGCTGCAATATGACAGCACGTGGGCGGCCTTGCTCGACAATGAAAGTAACCTGGGCATTACCTCGGGCACAGCCTTCGGCTATCTTTTCAATCTCCGCACGGGCATGGCTTAATAAATTGTCTCGATGGAGATCAGCACGTTCCTCGCTGAGACCGATCTGCTTCATTCGGTGTGCGAACGGCACCTCGGCTACATGCAACACGTAAATCGACGCTCGCGTACCCGTTTTTAATGCCACCTCAAGCGCATCGAGCGATGGTTGCGAAAAATCCATCGGTACCAATACATGCTTGTACTCCCCTTTCGGTTCCTGTTTTACGACGAGCAGCGGACGAAATCCTTTGCTGAGGGTTTTTGACGCGGTTGTCCCAAGGAAGAATTCCCGAGCGAAGGTTTCCCCTTGATCACCGATGACTATCAGATCGGCATGATTCGCGTTCGCATACTGATTGATTTTCACGTGCGCTTGACCGATCGCAACGTGATGCATCACGCTTATGCCCCCGCTGGACAACGAAGTTGCCACCTCTTGCAGCGTTGCCTTGGCGTGATTATAGAGCTGCTGTTCCGTCTCCAACGGGATATCGATCTTCAATCGCCGGAGCGCTTCGAATGTAAGGATGGGAAGGACGTGCAGCAAATCAAGTTTTGCGCCGTACTCCTTGGCCAGCTGCGCGCCGCGGCGAACCGCTCTGTCCGACCGCGGCGAAAAATCTGTAGCGACGAGAATGTGTTCAATTTTCTTCACGTAACACCGATTCGGGCAAAGCGTGCCCTCTGAATTTATCTGAAACGTTTCTGCAGGTGTTGCGCTGAAGTATCTTTTTTGGGAAAACCGCTTTCCTTTATCGACCTCGCGTCATTCGTCATTCAGTACTCACTGCGCTGCTTTGCCTTGGAGGGAGCTTGAACGAGCTGAACGGGAGAAGGAAGAAGTATAAGCACAGGCTGCATACGGTCATCTGTGCGGCGCTTATCATATGATAAGCACTTCGCATTCCTGCATGGCGAGGGTACGGGCGCCCTGCGTGCAACAGGGCAGTTTAATGAATACGCAGCGGCACGAACGGAAAATTGGCAAGACCTGCGCCGAAAAAAAAGGAAATTGGATGGCAGGACCGACCAACATAATGGCCGCAGTGCCCAACGCCACTGTGAGCCGATGCGTTCGATAGCAAGTTCAACCCTCCAGGTAGACTAGCGGAAGAAACAAGAAAGGTGGAACAAGCTTAACTTCATGAATATCCGGCGGACAGATGGCAAGCGCTGCTGACGTAAGTTTCTTCAAACGGTCGTCGATATTAAGACGGGAAATCTCCGGCCAAGATTTCCATTTATTCAATTACTTATCAAACTCGTTACGTGATTACAAACTGCAGTTGGGAACTTGCGCGCAAATAGGTTTTCCGATTCAATTTATGAGATATCAGTAGATTCGATAGTGTTATACTGCTTTCTTCAACGTTTGCAAGGAGACCATCATGAAGAAATTATTCACCCTGCTGACCTTGGCTGTTTTTAGCTTCGGATTGGCTGCCTTCGATGCCGAAGCAAAACGCTTCGGGGGCGGTAAGAGTATTGGCAAGCAACGGGAAGCCATCAGCCCGCAAGCAGCTCCCAAGCCTGGGCAAGCCCCAGCCGCTGCGGCGGCGCCTGCAGCCGCGGGTGGAAGCAAATGGATGGGCCCTCTCGCTGGTTTGGCCGCTGGAGGATTACTGGCGGCGCTATTCATGGGGGGCGCATTCGAGGGCATTAAAATGATGGATGTGCTGATGCTCGCAGCGCTGATGGCCGCCATTTTCTTCGTGGTCCGCATGTTGCGCAGACCCCGGCAGGAAAATACGGCGCGTCCGATGCAATATTCAGGTATGGGAACAACCGGCAGCACCGGCCCAGCCCCGGGAACTGGGGCGCCCGCAGAAGACACATCAGCAGCCGGAGCAACAACGCCAGCTCAAGCGGTTCCTGTTACCAGAAGCGCAGCTAATATTCCGGCAGACTTTCAGGTCGAGCCGTTCTTGCGCAATGCCAAAACCTCATTTATTCGGCTTCAGGCAGCCAACGACGCGCGCGACCTGAGCGATATTCGTGAATACACCACTCCGCAAATGTTCGCGGAAATCAGCATGCAGATCAATGAGCGCGGCGGCGAACCACAGAGGACCGAGGTCATGGCCATCAATGCGGACGTGCTCGAAGTAGTAACGGAAAATGACACGGCCATTGCCAGTGTCAGGTTTAACGGACAGCTTCGAGAAGCGCCCAACTCCTCGCCGGAACCATTTGATGAGATCTGGCACGTGCAGAAGGATCTTAAGGATCCGGACGCTGTTTGGCTGCTGGCGGGCATTCAACAAGTCTCCTGATCTGAGCCGCGATGCTGGCCTCCCTCGCGATAGCCCCGCTCAACCACTTGCTGCATGGGGAAAGCTGGGCGCGCAAGAGGCTGCAGGCCTATGCCGGGAAGACAGCGCGCTTTCGTCTTCCTCCCTTCATTGACCTCGCCCTGACCATAAAAGCCAGCGGCGAGGTGTCCACTGCCCCGAGCAATACTCGCGATGACGCGATTCTCACAGTTGACCCGGTGTTGTTGCCGCGTTTGCTTGCCCGTGACGAAGACGCGTTTCGCAGCGTCCGGGTTTCTGGCGATGGCGCATTCGCTGACGAGATCCTACATATTGGTAAAAATCTAAGCTGGAACCTTGAAGAGGATTTGAGCGGCATTATGGGCGATATCCTCGCGCATCGCGCTGTTCTGGCGGGTCAAAGTCTAGCGCATTGGCACACCGAAACCATCCGGAATTTGTTGCAGATGTCGCTGGAATATTTAACCGAAGAACGGCCTTTGCTCGCAAAGCCCTTTTACATGTATGAGTTCGTCCATGAAGTAAGCGCGTTGCAAGAGGCCGCCTTAAATCTGGACAAACGTGTGAATGCGCTCATGAAAAGACCCCGATAACAACTGGCACAACTGAGAAGACCCTGCCGCACCGCTGGGTTACATTGGGACAGGCGCTGGCAAATTAAGGTTAATCGCCGGTCGCTATATTTGTTCAGTGGTGCTTAACTACAGACGAACTGCCGTCATTAGAATAAATGCGTTTTCTTCGTCTTCTCACAATTCTGACTGTAGCGTTCCGTTTCGGCCTGGATGAATTTTTTCTTGCCCATGAGCGGCTACGCTTTGTACGGCCAGTCGTCAAACTCGCCACGTTCTGGCGCCGGCTGGACAAAGCTCGCGGTGAACGCCTTCGTCTGGCGCTGGAGGCCCTGGGTCCCATTTTTGTCAAATTTGGCCAGATGCTTTCCACCCGGCGCGATTTGCTGCCACAGGATATTGCGGACGAGCTGGCTAAACTGCAAGATCAGGTTCCTCCGTTTCCTTCCAACATCGCGCTGGCTACCCTGGAGCAGGTTTATGGGAAATCCGTCAATGAAGTCTTTCTGGTCTTCGATGCCGAGCCGGTAGCGAGCGCTTCGATCGCGCAGGTTCATCTCGCGGTACTTCACGATGGCACAGAGGTGGCGGTTAAGGTGCTTCGTCCCGGCATTGCTCCCGTGATTGCACACGACATTGCATTAATGGAAACCGGTGCGTTGCTGGTTGAATCCCTGTGGCCCGACGGCAAGCGGTTGAAACCGAGGGAGGTGGTGACCGAGTTCGCGCGACACTTGGACGATGAGCTGGATTTGATGCGCGAGGCATCCAACTGCAGCCAGTTGCGACGAAATTTTCTCGACTCGCCGCTCTTATTGGTACCAGAGGTTTATTGGGATTACTGCTATTCGACTGTCATGGTGATGCAGCGCGTCAAAGGAACGCCAATCAGCCAGGTGGCGAAGCTGCGCGAACAGGGTATCGATATTCCGAGACTTGCCAGGGTTGGCGTGGAAATCTTTTTTACCCAGGTATTCCGGGATGGCTACTTTCACGCCGATATGCATCCCGGCAATATTTTCGTGGGTAGCGATGGCCGTTACATAGCGGTGGATTTCGGCATCATGGGTACCCTCACCGACGAGGACAAGAATTACCTCGCGCAAAATTTTCTGGCATTCTTCCGGCGCGACTATAAAAGGGTGGCGGAAGCCCATGTTGAAGCGGGATGGGCGCCGAAAGACACTCGCGTTAATGATTTTGAAACCGCGATCCGCGCTGTATGCGAACCGATTTTCGATAAGCCGCTAAGCGAAATTTCTTTCGGCCGCGTATTGCTGCGACTGTTTCAGACCTCACGCCAATTCAATGTGGAGATTCAGCCTCAGCTGGTCATGCTGCAGAAAACACTGTTGAATATCGAAGGACTTGGGCGCGATCTCGACCCCAATCTCGATCTGTGGACTACCGCAAAACCGTATCTGGAAAACTGGATGTCTGATCAGCTCGGCTGGCGTGGATTCAGCCGCCGCATGAACAAGGAGGCATCAAGCTGGGCAGTCATATTCCCCCAGTTTCCACGTCTGCTACACCACGCCTTAAGCGACGATCGCGCGCAGGCGATGGATGAAAAAATCAGCGAGATGCTCATTGAACAGCGGCGCCAGAGTCGTTTGCTGGCGATGCTCGCAGTCTTGCTGGCAGTGCTGCTGCTGTGGCAGTTATGGTTATGGTGACAGAACAACTTGGTCCGTTTCTCCAAGCCTTTATTACGGCGGCGTAAAACTTCAGCCACCGCCCCATCGTTCTTTGATAGCTGCACCGATCGTAGAACGTTCCCCACTTGACCCGTCCCCAGAATATCTCAAACATTGAGACAGGGTGAATTTTGGTAAAATCCCCGTTTTTTTGTTGGCACGACGATGGCGCTACTGGAAATCCGTAATGTTACTCGGCGCTTTGGCAGCTATATCGCCGTCGATAATGTGTCGATCACCGTTGAGACGGGCGAATTCTTCACTCTTCTTGGTCCGTCGGGTTGCGGAAAAACAACGCTGTTACGGATGATAGCTGGCTTCGATCTTCCCGACTCGGGACAAATCCTGCTTGACGGCCGGGATCTGGTTGGTACGCCGCCGGAAAAAAGGCCTGTTCATACTGTATTCCAGACCTATGCCCTTTTTCCTCACATGACGGTTGCAGACAATATTGCGTTTCCGCTCAAGATGGCGGGCAAGGCTTTACCGGAAATAAAAGTCCGAGTCGGCGAGGCGTTGAACGGAGTCCGCTTGTCGAATTTCGGCCACCGTTTTCCGCATGAATTGTCGGGAGGACAAAAACAGCGTGTCGCATTGGCAAGAAGTCTGGTTAATCGGCCACGGCTGTTGTTGCTGGATGAGCCGCTGGGCGCGCTCGACGCAAAGCTGCGCGAGGAAATGCAGATCGAGCTTATCAATCTTCAGAAAGAAGTGGGGATTACTTTCATTTTTGTAACTCATGCGCAGAATGAGGCATTGGCGCTGTCGCATCGTATAGCAGTGATGAACCGTGGCACCGTCGAGCAGGTTGACGAGCCTTCAAAAATTTACGGTTTTCCAGGAAACCGGTTCGTAGCGGATTTCATTGGCAAGATCAGCATGATGAGCGCACGGGTGCTGGAAGCCGCGCCGTCTTATCTGAAACTTGAGATCCCTGCATTAGGGGAAGTTATCACTGCAGGTAAAGATGGGGTGAAAGCAGGCGACAACGGCTTGATTGCAATTCGGCCTGAACAGGTTCGAATATCGCATCCTTCGGAACAACCTCATCTGAAAAATCATTTTCCGGGCAAAGTGCACGATTTTCTGTATGTCGGTGATGTCACGACTTATATCGTCGAGCTCTCCAACGGGGCGTATATCGAAGCGTTACTGCCCAATTCCTCGCCGGGAAGAGCCAAGTTTTACGAGGTTGGCGATGCCGTGGCGGTCTCGTGGCGTCATGACGCAGGAATTTTTTTGCATGAGTAAGGGAGAAACCAGGGAAAGCCGCGCCGCCAGATTATTGATCGGCGGTCCCCCGCTATTATTCCTGTTAGTATTTTTTGTCGGCCCCAGTCTCATCATGATTCTGACTTCGTTCCGCTTCCCGGGCGAGTTTGGCGGCCTGGCCCCCCTCGCGGCGCCTGCGGGAAACCTGGATAGCGAGCATGGTTTCACGCCGGAAGCCTACCAGTTCTTCTTCAGCGACCTGCTTTACGCGGAAATTTTCCTTAAATCCTTCGGCGTGGCGGCGGCCACCACGTCGATATGTCTCGTCATGGCCTATCCGTTGGCGGTGCTGATCGCGCGCAGCGAACAACGTTTCCGTAACCTGCTGGTCCTGCTGGTGGTCCTGCCGTTCGCAAGCAATTTTCTTATCCGTATTTATGCCTGGATGATCATTCTCGGGCCTGAATCCGCCCTCAGCCATTTTGTTAATGGGATTCTCGGCGTATTCGGCGTTGGACCAGTGACACTGCTGTTTTCGCCATTTGCGGTATTGGTGGGCATGGTGTACGTGCATCTGCCATTTATGGTGCTGCCGCTTTACACCAACCTGGAGAAGCACGACCCGTCGCTTCTGAACGCAGCCCAGGATCTTGGCGCGAACAGTTGGCAGCGGTTTTGGCGGATCACCTGGCCCCTATCCCTGCCGGGTGTATTTTCAGGCTCCGCACTCGTATTTATCCCCGTGTTAGGCATGTTCGCCGTTCCCGACATACTCGGGGGCACGGGTGATATTCTTATCGGCAACCTGATCAAGGATCAATTCCTCGGCACCCGCGATTGGCCATTCGGCTCGGCGCTTTCAATCATGCTAACGCTGGCAGTGCTATCTGTCGCTGCACTGGCCACATGGCTCGCGCGACCCGCTACCGGGCAGCGGGCATAGCATGAAGCGCGGCGATATCTGGCTGTGGCTGGCAGCAGCGCTGGTCTTCGCCTTCCTCTATATTCCTCTCGTTATTGTGGTCGTGTATTCATTCAATGACTCCCGACTGAATGCTGAATGGGTCGGCTTTACTTTGTCCTGGTACAAGGCGTTGTTCAATAACTCCGAGATGCTTACAGCGGCCGGGAATTCGCTGATCATCGCGCTGAGCGCGAGTTTCAGCGCCACCGTACTGGGCACGATGGCGGGCCTGGCAATCCATCGATACAACTTTAAAGTTTTGCCGGTGCTGGTCTTCACTCCGGTTGCAATGCCTGAAATCCTTCTCGGCGTGGCGCTGCTGTTATTCTTTTTGCAAGTCCTTAATTTAACGCTGGGCATGGTTTCAATCATCATCGCCCACACCACATTCTGCATCGGCTTTGTCGCCATTATCGTACGGGCACGGCTTCAGGACATGGACGAGAGTCTTTTTGAAGCGGCACGAGATCTTGGGGCATCCTCCTGGCAAACGTTCCGCCTGGTTACGCTACCGCTTATCGCCCCGGCGTTGGCGGCGGGAGCCCTGATGTCGTTTACCCTTTCGATAGATGACTTCGTCATTACCTTCTTTACCAAGGGTGTTGGCGAACCCATCCTGCCCATCCAGATCTATACCATGATAAAGGTCGCGGTGACGCCTGAAGTGAATGCGATTTCCACGTTACTGATGCTGCTTACCCTGGTCATGATCATTATCGCGGCAAGGCTCGACTCCAGGGCCTCATCGAGCGAAATGAAAACGTCGCGCTAAGTTATGTGCCCCGCACGTTTCTACCGGCCTCTGGCGCCGCTCATTTTCATGCTCGCGTGGCTAATCGCGTTCACTTCCGGGTGTAACGGTCAGAATGAGAACGTCGCTTTTCCCCAAAAAGACGGGAATGTGCTGTATCTATTCAATTGGAATAACTATATCGCACCCGAAACGGTCAGCCGCTTCGAGAAGTTCTGCGATTGCAAATTGTCTCAGGATTATTACTCCGACAACGAGGAAATGCTGGCAAAGCTCGCAGCCGGCGCGACCGGTTACGATCTCATCGTCCCCACCAGCAATGCGATGGACACCCTGATTCGGCAAGGCGCCCTCAAGCCGTTGGATAAGTCGTTATTGCCGAATCTGAAAAACATCGACCCTTTATACCTCGATACGCCGTTCGATCCCGGCAACAGGTATTCCGTCCCTTACGCCTATACAATCAGCCTGCTTGGCTTCAACCAGGAAAAAATAAAACAACTGGGCCTGCCTATGGACACCTGGGCAATAATTTTCGAACCAAGATATCTCGAAAAGATCAAGGGTCGCGTGACCGTGCTCGACAGCCAGCGTGAATTGATGGCCGCGGCGCTTAAATACCTTGGCTATTCGATAAATGACACGGATGAAAAGCATTGGAAGGAAGCAGTAGATTTAATCGTTCGCGCCAAGCCCTACTGGGCGGCTTTCAGCAATACCAGTTATATCAAGGAACTTGCCACCGGAAACCTATGGGTAGCGCATGGGTATTCCAATGACATGTTTCAGGCGGCGCTTGATGCAAAAAAAACCGGAAGAGCATTCACCATTGGATACTCGACCCCAAATGAGGGCGCGGTTCTTGCGCTCGACAGCATGGTGTTGCATAGAAGTGGAAACCGCCCCGACCTGGCCCATCAATTCATCAATTTCATGCTGGAAGGAAAAAATTCCGCCGAACTCACCAACCACCTGGGATCGGGCAATCCCAACGCTGACGCGATGCAGTACGTTCAACCGGAACTTGCAACCAACAACGCAATATTTCCCGGTCCCGAATTGCTCGGCCGCCTGGAAATGTTGCGAGACCTTGACCGAAAGGAGCGGCGCCTGCTGAGCCGCTTGTGGACTGAAATCAAGTTGAGATAGCCATTGACGATCCGTATAATCGTTTATCGTTCATATCGCACAATTGCGCACAATTATTCCTATGAGTTATTACCAGCGGCATGTATTTTTCTGCGTGAACCAGCGCGAGGCAGGCGCATTATGTTGCAACAATTTTGGCGCCCAGGCTTTGCGCGACTACGCGAAGGAACGCGTCAAGGCGTTGAGGCTCGATAGCAAAAGCAAAAGAATACGCATTAACAATTCTGGCTGCCTCGACCGCTGCAATGAAGGGCCGGTGATTGTGGTTTATCCCGAAGGCGTTTGGTACACGTATGTGGATAAGGAGGATATCGACGAAATTATTGAGGAGCACCTGAAAAACGGCCGTGTCGTGGAACGGTTGCGAATCTGACCGAGTCTTTTCACGACGGATACCTTTCACTCGGTAACTCTACATAGTTCTCTGTGAGCACGTTATCGCCTGGCTTGAAGATTCACGCGATCACAGCGCATTGAAGTAACCCAGCACTCGGCCACCTAACCCCATCTCGAGTCAATCCCTCTTTTCAAGCCGACCGCGTATCGGGGCTGAACGACAACACGACCCTATTTAACTGGCTGAGCGTACCGTTGAACGAGCATAGTACTCAGAAAATATTCTCTGATGGGCCCGCGGGCAAGCTTGAAACGATTCTGGCTGAACCCAGTTCGCCTTTGCCGCGCGGTATCGCCGTGATTGCACACCCTCACCCGCTGTATGGCGGAACCATGAATAACAAGGTAGTACATACCCTGTTCAAATCATTTCTCGATTTAGGATTTATTACAGTCAAATTCAATTTTCGCGGCGTGGAACAAAGCGAAGGTGACATTAACGCGGGTGACACCAGTTCGGGTGAAGTGGAAGACGTGCTTGCGGTGGTCGAAACGGCGAAAAACAGATTTGCTGATCGTTTTAGCGCCCCGCCGCCGTTACTGCTGGCCGGGTTTTCTTTCGGCGGCGCGGTTCAGGCATACGCCGCGGAGCACCTCAAGCCGCAAACGGTGGTTATGGTGGCGCCGGCGGTTCAGCGCCTGAACGCTCCACCCGTCGCCCACCGCGACGTCAAACAGTTCGAAGGGACGCCCGCACGCGTTCTAATCATTCATGGCGATCAGGATGACGTAGTCTCCCTCGCGTCTGTGCTGGAGTGGGCAGCTCCTCAGGAATTACCTGTCGTTGTCGTTCCAGGAGCCGAACATTTCTTTCACCGGCGATTGCATATTCTCAAACACATCGTTCTGGATTGGTGCCGGCCGTGACGAAAACATTCGGTCGAAACAGTTTGGAGCAATGACGCAATAGCGAGCCACGCTCCCCGAATGACGCTGGGCGAATGGCCACGAAAGCGAAGATTCAAATGTTTAAGAAATTCGATACTTCAGCGCTCATCTGGCGAACCCCGCCGCCGCGAGCCCTTGCACTGCCCGATCCCTCCCGCCTTGCGGTCCCTCGGGCAACGCTCCAGGACTCAGATACATCTCAGCATCATTGATCTGAAGTTGTCAAAAAAATCCCATCTGTTTTGACATTTCGGGCGCGTTCGTTTTCGCGTCTATGGATTTAACCTGGTCTTGAGTCGCAATTATCATAAAGGGTGAGGTTGGCCTCTGGACCGACCTCGAGGCTGGGAACTTTATTTTCCCAGTCGAACCCGAACGGGGAGAAGCCGCGACAGAGAAAAATACGGGAAAGCAGTGCGGCTTTATTCGGGATCACCAATACGGAATGTGATGCAAAATTGATCTTTGGTAATAAACCGCCTACGCTTATCGGCAGGATTCATGGTTCTCTCGCCAACCGGGAATCAGCACATTTCTATGCAACGTATACTTATCCTGCTCGGCATATTGCTATTGGTTGCCGGCTTGGCATGGCCCTGGTTATCTAAATTGCCGTTTGGCCGGCTCCCTGGAGATATCAGCATAGAGCGGGAGAATTTCAGCTTCTATTTTCCGCTGACTACCAGTCTGCTGGTATCTCTGATTCTATCGTTGCTGCTCTGGTGGTGGTTCCGAAAGTAAACAGATCCGGGAGAATCTGAACAAGACGTGCGCGGATCGCTCAGGTAGTAAATGAGCTGGTAAAATTGGCTCTCGCGGAGATCGCTAGTCCGGCTGCCTGTCGGCGAACGGCGATTGCGGTAGGCTCAGAGCGTCGCCAAAGGACTTTGGATACGGCGGGGAGTACCCCACCGGCCCCTAGCCTGACTCTACCTCGGCTGGTATGGTATCGCCTGAAAGAACTTGTTCAGATAGAGAGGATAAACGTGGATTTATATGAATCGATGGTGTTCTGGTTCGCCAAAGAGTTCGTTAAAGCGATTCTCGCCCTCGGGTTGATTCTAGGCATTATCATTTTTTTCCAATGGATCAATAGCGATGACTGAGGATGGTATCTGCACGAATTCCAGGCCACACATCCCCACACGCACTGTGAACCACCGGACCCGCCCCTGGAAATGCCGAATCGCTATCAGTTTTGCAATCTTTGATCGCTTGGCGCGACGTGGCCTCGATACAACTTGTATTCATCCGCATCACCCTCTCAGCTCGAGCTCATTTCTCTTTTTTCCTTGGTTTCTTTTGGCACGCGGTTTTTAGACGATGCCCGCACCATTGAGCCTTGTTCGGGCAGGGGCTGAGCATTATCTATCAGTGGTTTCAGGGTAGGTAGAAGGTGTTTCATTACCTGGGTGGACAGCGCCGAGGTAAATGTATAGTTCGCCGCTTCTGCACCCGGCACAAACGCAGTCATCGTCCCGAAGAAGCGATCCCCGATGAAGAATACAAACGTTGCGGAGCGATTGACAGCACGGGATTCCTTTATGACACCCGGCGACGAAAAGGTAATATGGCGGTGATCCCCGGTTCCTGTTTTTCCACCGATCAGCATTTCAGCCCCATCCTCTTCTACGATCGCCCGCGCAAGCCTGGAAGCTGTACCCGTCTCCACAACGTCCGCCAGAACGCTCCGCAACGCCGCGGCCAGCTCAGGCGAAAACATTTGTTCACCCCGAACGGGAGCCCGCTCGACAAGGGTTTCAAACGGAGTATCCGCTGCAAAGCGCATGCGTTCAATCAGCACGTTAGGTACGCGAAGCCCATTATTGAGGATGATACCCATCAGTTCCGCCAGCGCAGCGGGATGATCAGCTGAACTGCCGATCGCTGTCGCAAGCGAGGGCACGAGCGAATCAAACGGGTAGCCCAGGCGTTTCCAGCTTCGATGAATTTCCAGGAAGGCCTCAAGCTCTAACAGGCCGCGAATTCGGATATCCTGGGAGTTCTTGTGTATCGTCTTGAACAGCCACTGGTAGACAGCTACCCGTTCGCCTCCACTGGCCTCGATCACATCCTTGTACTGAGCATGAGGGTTCGAAATCAGGTAGCGAACCAGCCACAATTCCAGTGGGTGGACTGTCACGATGTAGCCCTGATCCGCAAGTGAATACTTACCCGGAGCATATTCGTCGTACAGGTCTTGCAGCTTCGCGAATGTCAGGCCTTTGGAACCGGGCAGGTATTGGGTCAGGAATGCCTGAAACTGTGAGAACGTAGACGCCGGGTAAACATAGCGGTACGCGGCTGCCAACCTCCGGGGTGTGTGCCGAAAGCTGGCAAAGAATATCTCGCTTGCCGGGCCTGGGTTCGCTGTTTTTCCCTTATATTTTTGATAAAACCGGTGGATGAATTCCCTCCCCTCCCTATCCGCGAAGCGCCTGAGGTATTCCCCGCGGCCGGTATCCCTGACGTCCTTCAGGATTTTTGCGGACGAACCCGTGACCTGAAACATGTAATGACGCACGATATCGCGCATCAAGCGGATGTATACCAGATTGACCGAATTGAGTGTCGCCTCCCGCACGCTTAAAATCTGGCGGTCATCCTGCCGCTTGAAATTATGAAAAACATGCAGTCCGCCTCCAGTGAAGAAGCGTTCCTCGGGACTGGCGGAATACCTGCGGTCCAGGCCCGCGTTCAGCATTGCGGCCAGGCTCTTGTCCTTGGCCTGCAACAGGTAGCCGACTGCCCAGCGGCTGAGAACGTCGCTCGGATCAATATCTTGTTTTCGTAACGCGTTTGGTGCCAATCCTGCATATTTTCCATGCAGTGTTTCGATAATTTCAAGGTATGTCACCAGCGTACGTAACTTTGCCGTTGAACCCAGATCCAGCTTGGTGCCCTGGTTAATATCCAACGGTTGCTCAAAATTGTCCGCCATGATGCGGAACTTGGCGCCTTGGGGGGTTAATTCCGACAGCGTGAAGCTGTATATGATTTTTCCAGGGTCTTCTGTCTCCAGCATGCGGTGTCCGTAGAGACCCGCCGTCCGCGCATACTCGCTGTCCTTGAGATTGCGCAGCAGATCGGTAGTCTTTTTTTGAAGGTCTGCATCGAGCGTGCTCTGCACTGAAAGGTCCAGCCGATCCAGGTCATATAATCGCCGCAACCCGAGCTGGGTGGCAATACGCACGCGAACAGCATTCACCGCCTTCTGCGCCGAGAAACTCCTCGCTTCGTCCAGCGCCGCGGTATCACGAAAACGCAACGGTAGTTTGAGCGCGACATTAGTGAGGGCGGGCTCTATCACACCAGCCTGAGCCAATACTCGAAGGTAGCTATCGGTAAGCTCAGCGAGTTCCTTGCGGCCAGCAAGCAGATAATAGGAAGGTCTCCGCTGGGCGATCATGAGACTCAGCACATGCTTATAACGTAGCGCAGTCTCGACAAGCGCGTCTCCTTGAACGAAGCGTGAATGAAGGATGTGGTTGGTTTCATCAAAATCCATGCCATACCACGCCCACAATGCATCTCCCAGTCCGTTCGTTTCTCCGAATCCGGGAGCGGCCGCAAGCGGGACCGTATTGAGGTAATCGACTACGATCTGCTTCCGAACTGGTAATGTATTTTCTCCATACAGGTAAGCCCGCACTGAAGCGGATGCCATCTGCTGAAGCTTATCCTCTGCGCTCATCGTCATGCCATTGGGGGAATGGCGATATTTTTCGATTTGTGTGGCAAGCGTGCTTCCACCGGGCACATCATGTTCCTCTCGGAAAAATTGGATCGACTTATCCATCACTGCTTTCCCCAACCGAGTCCAGTCGACAGCCGGGTTCTTTTTTGGATGGGCTGTATCAAGCAAGTCACGGTTTTCGATAAAAAGCAGGCTGTCGGTCACCACTGACGGAACCGATTCAAAATGATCGTAGACGCGGCCCGGAAAATTGGCGCGATACAATTGCTTCCCGTTTCCTGCGGTAATTTCCAGTCCTGCCTGGGATTTCTCCGGGTAAGGGATGAACAAGCCTTGTTCGACCAGTTCCTGCATTCGCGGCGATACTCGCGCTTGAGCCTGTACTTCGAAGCCATGCTTTGTCAAACTCTGGAGCAACTCCGGCAGTCGGCTATAGCCCAGGCGGATATCGTACGGCCCGGCCTGGGAAAGATGCAAATCGCTTCGCCCGGGTTGCATTTCCCAGCGCACGTCCTGAAGCAACGTCGTCAGATGACGCGCCTGATACGCAGACGTTTCCGCTTCCCGGTAGAGCAGGAAAGCTGCGATAGAAAGCGCAACCAGAAGCAGGATTAGAACCGTGAAAGCGAAAAGCTTGAGTACACGCCTCACGATAAAATAATTATAAATAGCATGTAGTCAGGTACTTACTGTTGTAAACAAACACAGCGCAAGAAGAGCATTTAACAGCTTTCTGAATTGGCTGCTTTTATGGCTTAATGCGCGTGCTGGAAAAGTGCCTCTCGTCCATGATTTACGGCAATTTAGGAACGTTTTTCAACCCGATGCATGAAGAGCAGCGCGTCCAAAATACGTACAACACAAGCGATCTGCCGTGCACTGCAAGTTTATTGGTGATTCAGAATTTCCCATCCACGGAATTGACGGAACATTAGATGGAATATCTCAGCCTTATACTTAACACAATAGTTCTTCGCCCCTATGTTTTCATTTTCCTTGCTGCGTTTCTATTCGCGGCCAGTCGGCTGATTGGCTGGCGGCGGACGATCTGCTTCTGGGGAATCACCTACGTCGTGGCATTTTTGTGTGAGTTCTCCTCCACCCGCACTGGTATCCCCTTCGGCTGGTATCACTATACGGGTTTGACAGCCGGGCAGGAATTGTATATCGCTGATGTGCCCTTCATGGATTCGCTCTCGTTTCCTTTCCTTCTCTATGCCAGTTATTGCATGTCGCTGGCTTTTATCCTGCCTTCCACGAGTACTCAGAAATCCCGATGGAGCGTTCCGATAATCAGGCTGGAGTTCCCGCTCACTACGAGAACCGGGTGGCCGGTGATGGTGCTTACAATACTTTTTTTTACATTCATCGACATTATCATTGATCCAATCGCTCTTCAGGGAGAACGATGGTTTCTAGGCCGCATCTATTACTACCCGGAACCCGGTACGCACTTCGGGGTTCCGATAGCAAACTACATCGGCTGGGCTGTCGTTGGCCTGCTTTCGCTCCGAGCATACCTTCCACTGGATCGCAGACTTGGCCAAGCCGGAGCAGCGTCTCCACACGTAACTTTGCCGGTGCTTCTCGGGTGCGGGCTTTATTACGGCGTATTGATCTTCAATCTCGCCGTAACCTTCTGGATCGGAGAACTTCTCTTGGGAACAACTGGCGTATTTATCTATCTTCCCGTCACGGTTCTGCTTGCACTTCGGCTTTTTGGATACCTGCCGGCAAAGAGTTAAGCAAGCAGACTGATCCGCCTTCGAGTCGAGAGTTCCTCAACTGATTGTCCCATCATATACAAGTACCTCAACCGTCCTTGGGGCGATATAATGCTGCCCTGGAAACTTGGTTTATATTGTAAAAAAAATCGGAGCAGAGCATAAAATGAAGCAAATCACCTTATTGTTAATCGCTGTTGCATCTGCGGGTTTAATTGGCTGCTCGAAGACAGATAACTATACGCCGGCCGAGAGCGCTAGCGGAGAAGACATATTTTATGCAAACTGCACGAAATGCCACAAACCGGAAGCGGCTGGCAACGTCATGACTTTAAACACAGCAATGGCGAATAAGGATGCGATCATCGGGAAAGTTCATAAAGGCAGCATGGGAATGCCCGCCTTTCCAAACATTAAGGGTGAACCCGCACAACGTCTAGCAGAATTCATATTGGCAAATAGCAAGACCAAGTAGCTCAGTATGAATAACGGTTGCCAATGATGAGCTGACGCGGCGGCCGGGACGATTGAATCCAGTCTGCATGCCTCCTTTAACGATTGACGGAATAATCAGCATGATCACCACTTCGGCAAAGGTGCGAGTCGGTTTTATTTCCTGTCACATCGTTGGGCAGCTTTCTCCAGCATGGTGATGGTCAAGTGGGCGATCATCATCGTCGCCCTCGTTGTTATTGCGGGCTTACTCGCCGGTCAACTTGGGCTGCTAAAAGGCACTCCGCCTACCGATCTCGGTTTGCATGAAGGGAGGCTCAAACCGCCCTCGAAAACGCCTAACAGTGTTTCCAGCCAGGCTTCGCTCTACCCTGATCACCCACAGCGCAGCTACGCGGATATCGCACCCCTGCCAGCTAATGGCGAACCCGAGGAGGCTGCACTGGACCGGATCGCCAACATTGTGGAGGCGATGGATGGCGCAAAAATAGTCAAGAAGGAACCCGGCTACCTGTACGCACAATTCACCACCCGTCTAATGAAATACGTGGACGACGCGGAGTTCTGGTTCGATCCGGCTGCGGGGGTCATTCAGGTACGATCGGCGTCGCGGCTGGGAAGCTCTGATCTCGGCGTAAACCGTAAACGTATCGAATTCATCCGGCAAAAGCTGCAAAATTCCAGACACCTCCTCCGTTAAATCCTGCCGGTGCAAAGACCGACAGACTCGGCCACCATCCGTCCGCAATAATCCAGCGGCATTGCGTGGGCTCGATCTCTTTTATCCGCTATGACTACTGCGCTTCGCACCGGATACAGGCTAGTACTCGCGGTATTCATGCTGGCGCTGTTGGCGACCGGCTCCATCTGGTTGTTACTGCACGGCAGCCTGCCGGAATACAGCGGCACTGTGAATGTCAGCGCCCTGACTGAACCTGTAACTGTGGAACGCGACAGCCTTGGCACTGTAACGATACGCGCGCAGGATCGGTTCGGAATGATCTGGGGATTGGGCTACGTCCACGCCCAGGAGCGCTTTTTCGAGATGGATCTGATGCGGCGCCGGGCAGCCGGCGAATTGGCCGAGACATTTGGACCAGCAGCGCTGCCGTCGGACCGGGAGGCGCGAAGACATCGCATGCGCTCACGCGCCGCGGCGATATTGGACGCGTTGCCGGACGAACAGCGACAGCTGCTGGACATCTATCGTGACGGGGTAAATCAAGGTCTGGGCGCACTTGCCATCCGTCCCTTTCCGTATCTCCTGACGCGCACACGTCCGGTCGAATGGCGCAGCGAAGACAGTATACTGGTCGTGAAGTCCATGTACTTTACCTTGAATGATGTCAATGACTCGCGCGAAATTGCCTTCTCTGCCATGCGCGCGGCACTGCCTGAAAGCGCCTACCGTTTCCTGACAGCAAGCGGTGGCTCATGGGATGCGCCGCTGATCGGGGCGGCGCTTGAGTGGCCCGAACCCCCGTCTCCTGACGAACTCGATCTTCGCAAGCTCGACCCTGCCCTCATATCCCCGAAAAACGGACCACCTCTTGATGAGTCCGTTGATCAGCTGCCGGGCAGCAATAGTTTTGCGGTGGCCGGACCACTCGCCGGCGGTGCTGCGCTCATCGCAAACGATATGCATCTGAAGTTGCGTGTACCTAATATATGGTTCCGCACGCGCTTGATTTATCCCAATTCCCGCGACCCCGGACTCATGAACGACATCATCGGTGTCAGCCTTCCCGGTACGCCGGCAATCACCGTCGGCTCCAATCGCAAGATTGCCTGGAGCTTTACCAATACTTACGGTGATTTTATAGATTGGGTTCGTGTCGCACGCCATCCAACCGACGCCTTGCGCTACAGAAGCGCAACTGGATGGAAAGCTATTACCGTTCACCACGAAGTTTTGCATGTGCGTGGAGCACAGGATGAAACGCTCGATATTTACGAGACCGAGTGGGGTCCCATTCTATCGACCGACCACGACGGGACGCCACTTGCACAGGCATGGACCGCCCATCGGCCGGGTTCCGTGAATATGGCGCTTACCGATCTGGAGCAGGCCGAAACTGTCGACGAAGCGGTCTCAATTGCACACAACGCGGGCATCCCGGCGCAGAATTTCATCGTTGGGGACAAGCAGGGGAAGATTGCGTGGACCATCGCGGGACGCATCCCGGCGCGAGCGGGCGGATACGATCCAACAATTCCCGCGGACTGGAGCCATCCGGACACAGGATGGCAGGGCTGGCTTACTCCAGCGCAATATCCACTCATTCTGGCCCCCTCAACACGGCGCCTGTGGAGCGCCAATGCCCGCTCTGTCGAAGGGCTTATGCTCGAACGACTTGGCGATGGCGGATATGATCTTGGCGCGCGTGCGAAACAAATACGCGACGGTTTGTATGAACGTGAGCACTTCACCCCGGCTGCTATGCTGGAACTTCAGCTCGACGACCGCGCGCTATTCCTGAACCGGTGGCGAGAACTTCTGGACCAGACCCTGAGCCGCGCTGAAGCAGCGCCTTGGCGCAGCGAGATGCAGCAAGCGCTGCGAGACTGGGATGGACACGCCTCTACGGCTTCTGTTTCATACCGCCTTGTGCGCGCCTTCCGTCAGGAGGCGATCCACCGCGCGCTCGAGGGCTTTGAAGCAGCGGTCCGGCAAAAACATCAGACCTTTGCTATGCCGATCTTGAATCAGGCCGAACATCCCGTATGGATGTTGATCGAGCACCGACCCCAGCATCTGTTACCGTCACCATATGTTGATTGGGAAGCCTTGCTGCGCGCCTGCGCCAAAAATGTAGCGAAGCGGATGCAACAGCAACCTGGCGGCATCGCTGCACGCCCTTGGGGAGAACACAATACGGCAAACATCCGCCACCCCATCAGCCGCGCCCTGCCCGAGCCGATCGCTAACTGGCTCGATATGCCACGAGTCGAATTGCCTGGGGACAGCAAGATGCCACGGGTGCAATCACCCGACTTCGGCGCTTCCAACCGTTTCGCGGTGTCGCCGGGCCGTGAAGAGCAGGGCTATTTTGCAATGCCGGGCGGCCAGAGTGGACATCCTCTCTCCCCCTATTACGGCAGTGGGCACGCCAGCTGGGTTAATGGCGAACAGACTCCATTTCTCCCAGGGCCCCCCGAGCAAACGCTATACCTCCGCCCGACCGCAAAGGCGCGATGACCCGGGTTACACAGCCGCTCTGCAGTGATTTACGGATGACGTCAATTCTGCTGCCTGCTCTATCCTGCCAACGGAGTGCGTAATTCACCTAGAGAGCGCGTAAACCCGTTATGCCGCCCTTCACAGGCGCCCCCACTAACTCCTTTTTCATGGGCGATTTACCGGGGAAAACCGGCTCTACATGGAGCGACCGAACCATTCGCTTTAAGTTCGCCACCGCACAGAACCCGATCGGGTTTTGTAATAAAATGAAGATGGACGCGCCTGAGCTGTATTCCCCCATATCTTCCGCCATAACAAATGGCCCAAGATAGCGTGAGAAGATTGCGGGCACGCGACCGCAGTCGCCAACGCTATGGACACAGCCGCTACCCTCAGGTAACAGGCAGGTACTCATAAATTCGAATCAAGGAACAATCATGAAAAAAATAATTTTTACCTTGTTCGCCGCGGGTTTTACCAACCTCGTATCCGCAGCAATTCCCCCTCTTAAAACTGAAGTCGTTGCCAGCGGATTTAATCGGCCCTTGTTTGCGACCGCGCCCAACGGAGATTCGCGGCTATTCATCGTGGAGCAGGGCGGCCTGGTCAAAGTCTTGCAAAACGGAGCTGTGCTGCCGACTCCGTTCCTTGATTTGTCGGCCAAGGTCGACACTACTGGCGAGCGCGGCCTTGTGGGCATGACGTTTGATCCCGGCTTTGAGACCAATCGGCGCTTCTATGTAGATTACATAGATAAGACCACACTTGATACTGTGGTAGCGACTTATCAGGCAAGCGCGTCACTACCCAACGTCGCCGATACGGCTACGGCCCAGACAATCCTGACCGTCGCGCAGCCTGAATTCGCCAATCACAAGGCTGGATGGATCGGTTTTCGCCCGGGAGAAGCTACGAACCTCTATATCGCGACTGGGGATGGCGGGTCTGCCAATGATCCTCAGAATCGGGCGCAAAATCTCAATGAGAATCTCGGCAAAATTTTACGGGTCGATGTGTCGGCTGATCGTTTTCCTGCCGACCCGACCCAATACGGCTATGGCATCCCAAGCGGCAACATCACGACCGGCAACCCTGAAATTTATGCCTCGGGTTTACGCAACCCATTTCGCGACAGCTTCGATCGGGAAACCGGTACTTTCTATATCGCCGATGTTGGTCAGAATCAGCGCGAGGAGATCAATATCGGCGCAGCCGGAGCCAACTATGGCTGGCGCAAGTTCGAGGGTACTCTAGTAAATTTCCCGGATGACCCTCCGGTGCCGAATCATACGCCACCTATCTTCGAATATAACAACGAAGGCAGTGCGGGCGTTATTGGCGGTTACGTATACCGTGGCGAGACGATTGACGGACTGGCGGGAACCTATTTTTTTGCGGACCTTGCAACCGACAAAGTCACTTCTTTCCGCTTCACTGAAGGCGGTGGCATTACTGAACTTACCGACCGCACTGCCGAACTCATCTCTCCGACCGGTATTTCCGGATCCATTACTTCCTTTGGCGAGGATGGATTTGGCAACCTCTATCTGGTGAGCTTTGATGGCGGCAAGATAGGAATGATCTCCGCCATACCGGAGGCGGAGGGCTGGGCCATGATGCTGGCGGGCATGGCCTTGGTTTCCGCATGGGTCCGGCGCCGGCAAAAAATCGCGGCGCCAGCGATGCCATTGTGATTCTCAGAGATAGCTGTCTGGCGGCTCGACACGAACGGGCGCGACGCAAGCGGCTCCAGCAGTAATATTCATGTTTCCCCCCAATTCTGGTGGGGGGACCATCCACCCGCCTCAAGCAGAGTCTCGGCTTGCCCCGTCTTTTCCCGTTTCACCCCCGAAACTATATTTCCCGATCGTAAGCCGTTAGAATAGGACATATTCCAATGCGCCAATCGAGGCGTGGGCAATCAGAGCGCATTGCCCGTTGTGACGGCGCCTCGTCAAAAGGACGCCATGCCAGCAGCCTCTTTCGCTACTCCCCATACCGCGATGACGCTTACCAGCTATGGACAGCTCTTGACCTTCAGCTTCGGCAACCTGTATTGTTCGGCACGTTAGCAGTTCGGAATTCCTATCCTTGAGCACGTACGCCGCCTCACATGAACTCCTGCACGGGATTCTGAAGCAGGTTTCCCGTTCGTTTTATCTCACGCTCAACGTGCTGCCGGATGGCGTGCGTGATCAGATGGGTTTGTCCTATCTGTTCGCGCGCGCAGCCGATACCATTGCCGACACGGACCTGATCGACCGTGCGCAACGCCTGAAATACCTGAATCAGTTCCGGGATCAATTTAAAACGGACGCGATTGACTGGCAGGCAGTGCGAGAGATTCAAACAGCTCTCGTTCCTCATCAGAAGGATTCGGGGGAAAGCATTCTGCTGCAACAGCTGGAAGATTGTTTCAAAGTGTATGAAAGATTCCCCAGCGACGACCGCCAGCGAATTCAGTGGTTGATGACGGTGCTGCCGCAGGGCATGGAGATGGATTTGACCCGCTTTCACGCCGAATCAAGCGGACAGCTCGCTGCTTTTTCCACACTGGACGAGTTGGACCGGTACACTTACTATGTCGCGGGATGTGTTGGCGAATTCTGGACCAGGATGGTCTGCGCGCACCGCCCGGGAATGGAGCGGTGGAATGTCGATGAGATGTCGGCCGTCGGCGTGAGGTTCGGCAAAGGGTTGCAACTTACCAATATCGTCAAGGATATCGCCCGGGATCTGCGAAATGGGCGCTGTTATGTGCCGGAATCGCTGCTCACGGAAGCAGGGTTGAAACCAGCGGATCTGCTGGTCGAAGCTAATCTGCCCCGGTTCAGGCCGGTTCTGCGTAAGCTTATCACGCTGGCGATGGAACACCTGGATGAAGGCTGGACCTATACCATGGCCATCCCCGTTTCTGAAATCCGCCAGCGGCTGGCCTGCATCTGGCCGATAATATTGGCCGGGGAGACCTTGAAGCGAGTCGCAGCAGCTGAGGATTTGTTGAACCCTGCGGTGAATGTCAAGGTACCCCGGAGCGTTGTATATCGGGTGATGGCAATCACGACCTTAACCTGCGCGAACGCGTTTGTGGCAACCTCTTACTGGAATCACGTGAGAGATCAGCTTGTCTGACCCGCAGCCGGGCTCAGTATTGTAGCGACGGATCGCCACTGTAGAAGCAAGGTAAAGGTGAGTCCTAGCGGCGGCTAAAAACTCATCCCACACGCCTCCCAATCGGTAACACGGCAATGCGAAACCCGACTTCATGGCAACCGTAACACCTACCACCGGCCTTGTTTCGACGGTCGGCCGCTGGCTCGATGCCAACATCCTCGCGCTCGGGCGGGAGATGCGGTTGTCGTACCTGCCCCCGCTGATGGTTTACGCCGCGGCCGGCATCTCCGGTCTCACGGCGATTGTAGGGACATTTTACGTCAAGGAGCGGCTGGGACTTTCCGCCGAGTTTCTGGCGGCACTTGGGTTCTGGATGATGCTGCCGTGGGCGCTGAAGATGCCGCTAGGTCATCTGGTTGACCTGCTGTGGCGCTGGAAAAGCTTGCTCGTGTACATGGGCGCGGGTCTGATCACACTGAGCGTGCTGATCATGATCGGCCTTCTCGGGCATCCGGAGGCCATGCGGGCAGTTGCGACAGTTGAAGCATGGTACATAGCCGCTGCAATGCTAGCGCCCGTTGGCTACGTACTTCAGGACGTAGTGGCCGATGCGATGACGGTGGAAGCAGTGCCGCGAGTGGATGAGCATGGCCAGCCGCTGTCGCCGGAAACTCGGAAGTCCATGCACGTCACCATGCAGACCCTGGGTCGAGTCGCCATCATTACGGGCGGGATACTGGTTTCCGTCGTTAACGTTTTCGTATTGCGAGGCGTGGGGGAACTGCCCGAGTCGGAGAAAGCGGCTGCCTATTTATATGTCTACGAACTCGCCCTGATCATTCCGCTTGTTTCAGTGTGCGGGGTTGTGTTTGCCGCGTGGTTAAGGCGCCGGGACTTGGCGCGGTTTATGGCGCAAGGGCACAGCCGTGCAGAAAGTGAAGCAATGCTCGGCGCAGACACCATACCGCCACCGGTAAACTGGTGGATCTTGGGCGGCGGACTGGCCTTTACTGCAGTATCGCTGAGCGTCGGCCTCAGCCGTATTTCGGGTGGAGAGGAAATTATCTTCGCCATTTCCATGGCCATCGTATTATTCCTGATGTGGCGATTGACGGGGGAACTGCAACCCGAAGCGCGGAACGTGCTTGTTGGCACCGCCGTTCTCATATTTGTGTTCCGCGCCATACCGGGGCCGGGCGCCGGCTCAACATGGTGGATGATCGATAGTCTCGGTTTCGACCAGGAATTCCTTGCCACCCTATCGCTAATAGGCGCGATTCTGACGCTTTTCGGAATGTTTGTTTTCCGCCGCTTTATGGCCGAACGCTCAATTGCGTACATCGTAGGGTTTTTAACCGTGGCAGGGACACTGCTATCGCTGCCGACCATTGGCATGTATTTCGGACTGCATGAGTGGACCGCTGCCCTGACCGGCGGCGTCGTGGATGCGCGGTTTATTGCCGTGATCGATACCGCGCTGGAATCACCTCTCGGGCAGATTGCGATGATTCCGATGCTTGCCTGGATCGCCAACTCGGCACCAGACAATCTAAAAGCGACTTTTTTTGCGGTGATGGCGTCGTTCACCAACCTCGCCCTGTCCGCTTCGCAGCTTGCAACGAAGTACATGAACCAGATCTTCGTCGTGACTCGCGAGGTAAAGGACCCCGAAACGGGTCAGATCGTCGTTCCTGCAGATTACGGCGAACTGGGACTGTTATTGATTTTAGTGACCGCGATCGGGTTTGCACTGCCACTGCTGGTCATCCTGATCCTGAAATATACGCGCTTCCGCAACGCCTGAGAACTGGACGGGTGCGCTTGACAACGTTTGAGCCGGGGCACATCATTCGCCCGGACGAGGCGCTGGAACAAGGTGAATAATCATTTCAGTACGCGATTTCCTCCCCTGAGCCCAGCTGGGATTCGCGTGTCCACAATTGCGGACCATAGCAAAATGCAACCCACATCGCGACAAGAACGCTGGATAACACCGTTTATGCTGCTGCTGATCGTTTTTACGGCCTCAATGTCGTATTGGCTTTGGCGCGCCCATGCTCAGGTATCGCTGGAAATCGAGTTGGCCTGTCGCCTTCCTGGTGCCGAAGCATGCGCTTCGGCCAACGCGCGCTACATGAATAGTTTCTATGCTGCCTTGCTTTCGCAGATGTTTCCCTGGATTCTTCCGTTTATCCCCGCGTTCATTTATGTCTTCTTTTTTCGTTGGCTCCGAAAAAACAAACCGCCACCTGAGGCTTAGTTCGGCAACATCACAGTGGATCCCTTCGCCAAGAGCCTGACAAGGCAGACGCCCCCAAAACCACATCCCATCCTCGGGGGGACTTGTTCAGAGGTTCCCCAACGCCAGCGGAAGTTGTTCCTGCCGCGGAAGGGGCCCGCTTTCTGCAACGCTGCCCGACGATAGCGAGCTGGCGCGCACGCCCAATAGACGCAATCTTCGCTTCAGCGGCACGCGTCGGAGGCAGTCCTCGGCCGCGCGCCGAATGGCGATAGCATCGGCTGTTGGAAAAGGCAATGTAACGTCCCTGGTCACGGTGTGAAAATCGTCATAGCGTAACTTGATGCTGATGGTTCGGCCGACATAACCTTTGCGCTGGAGGTCGTGCGCCACCCCGCCGCAAAGTGAGGTAAAGACTTCCGACAGGATGTGGCGATCATACCGCGCGTGAAGGTCGCGCTCGAATGTTGTCTCACGACTGATCGACTTGGGCTCCCCATTGGTAACTACCGAGCGATCATCGATCCCGTGCGAGACCTCATGCAGCCAGCGACCGTAGCTGCGGCCAAAGTTTGACTGAAGAAAACCGGGGTCCGCCTCGGCCAGTTCGGCAATCGTAGTAATGCCCAGGGCCGCCAGCTTCTGGTTTGCCTTGGGGCCGATTCCGTTAATTTTTGCGACCGGCAAAGGCCAGATCCGTTCAGGAATATCTGTAAAGTCCAGGATGGTGAGGCCATCCGGCTTGTTCAAGTCCGAGCAGATTTTGGCTAGCAGTTTGTTGGGCGCAATGCCTATGGAGCAGGAAAGCGCCGTGCTTTCCCGCACCACCTGTTTGATACGCAGGGCAACCGTCCCCGACTCTTCGGGCAGACCGCTCAGATCAATGTAGATTTCATCAATGCCATGATCTTCGATGTGGGGCGCGATACTGGCAACCGCAGCTTTAAACAGATGTGAATAATGACGATAAGCGCGGAAATCGGCGGGAAGCAAAATTGCATCCGGCGCTAATTGCGCAGCTTTCATCAGGCCCATGCCGGAGGAAACCCCGAAAACGCGAGCTTCATAGGTTGCAGTAGTCACAACCCCACGGCCGGCGTAATTTCGCAGCCGCACAAAACGGCGAGTGCCGTCCTCCAGAAGCACCGGGCTTTCATCGCTTCGGCCACCGATCGCCACAGGCTGTCCGCGTAACTCAGGGTAGCGAAGCAACTCGACCGACGCATAAAACGCATCCATATCGAGATGAGCGATGCGACGGGGCCCTTTTAATTCCATTTCGTCAGGAAAAGCGGGGAGAGCCTAAATCGCTCATCAAATGTTCCGCAATGTCAGCAGCGGTGGCGTCGAAAGCGCCGAACGGGTCCCCATCAACCCCGCCACCGTCACGCCGACCACGCCGCCAGCCAAACCGGTCAGCCATATCCACGGATTGAAGGTGTAAGTCAGATTCAACGCATATTCACCGACGACATAGCCCAAGGCAGTCGCGCCTGCCGCAGCGAAAAGCCCGGCCAAGCCGCCAAGAATAGCAAATTCGGCTGCCCAGGCGCGCGCAAGTTGTCCCCGCTTTGCCCCTAGGGTACGGAAAATGGCAGCCTCATGAATGCGCTCATCCTGTGTAGACACGATCGCCGCATACAGTACCGCCAGTCCAGCAAGCAACGTGAACAGAAACACGAATTCCACGGCCTGGGTAACCTGCTCGATCATCTTCTGGACCTGGGTGATAATAGACGCCACGTCTATAACGAGAAGATTCGGAAAGGCTTTGATCAGTTGGTTTGTCAGATCCAGGGACCCCGGCGGCAGGTGGAAGCTGGTAATGTAGCTCGCCGGGTAATTTTCCAGCACGCCCGGTGGTGTCACTACAAAAAAATTGACGCGAAACGAGTCCCAATTCACTTTACGCAAGCTGGTGACTTCGGCGGAGAATGTACTGCCCGCGATATCGTACGTGAGCACATCGCCTATATTGATCCCAACCGTTTTCGCGATATCCTCCTCCATCGACAGTATCGCTTTCCCGCTGTCCCCTTCTTTCCACCACCGGCCTTTCACGATCTGGTTATCGCTCTGCATTTTGTCGGCCCATGACAAATTGAATTCCCGCTCCACCAGGCGTTTTGCGCGTATATCCACAAAATCCTCGGATGCAATTGGCTTGTCGTTGATAGCAGTCAGGCGACCCCGCACCATCGGGAAAATCGGCGGTTGCGCCAATTTATGACGAATAAAAAATTCCGCCAGCGGCTGTAGCTGGTCTTTCTGAATATTGACCAGAAAATGGTTAGGCGCGTCGGGCGGCAGGCTGGTGCGCCAATTTTGCAGCAGGTCGTCCCGAATCAGTGTCAGCGCGAGCAGCGCCATTAGCCCCAACCCCAATGCAACTGCCTGTACTACGCTGGCAGTGGCTCGGCGCCGGATGCTTGCCAGGCCGTAGCGCCACGGACCCCCTGTCCGGCTACGCATGTGCGTCAGGGCGTTAACCAATACGAACCCGATTAATCCAAATACTGCTATGGCGGCAGTGAAGCCGCCAATGACCGATGCACCCAAGCGTATATCGCCCGCTTTCCATAGAAAAAGCGCAGATAATGCAGCCAGTCCCAGCACATATCCCGTTATGCTATAGCTGTTCGGCAAGCCAATATCCCTCCGGAGGACCCGCAAGGCAGGCACGCTGCGCAAATTGAGCAAGGGTGGCAGTGCAAAACCAAGCAATAACACCATCCCGCTCAGCAGGCCATGTATGGCTGGCCATATGCTCGGCCAGGGCAACTCCGCTTCCACCCAGCCTGAAAGCCAGAAAGTCAGCATCTGCTGTGCGATGAAGCCGAGCAGGCAACCAATGCCGCTCGCGATCAGCCCCAATGTAAGGAAGTGATAAAGGTACAGGCGCAACATCGCTGACTGACTCGCACCCAGACACCGCATTACGGCACAGCCATCCAGATGGCGTTGGGTGAAGCGGCGCACGGCGAGCGCTGCCGCGGCTGCCGCCAGCACGACGCTTGCAAGAGCAGCGAGACTTAGAAATTTTTCCGCCCGCTCCAATGCGGCTTTGATTTCGGGGCGGGCGTCGCGTATGCCTTCAATTCGTTCACCAAGCATCAAACGCGATTGCGCCCAACTGCGGAAACGCTCCACTGCGCCGGATTCCCCCGCAACCAGCAGACGGTAGCTGATCCGGCTGCCTTGCTGCACCAGGCCGGTCGCCGGCAAATCGGCCGCATTGATCAGCAACCTTGGTCGGAGATTGATAAAGCCGATGGAATAGTCGGGCTCCTGGGTTATGAGGGCGGCAACCGTTAGGGTCGCCGCCCCCACTTCAATCATCTCGCCCCGTTTCAACTCAAGGCGTACCATTAGTTTCTCGTCTACCCATGCCGAGCCGGACGCGGGAATTGAGTGGGCAGCCTGGGCAGTCTGGGCCGAGGCATCGCCAAAATGCTCACTGATGCGAAGATCGCCACGCAATGGATAACCCTCAGTCACGGCCTTGATTTCTGTCAAGAGACTATTGTCCCCTTTCGCGACCATGCTGGGAAACTTGAGCGCGGTGGAAATGTTCAACCCGCGACGTTTCGCCTCCGCGGCATAATGCGGGGGAAGCGCATGATCGGAGAAAATGATCAGATCGGCCCCCAGCAACTGGTTACCCTGACGAGAAAGGGCCAACTGCACGCGGTCAGCAAAAAATCCAACTGTGGTCATTCCCCCCACTGCAATGACGAGCGCAAAAGCCAGTACCCTCAATTCGCCTGCGCGCCAATCGCGGCGAAGCATCCGCAATGAAAGTTTGAATAGGTTCATGTAGTCGCGACGGCCGTTATGTTGGTGGCTCTGGGAATATGAGATACAAGCAGCGAATGGATTCAGCTTAACAGGCTGAAACCTTTATCGGTCCGTATTACTAAATTTGCGTTCGCGGCCCGGAATATCGGTGGTTTGAATCATCATCGTCAAGCTAAACGCCGGCTGATCCGGCCCCGGCAATCCTGGCGGCGGATATAAGATAAAAATTCAAAAATGGCATTAAGCGAAAATAGGGCCTGTTCTGCCTGACAGGAACGCCGGCTCGCCCGTGAGTCAAGGCTCATCCCGCTCAAATTTGGGAAAAATCATTGTGCCAGGATAATGCCTCTTCCCCCATTTAACGATGACTTCCAATACCGGCCCCAGGTCCTTGCCCTTCTCCGTAAGGAAATATTCGTAGCGCACCGGCCTATGTTGGTAAGCTCGCCGGACCACCAGCCCGACGCCCTCCATTTTCTTCAACCGATCGGCAAGTATGTTTGAGGCAATACGCTCCGGCGAGGCTATCAAATCCTGGTAACGGCATTTGCCCAGCATCAGGTCCCGGATAATCAGCAGCGTCCACTTGTCGCCAAAAATATCCAGCGCGTTTGTAACGGGACAAACAGACCGCAAGAACGGTTCTTCCTGCGTCGGTTGAGTGCCAGGTGAGTCTGTAGGGTCTGAAGTTGGGGGCTTCGCAGGCATGCTTTGTAATGGAGAACGCTTTGTAGAAAGAATTATAATGTAGTTTCTTGACTTGCATTTTGCAATAGACACGGTTGAGCCGGAACCACTTTTTTATCGCCAGCGCCCTGCCGAAACGCATCGGGTCTATTTGCTGAAGCGGGAACCCAGGTCTCGCGCAATCTCAGGTAATGGCGCAAAACTTGTCGTAAAAATCGAATGGCCTGCCCCTGGTCAGGCGGCAGGCCCTTAAAACCTTTATTACTGATACAACGTTACAGTGCTGCCAAAAATGCGACCAAATCGGCCTTCTCAAGCTCGGTAAGCCCTATCCCAAAACGAGTGTTATAGAAATCAACTACAGCATCAAGGTCGGGGGCAGAGCCATCATGAAAATAAGGCGGTCTTGAGGCGACAGAACGAAGAATCGGTCCTTTGAAGCGTCCAATATCTTTCCATTTACCCGTAATCAGGGCGCGGCCCGGATCCGTAGTTTTAATTGTTTCGCCCGTGACGTTGTTCTGAAGTGTATATAAAGGCATATCGGGGGTGCGGCGCGACTCATCGGCGATGCCGATATCCACGGCCAAGGGAACCGAGTGATTGCCAGAATTGGGCGCGTTATGACAGGTAGTGCAAGTGCCCGCGAGTATGCTCATATTCAGATCATCATTCAAACCTTTAACATTCGTGATCTGTATGGGCTTGGTATTAAACAGGGCTTGACCACGCGCGATAGCGGCACGTCCACTGTCACTGCCGGACGATTTCTCGATCTCATCCTCCTCGCTGGGTGCAGCCGGATTAAAACGGCTCCAGGCATCATAGAGCGACATCACCTTGGGATTGAAACCGGCGCGAGTACGATAATCCCCGGCGACGGTATCGTTGATACCGAAGTAATAATCCTGCTTACTTAGCTGCATGGGGCCGCCACGCCCCCCATGTGTTATCAGATTACCTGCCTCGGTGCTATGTATCTGGGCTGTAAACAAGCCCGATTCGAACGTCATGATCTCTCTGCGCTGTTCAGGGGTAAGGGTCTGCAACGCCTCAGCATGGCCCACCGTGGCGTTATTTGCCTGGCTTGAAAGGTCAAACGATACGGAAGCATAGCAAGTCGAAGTGCCATAAATGCAGTAACTGGAACCCGGCATCAAGGTTGTCTCTCGTCCATCCCACATCACGCTGCTTAAAAATTTCAAGTTGGTTGAAGGCAATGGGCGGCGAAACAGGGACAACTCGGATGCGCTCGCATGACCGTAAGGATCATCGGCATCGACCAGCTTAAATTCCGCGTCGGCAGGTATGCCTATACCGACGCGCAAGTTCGCCTTGCTGAGCAGCATACTATAGGCCTTACGACGCTCCTCAACTGTTGACACAGCCGAATTAGGCGAATTTGCGCCATCGTTCAAGCGGAAGAGTGCATGCGAGCCTTGTGTTTTTTCAAAGCGTGCCTGAACGCCTTTGGGCGTGATCGTCCATCCCTCCGAAGGTTCGTGACACGTACTGCAGGTACGGCCATTGCTGCCCAGGCTTTTGAAAAATGCATTATCAAGATCAATAGCGCCGGCTGTATTGAAGCTCGCATCTATGCCGTGGCTATTGACTGATTTGAGCATGTTCCGCAAGTTGCCCTGATTACTATCTGCAAATACAGGCATGGCGAGCGTTGAAAGCAGAACGGACATCAGCGCCAATCCCGCAAAATCTTTACTTTGCATACTACGATCCTTAAAAGTTGTTAGAAAATGAATGCTTCCCGGCCTCAGCGGTCCGGCTCAGCAGGAATTGCCGGGGGGATGCAGCCAGATAACGGCTGACGCGCCTCCAGTCCGGTGAACTGATCGCCCTCTTCACAGAGTTTTATTGCCCTGCCCCACTGTGTGTTATCAACCCTGTTCCATAAGGGCACTGCGTCCGGCCACGCATGCGGCCTTCACAACATTCTGCTTAGAGCGTCCTGTGGATATCAATGACATTTAATGCCGATATCATTGATCCGCTTTATTTCCCAGCACGAACGAAGGGGGAATACGGTGATGTAAGTCCGGGTGAGATAACTCGAGATGGGACGGAATAACTGCCCGTACTTCTAAATGCTCAGCCTTTACCCCCTTGACCGATCGGAATAAGCGCAACGCTCGACCTGCAAGGAAAAGTTCTGCCGTGTGGAAAAGTCCAGATATCCCGTAGGCCGGGCAAAAAAATGCCCGCAGATTTTACTCTGCGGGGCATTAGTGGCTATTTACCAATCCATGCTCACGTAAACAAAATCAGTACGGTTCGCATGGGCACCTAGCTTAATACGCCGCCAGGAAAATATCGCTCGCGTCGAGCTCCGGCGCACCGACCAGTTTAGCCAGGTCAGTCGCGCCATGTCCGCCCTTACCGTCGGCATCGAACGACAGAACACCTGTTTTTTCGTTGTAAACGAAGAAATCGTCCTTATCCTCCGCTTTACCCCACTTGTTGCTGGCGAAATTATCGTCGTCAAGCTCGCCTTTCTTCAAGTCGTTGCGACGGCCTTCGATCGCGTCATTGACGTCCTTCAGGCTGAATTGCAGGGTGTCTTCTCCTGACTTGAAGCCATCGATTTTGTCGAAGCCGTTGGACCACTTAGTTACACCGCTGAACACGATGGTGTCTTCGCCTCTGCCGCCGTCGATTTTGTCGTCGCCTCTGCCGCCCTCGATTTTGTCATCGCCTCTGCCGCCAAAGATCGTGTCGTTGCCGCCCTTGCCAAACAGCTTGTCATCACCCCCGCGGCCATCGATAAAGTCGTTGCCGTTCCCACCCTCGAGCTTGTCGTCGCCTCTGGTGCCGACTATGTACTTGCCATAGTGGCTCTTGTTGTGATCGGCGTAGCTGTCATGGTCTTCCCGTTGGCCATAATCCTTCCCGTCCTGGTCCCTGTAATCGTCCTTCTTGTCATCCTTCTTGCCGTGCTTGTCGTCCTTCCTGTCATCGTCCTTCTTGTCGTCGTCGTCCTTCTTGGCGTGCTTGTCGTCCTTCCTGTCATCGTCCTTCTTGTCGTCGTCGTCCTTCCGATGATCATCCTTCTTCTTGTCGTCATCGTCCTTCTTGGCGTTCTTGTCGTCCTTCCGGTGGTCATCGTCCTTCCGGTGGTCATCGTCCTTCCGGTGGTCATCGTCCTTCCGATGATCATCCTTCTTCTTGTCGTCATCGTCCTTCTTGGCGTTCTTGTCATCCTTCCGGTGGTCATCGTCCTTCCGGTGGTCATCGTCCTTCCGATGATCATCCTTCTTCTTGTCGTCATCGTCCTTCTTGGCGTTCTTGTCGTCCTTCCGGTGATCGTCATTCCGGTGATCGTCCTTCTTATTCTTGTTGTCGTCCTTATAGTCGTCCTTATGATCGTCGTTCTTGCCGCGACCCAGAGTTGCTGTGATATCTAAAGTTGCTATAGCCATGTGAATTTCTCCTGAGAGTGAGTTTAACTAAAGATTGCAGTTCGCAACTGTTGGCGAATCAGGTTCGCTTAGAACCTGATCGCAGGCACAGAGTATTTATTGTTCGGAATCAGGTTGCTCCCTCTCACTCAACCTTGAGACATTCCGCTTTGCTTTGCACGCTGCGTGTTTTTGGTGTAGCAGTTACCATGCCAATCTTCCTATGTCGTTAAATTTGCTTAAGGTTGTTTATAAATCATCGTCACGCCACTACCCCTGACCTGAGATGTCCGTCGTCAACAAGCGCGACAACAAATCTGTTGAGCAAGAGACTTAGGGAGACTAAGCTATTGAGCCTTAATACTAATACACAGTGTCGCCTCACAACGACACTGCCGAATGCTTATCGCCTGTTTTAGGCGTTAATGCAACGCCCTTGAATACGATCAAGCATTGTCGTCAAAAAACGACAACGGTATTGATTGAAGAATGTGAAAAACAGAACTATTGACCGTCTGGATTGCGATTCGAGCACGCTTTGGCAGACCCGCAGCGAGACCGGGGCGCGCCTCAAACGCAACCACTTGTCGCATCCGTGCAGGACTTGAATAGGTGTGGCTTGGGCGGGACAGCGCGTTACGTCACATTGCGCTACGCCAATCCGGACGTGCCATCCCTGGCGATCTAGCGGTCAGTTAGTGTTTCGGGCAGTGCGCGACTGCTCAGGTAGCCCCACCAGCCCCCGTAGCGGCTGATATCGATCGCACCAGCAATTGCATAACGCTCGCACAGGAAGCCTTGTACCGCGTCACCGCTCGCCAGCGTGATGGTCCCAATACCGAGCGGGACCGGGATGCCAGCGACAAAGCCGCCGAATTCGCGTTCGGGCATCTCCCAAACCTCGACATCGATGGACGTTCCTGGCTCATTCGCCTCAACATGCACCAATCCTGGACGATGCGGCGGCCCCCCGGGCAAGGCGTAGAGTTTGTAGTCTGAAGAGGTCGTGGTTTTCGTCACGAGCCTTCCATTGCGGCCCGTCAGTTCCCCATTCAACGGCAGGCCGGACAAATGCGCTCCGCACACAGCCACCCTTACCCAGCCGGGCTGCCGGCTCGCACGACCCGTCGGCTTTGATGAGTCGTTTGGCAAAGGTGTTGAAGGTCTTTGCGGTGACGAAGGTTTTTGCAAGGTCACGCCCGTTGCGCCAAGTGGAAGCGCATGGGTTTGTTGCAAGCGCTCCGCTAAATGTAGCAGCGGGATGTCGCGGTGAGCTTGGGCCACCAGTGTTATGCCAAAGGGCAGCCCATCATTTTGAAACCCAGCCGGCACGGCGACGGCGGAGTAATCGAGAAGATTGACAAAATTGGTGTAGTAACCAAGATTCGCATTGAGCCGCACGGGATCCTGCTGCATCGCACGAATCGTATAAATCGTTCCTGCGGTGGGTGTCAGCAGGCAATCGACTTTAGCCTCCGTCCATATCCGCTCAGTCTCGCGCTTGAGCCTGCGCAACTCATATTCGCCTTCACAGGCATCCGCTGCCGAATAACGGTCGGCGCCTCCTATGATCTCCCGCACAGGTGCAACCACCTGATCGCCGTGCGAGTCGAAAAAATCCCTGATTGCCGCATAACGTTCAGCTACCCGCGGACCTTCGTAGAGCAGCCGCGCAGTCTCCAGAAACGGAGCGAAGTCTATCTCGGCAACGGTGCCACCCAGCGCCTCCATGCTTGCCACTGCCCGGTCGAACAGCCGCGCAGCGTCCTGATTACCAAAGAATTGAAGCTGATGCTGGCGAGGGACGCCAAAGCGGAAGCGGCCGCCGCTAACGCTGAAATCGAAAACATGCTCCTTTCTCCCGCGAGAATAAACGTCTTCCTCGTCATACCCCACGGACACTTCCAGAATGCGACCGGCATCGGTGGCGGTAAAGGCGAAGATGGAAACACAATCGAGGGAACGACAGGCCGGTACCACGCCCCTTGTGGACAGCCAGCCCCGGGTCGGCTTATACCCGATCAAATTATTGAAAGCCGCGGGAACTCTGCCGGAACCCGCCGTATCCGTTCCGAGACTGAAACACACCATTCCTTTTGCCAGCGCCACTGCCGAGCCGGAGCTTGATCCGCCTGAAATATAATCCGGGTTAAATGCGTTCTGGCACGCGCCGTATGGCGACCGCGTCCCGTTCAGTCCAGTGGCGAACTGATCAAGGTTGGTCTTCCCGATGGGAATCGCGCCGGCATTGATCAATCTCTGCACCACGGTTGCATTCTTTTGCGGCGTGTAGGCATACGCCGGGCAGGCCGCCGTCGTTGGGAGACCGGCCAGATCAATATTATCCTTGATTGCAAAGGGAATGCCGTACAGCGGCAGGGCGTCCATTTCCCCCGCGCTCACCTCCACTGCGGACGCGTACTGGCGCAACGCCTCGAGGGGCATTATGGATATCCAGGCGCTGTTGTCATTGTTCCGGACGTGCCGGTGCACCGTCTCCACCATCTGACTCGGGGTGAGTTCGCCGCTCGCATAGCGTTTCAGGAGGGTTTCGATATCGCCCAGATATCCGGGTGACGACCGTTTATCCATATTCATTCTTCCTGAACAATAAAGAGCATCTGCCCTGCGGAGACGTGCGCTCCTTCTTTGCAAAATAATTGCCCTACCCTGCCCGCCACCGGCGCAGCCACCGGGAATTCCATCTTCATGGACTCGACCACCAGAACGGTATCGCCTTCTTTCACGCGGTCGCCTTTTTGCACCAGGAGTTTCCACACCGTACCGGTAACGTGGGCGCTAATGGCGCGTGCTCCGTCAGGCAGATCCAGCTCGCTCTGCGTATCCGCTTCCTCCAGCACGATCTCGCTGATGTATTCAGCCTTACCCTCGGATTTCCACCGTTCGCGCTCCGCTTCAAACGCAGCCTGCTGACTCGTCTTAAAGGCGCTGATCGACGCCGCGTTCTGTTTGAGAAAAGCGTTGTACTGTTTTAAACTGAAAGTGGTATCTTCGATGCGCAGCTTGAAGTGACCGGTAATGAAGTCGCTGCGGAGCTTGAGCAATTCGCTCTCGCTTACCGGATAAAAACGGATCTGGTCGAAAAAACGCAGGAGCCAGGGTTTCCCGCCTGCGAAATCGGCTGTCTGACGATACCGGTTCCACATCTGCACGGTGCGCCCAACGAATTGGTATCCGCCCGGGCCCTCCATGCCATAGATGCAGAGATACGCGCCCCCTATGCCCACCGCATTCTCTGGCGTCCAGGTTCGTGCGGGATTGTACTTCGTGGTAACGAGCCGGTGGCGCGGGTCCACCGGCGTGGCGACAGGCGCGCCGAGGTAGACGTCGCCCAATCCAAGCACCAGGTAGCTCGCCTCAAAAACGGTATGCTGCACCTCTTCAATGTTGTCCAGCCCATTGATCCTTCGGATGAACTCGAGGTTGCTCGGGCACCACGGCGCGTCGTTTCGCACCGACTGCATATATTTCTCGATTGCCAGCCGCGTTGCCCCGTCATCCCAGGATAACGGGAGGTGCACGATGCGCGACGGGACCTCAATGTGCTCTATATCCGGTAATTTCTTTTCTGTTGCCAACAGGATGTCCAGCAGCTTGTCGCGCGACAGCAGTGTCGAATCAAAGTGGACTTGCAGCGAGCGGATGCCTGGCGTCAGATCCAGGATGCCCTCGAGTTTCCGGGTATCTACCGAATGCTGCAACGATTGCATAAGCGCATGGGCGCGAAAGCGCAAACTCAGGTCAAGTTCCAGCGGCCCATACTCCACCAGCAAATTCTTGTCACCTGCCTGGCGGTAAATCACCTGTACCTGTCCGCTGCTCTGCGGCGTAAAGTGCAGGACCGGAGTTGCAGTGGCCGCCGACCCTGCCTCAGGCGCAGCCGTTGCGGCTTGCGTCTGCCTCAGGTCCCTGATGGCCATCTCCTGCAGTTTCTCCTGGGCAAGTGCCTGATCCATCGACATAGGCCGGAAGCGTACGCTATCGCCCGGCTTGAGTTGCCCAATTTTCCATAGTTCGGCGTGGACGATTGTGGCCGGGCAAACGAAGCCGCCAAGACTGGGGCCGTCCGGTCCGAGAATCACCGGCATGTCGCCGGTGAAATCGACCGTGCCAATCGCATATGCGTTGTCGTGTATATTTGACGGATGCAACCCCGCTTCGCCGCCGTCACTGCGCGACCACTGGGGCTTGGGACCGATGAGGCGCACGCCGCTGCGACTTGAGTTGTAATGCACCTCCCAGTCAACGGCGAAAAAGGTTTGTATATCCTCCTCGGTAAAAAAATCCGGCGCTCCATGCGGGCCGTACAGCACGCCAATGTCCCATCTGTCGCGGTAATCGGGAACCAGTTCATCCGGCAACGCCGCCCGAGAGGGGGAGTCGGGAAGCAACCTGGCTTCGACGATATGCAGCACATCACCGGTCAGAAGCGCGCGTCCCGCATGACCGCCGAACTGACCGAGCGTAAAGGTGGATTTACTTCCCAGATAATCCGGAACCTCAAAACCGCCGTGTACCGCCAGATAAGACCGGCAACCGTGATTCACGAGTTTCCCAAGCTGAACCACTGCGCCAGCCTTTACTTCGTGCGCTCGCCATTGCACAAGAGGCTCACCATCCAGCCGCACGTCTATGGGCGCGCCGCATATTGCGATCACGCTATCGCAATTGAAGCGCAGCGTCGGGCCCGCAAGCGTAATCTCGAGCCCAGCCTTGCCGCTGTCATTATCGACCAGGCGATTCGCCAGACGGAACGCCAAGCCATCCATGGGCCCGGATGGCGGCACTCCCACGCTCCAATAACCGGTTCGCCCCGGGTAATCCTGCACGGTGGTCTGCACGCCCGGACTGAGAACATCGATGGTATGGGCAATGTAATGAAAGCCATTCAGAAAGGCGGTCGTATGGCGCCCAGCCTGGAATGCGGTACTGCGGAGAATCTGTTTAAGGTAGTCGAGATTCGTTTCGACGCCGTGCAGAGAGGTCGCATCCAGCGCAGCATGCAATCGGGTTATGGCCTCCTCACGATCTGCGGCATGCACGATGATTTTAGCCAGCATCGGATCATAAAAAGGAGAAACCTCGACCCCGCGCTCCACCCAGGTTTCAACACGCGCCTCGGATGGTTTTGGAAAAAAGGCGCCCGTAAGCACGCCACAGGAAGGCTGAAACTCCCTCGCGGGATTTTCCGCGTACACACGCGCTTGAATCGACGCGCCACCCGGCTTGATCTTGAACGACTCCAACGGGAGCAAGTCTCCCGCCGCCTGTAGGACCATCCACTCCACCAGGTCGATGCCGGTCACTTCTTCGGTCACGCCGTGTTCAACCTGCAGACGCGTATTCACTTCCAGAAAATAGAATTCATCCGTGGATGCGTCCAGAATAAACTCTACCGTCCCGGCGGACTGATAATTGACCGACTTGGCCAAACGAACCGCGGCATCCAGCAGGGCCTTGCGCACGGATGAAGGCAGATTTGGCGCCGACGTTTCTTCGATGACCTTCTGATTGCGCCGTTGCATGGAGCAGTCGCGCTCACCCAGCGCGATCACCTCACCCTTGCCATCACCAAAAATTTGCACTTCGATGTGACGGGCATTCGCGATATATTTTTCGAGGAACAGTCCTGCGTCGCTGAAATTATTCCGTGCCAGATATTTCACGGATTCGTAGGCTCCGCTCAACTCATCCCTGTTCCAGCACAGGCGCATGCCAATGCCACCGCCTCCGGCGGTGCTTTTCAGCATGACCGGATAGCCGATATGCCCAGCGTAGCGAAATGCCTCCTCCACATCGGCGAGCAAGCCAGTCCCGGGCAGCAGCGGCAAACCGTTCTGCGAAGCGAGTTCCCTTGCCGTATGCTTCAGGCCGAAATCACGCATTTGTTTCGGACTCGGGCCGATAAAACATATACCGTGCGCACTGCATTGTTCGGCAAAATCCGCCTTCTCGCTCAAGAATCCATAGCCGGGGTGTATCGCTTGCGCCCCCGTGCGCTGGGCGAGTTCCAGAATCTTGTCGGCACGCAGATAGCTATCCGACGCTACCCCGCTACCAATGCAATAGGCTTCGTCTGCTTCCAACGCATGCCGCGACAGTGCATCAGCCGCAGTATAGACTGCTACGCTTTTCACATTCATGCGTTGAAGCGTGCGAATAATACGGCAGGCGATGGCGCCACGATTGGCGATCAAAACTTTCTCGAACATACCTTATTCCTGAGTTATGCAGTCATGGCAGGCTTGCCATCCATCACATCACACGTTTGGATCGTCCCATACCAGCAACCGGATCGGCGTGGGGTTGTAGGCGTTGCAGGGGTTGTTCAGTTGCGGACAATTTGAGATGAGCACCACCACATCCATTTCCGCTTTCATCTCCACATACTTGCCTGGCGCGGATAAGCCATCGACGAACTCCAGGCCGCCTTCCTCGCCAACGGGCACGTTCATGAAGAAATTGATGTTGCTGGGCAGATCGCGCTTGCCCATACCCAGATGCTCGCATACGGGATCGTGAGCGAGCGCATGCAGGAAGTTGTCGCGGCAACTGTGCATCGGAAATTTGTCCAGCCCATACCGCACCGTATTGCTTTCCGCCGCGCAGGCCCCACCCAGCGTATCATGCCGCCCGCATGTGTCGGCCACGAGGGTGAGCATGACATTCCCGCAGTTGGAGTACAGCATGCTGCCGGTGGTGAGATACAGCATCTGCTGGCGGCGAATCGTATTTGTAGCGCTATATCGCTCGGTCGCCCTCGATGCATTGTAGAACAGCGTATCCACCGCCTGATTCCCACCCAAATCCACGATTCGGAATATTTGTCCCTGCATCACCAGCTTGACCCAGGGCTCGCCCGCGGGACATATCTCATCCACCACCGCCGCCTCGGGATCAAGCCTGCTTTCGACAACTTGTGTTGCGCTCATGCCGCACCTCCATCACAGCCATATAGATGTCGAGTATTTTGCAATGCGCGCATATTCTCCGGGATGCGTGCACACGCCGAAGCCGTTGACGGTGGCGTGGCAAAGGCTGCCAGTCCGACTGCGCCCGGGCGGTAAAGCTTTGCGGGGTCGAGTGGGTGCGGTGCGGAGGAAAGGATCACCAGCGTATCCATCTCGAAGCTCAAGTCCACATAATCCCCGGCCTTGCTGTTGCCCGAGTGAAAGGTCACGGCGCCCGCTGCATCGGCGGTAACCTTACTGAAGAAATTGATATTGGCGACCATATCGCGCATGCCGAGCCCCCACTTGCCGAGCTCAATCAGCATTCCATCCAGCCCACTCCGAAACATCTCATTCCGCTGTTCCTGAAAGCGCGTCATGCCGTATTTTTCACGTACCAATGAGGTGTCGCTCACGCCACACGCCGTATCGTTCCACCCCGCGGTATCCTCGGTAATGCAGCAGAAAATACGACCCATGTCTGAGTGACAGGCATGTCCTTTCGTCAAGCGGAACGTGTGCTGCGACTTCAGCGTATCCGCCATGTTGTACCGTTCCAGTTTTTCTTCAGGATTAAAAAACAGTACCGCGGCATTCGCCCCGCCATTAATGTCCGTCAAACGCAGCGTCAAGCCCCGGCGCAAAATGCCCGACCAATGGCATCCGCCAGGAATGTACTGATCCCAAAGAAGTGCGTGCGGCTGGTTCATATTTCTCTCCTTTCTTTCTTATGATTCACAAATTTTCTCAAGAGGGTCCGGAATTCGATCGACAGGTCAATTTTTACGCCGTTCCGGAGATCTGGATAAGCCGTGACAGCCATCACCCGAGCTTACTGCGGCGCGACCTTGCGTGGCGCCGTTTTTTTTCGGATTTTGTTTACCAGAATGTACAACGACGTCACGCCGACGATACCGCCCAGCACGAGGGGTACCGCCCAAAGCTGCCACCATGGGGCGGCGGGCGACACCGCATAGGGGCGCGGCCATGCAATATTAATGAGTTCGAACACAGACCAGAGAAAAGCTACCGTATTGATCGCCAAACCCCACCCACCGAGCTTGAGCTCGCCTAACGCCGGGTTCCAGCGACCCGTCAGCCTGGTATACAACCCCACCCCTGTGGTCATCGAGAACATGGCATAGAGTCCTCCGGTCCCGAACGCTATTACCGTCGCCACTGCGCCGTCGTTCAGCCCAAACAGCAATCCGAGTCCGGCCAGCGAGACGGTAAACAGCACCGCCTTACGGGGCGTCTTGTCCGGCGCGAGCTCGCTTAACACAGCAGGCATGTTCCCTTCCCGCGCCATTGAATAAACAATGCGCGAGGTATATTTCACCACTGACGCGCCACAAGCCAGGAATGCAACCATCACAATCCCTAGAAACGGCTTCTCAGCCCAGTGGCCGAAACTGCTGACTATCACGGGAGTGATTGGATCAGATGTGTTGCTCGCGGTTTGAAGCGTATCCCGGTCGAATGCCAACGTCAGCGCGGCGGAATTGAAGAGCACGACTGATCCCACCACGCACAACGATAAAAATACGGCGCGCGGCACCATGCGCTTGGGCTCATTGGTTTCCTCCGCGATTGTCGAACATGCATCAAAGCCGATGAATGCCCAGCCTGCGATAGCAAGTGCTGCAAGAAATGCCGCGGTTTCGCCGGGCGCGGTTCCGGTGCCGAGATGCTGGAACAATTCCGAGAACGAATGCTGCCTGAAGAAGAGAAACAGCAGGAGCGCCACGCCTAGCGATCCCACCACCTCGGCATAAACCCCAAGCGTGATGACCAGCTTGAAAATATTGACGTTAACCACGTTGACCAGGGTGCAAAGCAGCAGGAATACGGCTCCCCACATGACTAAAGCATGGCCTGTCTCCCCGGGCAAGCCAGAAAACAGGGATAGCCACACGCCGCCGGTATAAGCAGTTGTGGTTAGCATGGCAATAGTCGAACTCACATAAATGACGCCGGCGAATTGCCCTGCAGTCGCACCAGCCAACTGATGCGTCCATTTATATGCCCCCCCCGCGATCGGGAACTGTGACGACAGTTCGGCGTAAACGGTGGCGACCAGTAATTGCATAGCCAAACACGTAACCAGCGCGGCAAACCAGCCGCCCCCCGTGACCACAGTCTGTACGCTGATAATGGCGTAAAGGCCGACCACCGGCGAAACAACCGCAAAACCGAGGGTGAAGCTGTTCCAGACGCTCATGCTGCGGTGAAGCTTATCGCCGGTTTCTGACGCCAACGAGGGAATGACCTCGGGAAAATTATCCGGGCAAGGCTTTATCGGCATGGCGATCCCTTCCGGCTAAATTCCGGGGACGGGTTTCGTTCACCGCGCGAGGAGCCCGACCCCCGGCGCGGTAAAGATGCGCCCCTGAAGGCGATTAGCCCGAAGCCGGAACCGGGCGTGGAGGAAAACGTAGAAGGTATGGAAGAGAAATGCATGAACAAGGTCTCCTTTGGAATCGGCTGGGTCAAACCCAAGAGTCAATGTATGTCCTACATTATCTCCCGGGCTTTTATCCCTCCGTGGAGCCTCGTCACGACGAAGCCGGAAACTCTCGGACCAGACGCCTTCTTCTCCGCTAAGGAGCAGGCCGGAACCCTAGTTTCACTTTACAGCAACCGTACTTGTTGGTCGAAAACGTCCAACTCGAAGTACAGTCAGGTATTACTGCTACGCAATTTTTGCACGCCTCGCCCAGAAAGGCAAGATATTGCCAGTGAGATCATTCGGGGAGTTTTTTGCGCGCCACGACCACGCCATCGCGAGTAGGGTTGATGAAGGCATCAAATTCCGGGTCATCGAAAATGAGACGATTATGCTCGAGTATTGCCTCTGTCCAACCGGGCACAATGTCGACATACCGTTCGACTGCGACTCGTCCATGCCATAGGACATTATCGGCAACATAAAGGCCGCCAGGACGAATCCGGTTTTTGGCCATGCGCCAGATCTCGGGATAATCACCCTTGTCCGCGTCGTTATAACAGATATCAAACAGTCCGTCGCTCTGCGCAAATATCTCCTGGGCGATACCAACCCGGAAATCAATTTTCTCCATTAGACCCGCAGCACCCAGGTATTGTTCAGCCTTGGTTTTATTGAGCGAATCGCCATCCGTGCAAATCACCTTACCGCCAGGAGGAATTGCTTTCGCGAACCAGTAGGCGGAATAACCATAGCCACTGCCGAACTCAAATACGTTTTCGGCATTAAGCGTCTTCGCCAGCATTTGAAGAAAAACGCCCACCAATCGTCCGACTATTGGAAAATTATTTTTCTCGGCCACAGCCTCCATCTCGATCAGTACAGGATGATCCGTAGTCTGGCTTACCAGACTACGCATGTATTTTTCGATTGCCGGGTTAACCGGGACCAACACGGCGGGGTTGAAAATGGTTGGGGATTGCATATTTGTCATTAACGGCTCCTCCGAAAGATTACAAAAACGTAAGCGTCCGCTGGTAATAGCCTCTGGATTAAGGGCGTGGTGGACAGACCGGTCGAGGTTTATATCTGGTTTTCAGTATAGTTGGTATCGCGAAATATATGAAATTGCCGGGTCAAGCGTGACGAATGCAAAGCCATTGTCCCGCCCTGTCCAGATAGCATTGCAATCCGGTCTGTCGATGGGAAAGCGGGGTATCTCTCTTATAGCCAGTTTTCACTTCCGAGCGGCGCGACCCCTCCCGGGATGGCCGTTCCATGCCGTTTGATGTAGAATACGATTCTTTTCGCCATGCAGCATTCCCCTTTGGCCATCGCGCTCGGGTAGTACCCCTGTAGCGAACGGCAAAAATCTGCGGCCTCCGACAAACCCCCAGCTAGACCCAATCTGAGCTTTCCGGCAATGCCGTTATTCGCATAGCACAATCGCACGGACTTGAACGAGGTTGAAATGAATCGCAAACCCCGCGTTGTATTGACATCCCAGGATCTGGAACGGCTTGAAACTTTGCTTGAGTCCCATCCAGCCAATGCCTTTCCAGGCAAGAATGAACTCCGTGCCGAGCTCGACCGCGCGGACGTTGTCGAGCCCGAGCAAATTCCGCCAACCGTCGTGACCATGAATTCGACAGTGCGCTTCAGCATCGATACCTCCGGCGAAGATTTCTGCCTGACCCTCGTCTACCCAAAGGATGTGGATGGCAGTGGCAATACCATTTCCATCCTCGCACCGGTCGGCAGTGCACTCCTCGGTCTCTCCACCGGGGATGAAATCGAGTGGCCACGTCCGGGTGGTGGCACGATTAAAGTACGGATAGTTGAAGTAATTTATCAACCGGAACGCGAGGGAAAATTCCACCGTTAGCCCGGATCCGATATGTACGGGCGCAGGCGACGGCAGCCACTGTGCCCCTCTGGATCGACGGCCTGCTGAAAATGCCATAAGGGGCCGAAAAGCTGACAGCTATCAACAATTGGCGGGTTCAAAAGACACCCTGATTCTGCTATAGTTCCCGGCAAATTTTTTTGCCAAGAATTATATAAAATTTCAGGGACCCTGCTATGAACCTGCCCAGTTGTCCGGCTTCACCAGCCGTCGCCAGCCCCCACACAAAAACATCTCGCACCATGTCTGAGATTAGCCCAGCCGGTTCATTGTCTAAACTCTGTATCGGCATCGGTGCTCTGGGCCTTGCGATCCAAGTTTTTGCAGCGGACCCGCCTCCCGCTCCTGCAGGCAACACGACGGTCGCCCCGACCACCGCGCCGCCCGTCGGAGCCGCAACGCCACTCCCGGGAACAAAGGTTGACTGGTCCAAGGTCCCCCCGGTAACAGCGCCGCCCCGGCCAGGCATGTTCACGATGCCGCCATCGGGACCAAACTATTACACCTTAAAGGATCAGGCTACCGGAAAAAAACGCGACGCTCCGCCGGTTTCGCCATTTGCCCCGTATGCGCTGATGACGACGCCGGCCTTTGATCTTGATTTCCGCTATATGGAAAAACCGGGGTATGAGCCCGATCTTTTCGATCCCATTAAGCGCATTCATTTAGGGGATGATTTTCTCCTGTCGTTTGGCGGCAGCTTCTGGTACCGCTACATGCGGGAGTCAGATGCTCGCCTGACTAACACGAGCGACAACTACCACATGATACGGAGCAGGTTCCATGCTGACTTCTGGTATCAGGACAAGGTCCGGTTGTTCGCGGAATTCATCGATGCCCGTACTTTTGGGCAGGCACTGACACCCCAGCCAACCGATGTCAACCACACTGACATGCTGAACCTTTTTGCTGACGTCAAGGTGGCAACGATTAAGGATGCGCCGGCGTATATCCGCTTCGGCCGTCAGGAACTCTTGTATGGATCGCAACGGCTGATCTCGACCCTGGACTGGGTGAATACGCGCCGCACCTTCCAGGGGGTGAAGGGCTTCTGGCGCACGCCCACATTTGACCTGGACGCTTTCTGGGTCCGGCCGATGGTTACTCAAAGAGACAGCTTCGACAACTGGGATGAAAAACAGGAATTCTTCGGCTTGTGGGGAACGTACCGCCCCATGAAGGGCCAGCTGGCTGATTTCTATTTCCTGAGTCTGGACGACAATCGTAATAGAGCGATCGGCAGCAACAACCTCAGGGGCGATTCAATCACGCATACCCTCGGCAGCCGTATCGCAGGCGATTACAACCAGTTTCTGTATGAACTGGAAGGCATGTACCAATTCGGGCAATACTCCAACCAGGATCTCTCGGCTTTTGCAGTCGCCTCGGGTGCCGGATACCATTTCAAGGGCGTTCCGCTAAATCCTCAGTTCTGGCTGCGCTACGACTTCGCTTCGGGCGACAACAACCTGACCGATGGGGACCGCACCACATTCAACCAGCTATTTCCTTTCGGCAACTATTACATGGGCTGGATAGACCGCGTGGGCCGTCAAAATATCCACGACTTCAACGCCCAACTCAATCTGCACCCGGTCCCCTGGGCAAATTTCACGGCTCAATACCACCGCTTTTATCTCGCCAACAAGCAAGACTTTCTGTACAACGCGGCTGGACTTGCTACCTTGCGTGACCCCACGGGACAGGCTGGAAGCTATGTTGGTGATGAAATCGACTTCCGTTTCAATATTAACGTCGACCGGCATCACAATGTACTTGTCGGCTACTCCAAGCTGTTTGCCGGTGATTTTATGAAAGCGACAGCGCCCCGCGTTTCGCCGGATCTGTTTTATGTCCAGTACAACTTCCGGTTCTAATCACCTTCGAATTCGCATAGCGAGAACACCTTAAGCCCCTGGTTCACCAACCTCGACCTGCCGCCGACCTCGGGCAGGTCGATGACGAAGCAGCATTCCACCACTTCTCCGCCCATGTCCTGTATCAGCGCGGCGGCGGCCTCCGCCGTTCCCCCTGTCGCTATGAGGTCATCCACCAGAAGCACGCGGTCGCCCTTCTGAATCGCGTCCACGTGAATCTCGATGCGATCGCTGCCATATTCCAATTGATAGTCACGCCCGCGGGTCTCCGCCGGCAGCTTTCCCTTTTTGCGTATAGGCACGAAACCGACGCCGAGCTCGTAAGCAACCGGCGCTCCGATGATGAAACCGCGCGACTCGATCCCCGCGATCTTATCGATTTTTATTTCCTTATGACGCTTGGCAATCTCCTGGATCGTTGCCCGCAACCCCACCGGGTCCTTCAACAAGGTCGTAATGTCGCGAAACATGATGCCTTCACGAGGGTAGTGCGCGATGGTGCGAATACGTGATTTAATTTGCATGACAGTCCGGGGTATGTTTCAAATGCGATCACCTTACTCAAGCCGCGGCGATGCCGCTGGGCTGCGGATGAGCTGGGATTTTCCGCTATACTACCGGAAAAGTTGCCGGAAACACCGTTCTGGTTTATTCTTTGCGCCCCTGCCGGTACCCCCGGTTGCGATTCCCGACAGGAGAGATGGCCGAGTGGTTTAAGGTACACGCCTGGAAAGCGTGCGTACGGCTCAAACCGTACCGAGGGTTCGAATCCCTCTCTCTCCGCCAATATACTATTTATGCCTCTGTTTTAAACAAATAAAAGAGAAACTCTGCTTATCAACCTGCATTATAGCCCCCCATACAAGCTCCCGCGGGACCTGTTCCCTATGGGGTTTTAACACTCCCCGATAAATCGAAACGATATTTTTACACGTAACCTCGCAACACGACCTTTCAATACGGTGTCCTTGACTCTGTCGACGAGCTTTCGCAGTACCAATAATTACTATCCAGATTCATCGTCTCCCACACAACGAAAGCTGCTTTGCGGGAGGGCTTGCAACACTTAGTTGTTAGCGGGTTGCTGGACGGTAAAAATGTTGGACGGATTACGCGAAGAAAACCAACCGTGTTTTTGACGACCTACAAAATGAAATATGGGGAAGTGCAGCCAGATGTGCGATTGGGGAAGTTCAGTGAGCAACAGGGCTGAACACATTGTTCAGGAGGACGAAAACGCTCATCGAAGTGCTAGGAAGCGCTCACTCAGAGGCTGGACGGGACGAATGAGCATTAAGGTCATGAGGACCGCCATCTTTCTCCGCCTCGTCAATCAAGCTGTCGGCGCTGAATCGCTTACTGGACAGTACGGTCTTGCGAAGCATTCCGGCTTGCTGCACCGCGTCGCGCGCCTGCTCCAGGAATATCGCCGCTGCATCCGCCTGGCCGGCGTCGGTCAGGCTCTTACTTGTCTCGTCGAGCAGCATCGCGGCCTCTTCAAGACTGCGCATTGCACCCCAGTAACTTTCATCTATTTTCTCCATCACGCCTGAAAGCAAGGCGCTAGAGGAGTAGGCGTGGCCGGTGTGGCAACGAAACCGATTTATTTTGCCTTCCTTGAGCTTTACCAACACGCCGTTACATTCCGGACAGGTAAACGGGGTCAACTCGCCGCAGTTCATAATTCCTTTCTTAAACGCGTCACCGTCCACCGCGACACTCACCTCGACCGCCATTCTCGACCTGTCTTCAGGAGAGTCTACCGCTTGCCTCGATTGCGGTTGGTTGGCGATTTTCATTAACAACGGACCAATTTGGTAGACGGAGAGGCAATGATTGATCTCAACCTGGCTGAGCGCGCTTGCAGGCATTGAGTCGAAGGCGGCTTCCCTAGGATCCTGGGCAATGGTCACACCCCCCATTCGTTTGATGCTCCAAAGCCCGGAAGTACCATCGTCTAACGCACCCGACAGAACGATCCCAATCACCTTCGAACCGTGATTGTATGCTGCAGAGCGAAACAGGGCATCGACAGACGGACGATTGCGGTTTTCCTTGGGCCCACGCGTTACAAGTACACGGTTGGTCTCAATCAAAAGGTGGTGGTCTGGGGGAGCAACATAAATATGGCCTGACCGGATCTCTTCGCCGTCTTCTGGGTGAACCGCAGGCAGTCTTCCGGCCCTGCTAAGAATAGCAGGCAAGTTACTGACGAAGTTTGGCGGGATATGGAGTACGACGAAAATGGCTGCGTCCAGACCGTCGGGTAGCGAACCTACTAATCCTCGCAGACTTTCAACTCCGCCCGCCGATGCGCCTACTGTTATAATACGTTGAGGTAGCATTTGACGATTTGTAATGATAAAACAGGGTGCTATACCGTGCAATATTATTACGCCCTCTCCCAAGAGGCACACTCGGTTGGTACTTTAACACGGGAGAATGAATCGCACCCTAAAAACAAACCACCCCTTCCCTCGAACCCCCTCTCGCGGGTTTTAATTCCTTCTCCCCACTCTTCTTCAGAATATTTCTTAATTAAATCCAGGGATCAGTTCCTGACTGCGTGTCAGTCCATGCGAACATCATGAGCATCCAACCGGATATCTCGTGCTCACCTGTAAGATTCTACAGCTATCCAGGATTTTCCTTTTGTTGTCTCATAGCCATACATTCGTACACACTCGTACAGGATATTTGCGCATCGGCCTTACACAGACACTCACTTTCCTGCCTGCCAAGTCGTTAGTGCAAGGAACCGTATTGTGTAAAAACTCATGCCCGCACAAATATGACTCACCAATATCTTGTTTTTCTTTTGGACGATCAACGTTATGCCCTGCGTCTGTCCGCGATAGACAGAGTCGTGCGAATGGTCCATATCACACCGATTTCGAGCGCGGCGGACATTCTGCTCGGCGTAGTCAATCTGGAGGGTCTGGTCACACCGGCTATTGACATGCGCCGGCGTTTTAATCTGCCGAAACGTGAAATTTCCCTGTCAGATCGTCTTATTTTCGCACGCACCGAACGGCGTTCTGTAGCGCTGGTGGCAGACACAGTAACGGGCGTTATCGAGTGTTCCGAGCATAACCTGATTCCCGCTCAGCGCATCGTCCCGGGACTCACCCTCGTTGAAGGCATTATAAAGTTTGAGGATGGGTTGATCCTCATCCATAACCTCGACAAATTTCTTTCACTTGAAGAAGAGGCGTCCGTGGATTTGGCCCTTGCTGCTTCCTAAGACAAGTATGCAGAGCGCTCTCGCCCATCCACTGCTTTCCCAGCTCAGCAAATTACTTGAAAAAGAGATGGGCTTGTACTACCCGGCGAAAAGCTGGGGTGATCTTGAGCGACGTATCGCCGCCGCTGCGCCTGCGCTTGGGACGGTTGATGCGGAATCATGCATCCGCCAACTCCTGTCCGCTTCTCTTACGCGGCAACAGCTCGAAATACTCGCCGATCATCTAACCGTGGGCGAAACGTACTTCTTTCGCGAGACGGGATCTTTTGATGTGCTTGAGGAGCGTATTTTGCCGGAATTGATGCGCGCGCGTGCACGTTCCGGCCGGCAGCTACGCATCTGGAGCGCAGGCTGCTGCACCGGCGAAGAGCCCTATTCGATCGCTATACTCCTCGATCGCCTGAGCCAAAATACCGCGGATGCCAACGCGACAATATTGGCGACCGATATTAACCCGGCATTCCTGGAAAAAGCGGCCAAGGGTTTATACGGCGAATGGTCCTTTCGCGCCACCCCGCCCTGGATCAAAGAGCGATATTTTAAACGCAGAAAAAATGGGCAATTCGAGATATTGCCCCATATACGAAAACGGGTGACGTTTTCTTACCTCAATCTGGCCGAAGAAATCTATCCCGACATCATCAATGGTGCCGATGCGATGGACGTGATTTTCTGTCGCAATGTGCTGATGTATTTCAGCCCTGATAGCGTAATGAAGATCGGAAAGAACTTCTATCGGTCGCTCGTCAATGGCGGATGGCTCATTCTGAGCCCCGTAGAGCTGGGAAGCGACCTGTTTCCGCAGTTCAAACAGACTACCTTTCCTACTGCAATTTTCTACCAAAAGGCAACAATCGCCGAGCGATCGGTGACCGTCGACGATCACCCAATCTGGATGCCCGTTTTGCAGCAAGACGCCGCAAACTCGCAGGCTCAAGCCCTGCCGCTATTTTCGCTGGGTGAGGATGAGAAAATGCTACGGTTCTCGGAAAGCGTAGCGACAGAACACTTGATAGAAAGGGTAGCGATGCCCGATCAAGCAGCAGAACCGCGCGGCGCTGCCAGTAAGGAGGATGACGAGACATTCGAGATGCTCTGCGATACCGCGCGCTCTTATGCCAATCTGGGGAAACTCGCCGAAGCCGTCAGCTGGTGTGAAAAAGCAATCGCAGTCAATAAACTGAACCCGGCAGCCCGTTATCTTCTTGCGACAATAAATCAGGAACTGGGGCAACGCACCACGGCAATGCATTTGCTGAGAAAAACTCTTTATCTCGATCCCGATTTCGTACTCGCGCACTTTGCACTAGGCAACCTTTGTATGTCTCATGACCGGGCCGGGGAGGCGGAACGCCATTTCGACAATGCGCTCGCGCTACTTTCGCTGCGCCCATACGATGAACTTCTACCGGAATCGAACGGACTGACTGCCGGACGGCTTACGGACATTATCACATCCGCGCGCTCGAGTATCTTGCCGGTATCGCTGGACAGAGAAGCACAGTGACCGAAAAACCAAGCATCCGTTCAAAAAAAGACGAGAAATCGGGGTACACCAATTTCAATGAAGTCGAGCAGCGTCTCGAGACTGCGCGTACCGCGCTCGAAAGAGTCTGGACTCCGTCCGCGGAAGAAACGCAGCGGACTCTTCAAGCAAGAGCGTTGACACTCGCGCAAGAACGGTCAGAGCCGGAAAACGCCGAAGACGCGGTCGAGGTCCTCGAATTCGCACTTGCTTACGAACGCTATGCGGTTGAGACGCGCTACGTGCGGCAGGTTGCCAAACTCGAGCAACTTGTACCGCTGCCGTGCACACCAGCTTTCGTGGTTGGCATTGTTAATTTGCGAGGCGCGATATTGCCCGTCCTTGACCTCAAGAATTTCTTCGAACTACCCGTAAAAGGGTTAACCGATCTCAACAAGATTATCGTGCTGCAATCGGAAAAAATACTCTTCAGTATTTTGGCGGATGAGATCGTCGGCGTACGCAACTTCTTGCTGAGGGACGTCCAGTCCTCACTCCCCACACTTACAGGCGTGCGAAAGGATTATCTGAAGGGTGTCACACCTGAGAGAGTCACCCTCCTTGATGCGGAAAAACTATTGGTGTCAGAAAATATTATCGTGCAGGAGCAAGTCGCAGAGTAGCAGTCTGGACGAAATCCCCGATCCTCGAAGGCGTCGACCAAAATGCCGTTAAGACGCTGCAGCTGCAGTACAGGGCCCCGGAAGAAAAAATATGACCATCAGCAAAAAAATAATTGGGAGCTACACAATCGTACTGGCACTGCTTGTGCTCGTAACCAGCGTCGCCTTTTATGCCCTCAATCAGACTCGGGCGACGTACAACCATTTTCTTAATGTCGACGAGCGACTCCTGGAGGCCGCCAATGACCTTCGGGCCGTGACCTTTGCCCAGCAGACGTATGTTAGGGGTATGTTGCTGTACCAGGAACTACACAAGACAAATCAAGCCCTTCTAGAAGCTAATGATCGCAAGTACCAGCAAATTTTTGAAAGAATGCGCGACCTGATGGCTGGGCGGGAAGGTACCGACCTGCTGGATGACCTTGAGGAACTCCAGCAGCAAACAGAGAAAGCTCAGCAACAGGCGGTCCGACTGGCACTGGAAAAACAGACTGAAGAAGCAATAGATTATACCATCAAGGAGTTCCGTCCTCGCAGCATTGCACTCATCGACAAAGCCACGCGCTTCTATGATCAACAGGCGAAGCTGCTGGATAAAGGAAGGACCGAAGTTGCCGAGAAGGTAAGTTCGTATATGCTGACATTAATAGTGGCGGCCCTGTTTGCCGTCATTGTCGGGTTAGCGATCGGAATCCATCTCAGCCGTGTTATTACACGCGAGCTTCGTGAAAATATCTCTCAGCTGTCATCTTCCTCAGCCGAGATTCTCGCCACGACCACGCAAGTAGCCTCAAGCGCAGCCGAGACCGCAGCCGCAGTGAGCGAGACAACCGCCACGGTGGAAGAGGTCAAGCAAACCGCCCAGCATGCAAGCCAAAAGGCGAAGTATGTTTCAGAAAGCGCGCAGAAAGCGTCGAATGTCTCCCAGGCAGGACGCAAATCGGTGGAAGAAGCTCTTCATGTGATGCACCGCATCAGGGAGCAGATGAGCTCCATCGCGGAAAGCATTGTCCAATTATCCGAGCAGAGCCATGCCATCGGCCAGATCATTGCCACCGTCAACGACCTGGCTGAGCAATCGAATCTCCTCGCGGTTAATGCCGCCATCGAGGCCGCCCGGGCGGGCGAACAAGGCAAGAGTTTCGGCGTGGTGGCACATGAAATCAGAAGCCTTGCCGAGCAATCAAAGCAGGCAACCGGCCAGGTGCGTACTATTCTCGGCGATATTCAGAAGGCAACCAACGTCGCCGTTCTCGCTACCGAACAGGGCAACAAGGCAGTTGAAGCCGGCGTGAAACAATCAGCCGAAACCGACGAGGCAATCAGGCTGCTGTCAGCCAGTATCAACGAAGCGTCTCAGGCAGCAACGCAGATCGCCGCGTCCAGCCATCAGCAGATGGTCGGTATGGATCAGGTAGCAGTGGCGATGAACAATATCAAGGAAGCGAGCGAACAGAACGTAGCGGGCACCAGGCAGGCGGAGAAAGCTGCACAGGCACTCCATGACATGGGGACTCGGCTGAGGGCGTTAGTAGGTGAGATCAAGAATGGAAGACGCTCATGACAAGCAAGAATGATGTGCTTCTGAAGAAGCTCCTCATCACATTTCGGATTGAAGCAGATGCGCATCTTCAGACAATGGCTTCGGGACTGCTGGCGCTGGAAAAAACACCATCAGCTGAACAATTTGCACTTGTTGAAACGATTTTCCGGGCCGCCCACAGTTTAAAGGGGGCTGCCCGAACCGTTAATCACACGGACATCGAGGCAGTCTGCCGGTCGTTGGAGAATGCGTTTTCAGCAATGAAAGAGAAGCACCTGGTCATCTCGCCAGAATTGATCGACCTGCTACTCCAAGGGACCGACACCGTAGAGCGGCTTCTTGCCATCGATGACGGCCAGAAGGGCGCCCTTAAACCTCTGATCGGCGCACTCATTCGTCAAATTAATGAGGCATTGCTAAGGCCGCTGCCTGAATTTTCGACGGCACCTGAGCCTGTGCTCCCGCCCTCGGATGATCCACCAACCGACGTCGATACACGAGAGGTATCAGGCGCGGCACCTAGCCGGGCACTCGCTACTGTAAGGGTCTCAGCAGAAAAATTGGACACAGTCATGCGCCAGGTTGAGGAACTGTTGCTGCCGTGCCTGGCGGTAGGTCACCGCGCCGAGGAACTTGGGCACGCATTCACCACACTCGCAGCATGGAAGAAACAGCGGCTTCAAATCCAACCGGTATTGAGAGTGGTTGATCGCGAACTTACGCATACTGCCGCGAATGGCAACAGTTCAATCAGGACGCATGAGCTTCCAAAGCTCCTCAAATATCTCGATGCCGAGCAAGTCCAGATGAAAATGCTTGAGGATCAGCTTGCACGCTTGCAACGCGCGGCCGAGCAGGATCAGCGAATGCTGACCAGCCTTACCGACGGCCTGCGGCAAGACGTCAAGGAGATGCAATTACTGCCGTTCGCGTCGTTGCTTCAGATTCTCCCGCGATTCTCGCGAGAACTGGCACGCGATCAGGGTAAAAACTTGGAAATGACGATCCGGGGAAGCGAGCTTGAGATAGATCGACACATCCTGGAAGAGATGAAGGATCCGCTTATCCACCTCGTGCGTAATTGCATTGATCACGGTATCGAGCCAACCGCGGTGCGAGTAAGCAAGGGCAAACCACCACACGGAACAATCACGTTAGCATGTTCGCAAAAAGACAGCAGTACGGTTGAGCTGCTCGTCACGGATGATGGGGCGGGCTTTGATCTCGCCATGGTTAAAGCTGCAGCCTGCAAGCTCGGCGTTATCTTGGCCGAGGAGGCGGAGCAGTTGGGTGAACTGGAAGTGGCGGCACTGGCCTTTAAATCGGGCGTCACAACCAGCCCCATTGTCACCGATATATCCGGGCGGGGACTTGGGCTTGCGATTGTCCATGAAAAGGTCGAGCATCTGGGTGGGAACATCGTTATAAAGTCGATACCCGGTGCTGGGACTGCTTTCCATATTTCGTTGCCGCGAACGCTGGCAAACTTCCGCGGACTACTCGTTCATGCTGGCGAGCAACTTTTTGTTATTCCCTCAACGAGCGTTGAGCGAGTGGTTCGGGTTCCTGATAAAGAAATTCGAACGGTGGAGAACCGAACCACCATCCTGGTGGATGAACAGCCGATCTCACTCGTCTGGTTGAGCGACATACTTGAATTACCCCGTCATTCCGCACCCGGCGAGCCAACGGACAGTGTAACCGCCGTAGTGCTGGGGTCCGGTCTCCTTCGCGTGGCGTTTTTAGTCGAAGCGATTGTAGGTGAACAAGAGGTGCTGGCCAAAGCACTGGTTCGGCCTTTGGTCCGGGTACGAAATATCGCGGGAGCGAGCGTCCTCGGGTCCGGCCGCATGGCGCCTGTGCTCAACCCAGCCGATTTACTCAAATCGGCTGTGAAGCGACCCCCTGCAGCCCAGGAGAGTGCGCGCCCGATACCTTCCCGAAAGGATGAGAAAGCAAAAAAACAATCGGTTCTGGTGGTGGAGGATTCTATTACTTCGCGCGTGTTGCTCAAAAACATCCTGGAGTCGGGGGGCTATCGTGTCACCACAGCCGTGGATGGAGTGGATGGTTTCACAACGCTTAAGACGGGCTCATTTGACCTGGTCGTCTCCGATGTGGAAATGCCACGCATGGATGGCTTTGGCCTCACGGCTCAAATCCGGGCCGAGAAGAAATTTGCGGGACTACCCGTCGTGCTGGTTACGGCACTGGAATCACGTGAACACCGCGAGCGGGGGATTGATGCTGGCGCCAACGCCTACATTGTGAAAAGCAATTTCGATCAGAGCAACCTGCTGGAGGTTATTCGGCGGCTTATCGGCACGTCATCTGCGCTTTCATGATCAGGGTTCTGGTAGTGGATGACTCGTCCGTAGTGCGTGAATTCCTTGTACACATTCTCAGCTCCGACCCTGGCATCAGCGTTGTCGGCACAGCATGTGACGGCGAGGAAGCGCTCGATGTCGTGCGCCGCCAGCGGCCGGACGTTATCACCATGGACATCCACATGCCCAAACTGAACGGGCTTGACGCCACGCGCTTGATCATGGAAACCGATCCCACGCCCATTGTCATCGTAAGCGGCACCGAAGATCCTTTTGAAGTCGCCACAACATTTAAGGCGATGGACGCAGGCGCGCTGGCAGTGCTGCGCCGTCCGACCGGCATCGGCCATCCCGATCATGAGGTCATGGCGCGAGACTTGCTACAGACTGTAAAGCTGATGTCAGAAGTAAAGGTAATACGTCGCTGGCCGCGCGACCGCGCTGCCGCGCCGGTACCGCGACCGGCAAACGTGGCATTGGCGCGAGAATCAGCCAAAATAAGAGTTGTAGCCATCGGTGCCTCTACCGGGGGACCGCCGGCGCTTGAAACCATCCTGGCGGCACTTCCAAGAAATTTCCCCGTGCCAATTTTAATCGTCCAGCACATGTCTCCCGGGTTTATCACCGGATTCGCCCGCTGGCTGGCGACTTCATCGGGCCTACCCGTCCATGTCGCAACACACGGCGAATTTCTGCTGCCCGGACATGTCTATGTGGCGCCTGATGAGCACCAGATGAAGGTAGAGCGCGAGGGAAAGATTGTTCTGACAAAAAATGATCCCGAGCATGGGTTAAGGCCTTCGATCTCATACCTCTTCCGTGCTATTGCCGAGATCTACGGAGCCGAGGCTGTGGCCGGTTTATTGACGGGAATGGGGCGCGATGGAGCAAGCGAACTAAAGCTACTCAAGGAGCGTGGCGCCATTACTTTTGCCCAGGACAGGGACAGTTCCGTAGTGCATGGCATGCCAGGTGAGGCAATCAGGCTGGATGCAGCGATGCTGATCCTCCCGCTGGAAAAGATTGCCACGGCGTTAACAAATCTTGTGAATCATAGGGGAGAATCAGAGCGTGGCGTGCGATATTCAAAGTAAGCCCATCAATGCCGAGATTTTGATTGCGGAGGACAGCCCGACCCAGGCTGAAAAACTGCGTTACCTGCTTGAGGAGGACGGCTATTCCGTGATAGCCGTGGCAAATGGCAAGGAGGCCCTCGCAGCGGCTCGGCGGCACAAACCCACGCTTATCGTGAGCGATGTGATGATGCCCGAGATGGATGGATACACGCTATGCCGCGAAATCAAACGGGCGGAAGAGCTCAAGGATATCCCCGTCATCCTGCTCACCTCGCTGTCAGACATCAGGGATATCATGAAAGGGCTGGAATGCGGTGCTGATAACTTCATCCGCAAGCCTTATGAAAACGAGTATCTCCTTTCCCGCATCAGCTATCTGCTTATGAATCTGGCATTACGCAAGAATCAGAAAATGCAGATGGGAATGGAGATTTATCTGGGGGGTCAAAAGCATTTCATAAATGCCGAACGCCAGCAGATATTGGATTTGCTGATTTCAATCTATGAGGATGCAATCCGTCTCAATAATGAACTCCACGCGCGCCAGCTGGAACTGGCGCACTCTAATCACCTACTCAGCGGCCTTTACCGTATCGCCGAGGGCTTGAACCAGGCCGTAACTGAACGCGAGGTTTGTGAAAAAGCGCTTGAGCATGCCATGGGACTACCCGGGCTACTGTCCGGATGGATCTACCTGGAAAACGACAATACTTTCAGATTGGCTGCCGCGCGCAATGCACCGGCAACATTAGCGGCAGCGAGCATGACGGATGCACGATGCGAATGTCAGCGCCTTTTCCTCGCAGGGGACCTGGGCCAGGTCACCAACATTGTCAGTTGCCGGCATCGTGTAAAACCCGAAGGGGATGCTGAGACCCCCGGCTGGCACGCCAGCGTCCCTTTGCGGAGTGGTAACCAGAACCGAGGCATCCTCAATGTGGTGGGGAACGGACAAGAGCCTTTCAATGATAATGAACTGGAAATGTTATATGGCATCGGGCAGCAGGTAAGCATTGCGCTGGAGCGCGCCTGGTTGCATGAAAACATGGAGCAATTGGTCGCACAGCGGACCGAGGCGCTGACTACGGAAATCTCCCTGCGTAAGGAGTACGAGGCCCGAATCGTCCGGCTCAACCGGATTTACAGCGTGTTAAGCGGTATCAACACCACTATCGTCCGGGTTAGAGGAAGACAAGAGCTTTTTGATGACGCATGCCGTATCGCGGTGGATCACGGCCGATTTGTGTTTAGCTGGATCGGCACGTTCGATGGAGAGGCACGAAACGTCACGCCAATAGCAAAGGCCGGACGAGATGATGGCTATCTGTCTCAGCTCAGCCTGGATAACGTGCTCGAATCTTCAGGAAACTCCTTCTTGATAGCGCAAGCGATAAAGCAGGTAAAGCCTGCGATTTGCAACGATCTAACGGACTCGCGGATGCAGCCGGACTACAGCACTGCACTGGAGCGCGGGTATCACTCGATGGTGGTGCTGCCGTTAACGCTGGAAGCGGAAGTGGTGGGCGTCTTCGCGCTCTACGCGCCGGAAACCGCTTTTTTCGATGAGGAGGAAATGGCTCTGTTAAACGAAATGGCCGGTGACATCTCTTTCGCCCTGGACCATTTGAAAAAGGTGGAACGCATCAATTATCTGGCTTTCTTTGATGCGGTAACGAACCTTCCTAATCGAGCGCTTTTTCTCGATCGTGTCAGCCAGCGAATCGCGACGAGTGACCACAGCCGTAAGGTCCTTTCGGTAATTATTCTCGACCTTGAGCGATTCAGCAGTATAAACCAGTCACTTGGCCACCAAGCTGGAGATAGCCTGTTGCGTCAGCTCGCGCAACGACTGAAGCAGTTGCTTCCGGAAACCGATATCCTGGCCCATCTTTCGGCAGATCACTTCGCGATCGCCACTATGCATCAAGGAGAAAGTACATCGATTACGCATATTCTGGACAAAGTTTTGCTCGGAATCCAGAACCAGCCGTTCCCGATAAGCGAACAGGAGCTGCACGTTTCCGCCAGAGCAGGAACATCGTTTTATCCTGGCGATGGTCTGGATGCCGATACGCTTTTGCGGCACGCTGAAACAGCACTGAAAAGGGCCAAGCTTTCTTGCGACAGGCACCGTTTTTATGCACCCGAGTTTAACGCTCGCATCACGGAGAAGCTCAAGCTTGAAACCAAGTTGCGACAGGCCTTGGAGCAAGAACAGCTGGTGCTGCACTACCAACCTAAAATTAATCTGAGAACTGGAAAAATCAGCGGTCTGGAGGCATTGATGCGCTGGCGTGATCCCGAAATCGGCCTTATACCGCCGCTCAGTTTCATTCCCCTGCTCGAAGAAACGCGGATGATACTTGAGGCGGGCCGCTGGGCGTTAAGCAAGGCAATATCGGATTACAGGAAATGGCAGGACATGGGGTTGAATCCCCCCAAAATTGCAGTAAATGTCTCGCCGATTCAACTACAGCAGAGCGATTTCGTCGATATGGTTGCTAGCGTCCTGGACGCCGCGCAAAACATCGAGATCGGCCTGGAGTTTGAAATTACCGAAAGCGTGATCATGCAGGACATTGAAGCGAATATTGATAAGCTCAGGCGCATACGCGCTATGAATATCGAAGTCGCGATAGATGATTTTGGGACTGGCTATTCGTCACTCAACTATATAGCCAAATTACCGGTGAACGTGCTTAAAATCGATCGCGCTTTCATTATCAATATGACGACAAATCCCGATGACTTTACGATCGTCTCCGCCATCATATCTCTGGCGCACTCCCTGCATCTGCAGGTAATCGCGGAGGGGGTTGAAACCCATGAGCAGGCAGCGCTTCTACGCGCGCTTGAATGCGATGAAATGCAGGGATATCTGTTTAGTCCCGGTGTCACAGCCGATAAGATAGAGGAAATTCTGAGGCAAAATAAAACACTTTCAATGCAGCCGCTCCCTGAAAAAGTGGCACAGCCTCCACAATAGAACCTTCTGGTACCCTGCCCATTAGCGGTGTAAGCTGCTTCCTTGCCTCTTAGTGCCGCCTGTAAGTTCGCTGACACGTTCCGCCCGTGCTCCGCGGTTTATAAAAAACGTCCGGGCGGCAAATATCAGCTTTCTCATGGGAAGAACCCCTGAACTATCAATCGAGGTTGCGCTAGGCGGGTTTCCGCCGCGGTCAATGCGAACCGGAGCCGCTATTCCGACTCCTGCGGCGCTATACGCTTCTCCTGTTAATACCTGCTATTTACCAAGCGTACTATTTGAAAATTATTGAGTTGAATTCCGAGAAATCAGCATGAATTATGATGTGTTTAACGGCGATGCCGACGGCTTATGTGCATTGCATCAGCTCCGGCTCGAAAATCCGGCGCGGGCCACACTGGTTACCGGAGTCAAGCGCGACATCAAGCTGCTTGACCGGGTGGAAGCCGGCATGGGTGATCAGGTAACCGTACTCGATATCTCGCTCGACAGTAACCGAAAGGGGCTCATGCGCTTGCTGGAGGCGGGAGCAAGCGTCGAGTATTTCGACCACCATTATGCAGGTGAAATACCGCTGCACCAAAATCTTGCCGCCCATATCGACTTATCCGCGCAAGTATGCACTAGCATCCTGGTTGATCGGTACTTGCGAGGGCACTACCGCTTATGGGCAATCGTGGCCGCCTTTGGGGATAATCTTGGGCAGAGCGGCCGCGCCCTTGCGAAAGATGCGGGACTTTCGGAACCCGAAACAGAAAAGCTGGCATCGCTGGGTGAGTACTTGAATTACAATGGTTATGGCGACCGTCTGCAAGATCTGCATTTCGAACCGGCCAAGCTGTACGAAGAAATGCGGCCATATCCCGATCCATTTGATTTTATTGCCAGGTCACCAGCATTTGACCGGCTTGCGGCTGGGTTTCATCACGATATCAGCATGGTTGCTCCGATTCGACCCCTGCAGGCGGGCGGACATCACGCGGCCTATATGCTACCCGATGAAGCGTGGGCAAGGCGGGTAAACGGTGTTTTCGCGAACAAACTGGCGAACGATAATCCGATGAGCGCTCATGCGGTGATCACATCGAATCGGTATGGCGGTTATACGGTCAGCGTGCGCGCCCCGATTGCCAATCCGCAGGGTGCCGATACGCTCTGCCTCAAGTTTGAGACAGGTGGAGGGCGTCGGGCCGCGGCGGGTATTAACCGGCTTCCCGCAGATGCGCTGGAGGGGTTCCTTGCGATGTTCGCTGAACAGTTTCCTTAGAATCCGACTGGTCGCTCTTCCAGCTATCATGCGACGGCATGGTCGGCGTCTTGCTGAAAGCAATGGTCAAGTGCTCAAAATCCCATTCTCCTACTCCGCAAATAAATGACGATCTGCAGAGCAGGCTGATCACTGCCTTGTTGGATGGGGAGCGCTATCCCCATCCCGCGAAACGGGTGCGACTGGTTGAAACGCACATATCCTGGGTGCTCCTGGCGGGACGTTACGCGTACAAAATCAAGAAATCGGTTGATCTCGGCTTCCTGAATTTTACCAGCCTGGCAAGGCGCCGCGATTACTGCGACGAGGAAATCCGACTCAACCGCCGATTGGCGCCACGGCTGTATCTCGATGTTATTCCCATCGGGGGCACGCTGGAAATACCCCAGTTGGGCACGCTGCCAGCGATTGAATATGCTGTCCGAATGCGGCGCTTTTCCACCCTGAAACAATTGGATCGCCTCGCCGCGCGCAATAAGATTCTACCCTCGCATATGGATAGCCTCGCGGCCACCATCGCCCGATTTCATGCCGGCCTGCCAATGACGAAAGCGTCAGTTCGGTTTGGTACAGCCGCGGCCACCTATTCATCAGTATCGAAAAGCTTTGAGCGCTTGCAAGGTGCACTGGCGAGTCACGAAGATGAAACCAGGGTGACCCCGCTGCGTCATGCCATGGAAATGGAATATGGCAAATGCGAGTATCGCCTTGAACAGCGCCATGCGCAGGGTTTTGTACGCGAGTGCCATGGTGACCTGCATCTCGGCAATATCGCACTTATCGGCAATCAGCCCATCCCCTTCGACTGTATCGAGTTCAACCCGTCGCTGCGCTGGATTGACCTAATGAATGAAGTTGCATTTACCGTCATGGATCTGTTGCACTACCAGCGACCTGACCTCGCCTTCCGTTTCTTGAACGCTTACCTGGAGTCTACTGGAGATTACGGCGGGGTATGCTTGCTGCGTTACTATATTGCCTACCGCGCCGTGGTGCGCGCCATGGTCAGCGCGATTCGCGCGGAGCAGACGGGCTTGCGTAAGCGAGCAAGAACGGCCGCATTGGCCAATTGCTTCAGTCTTGTTGCTCTTGCTGGGGAGCGCCTCGCGTGGCACCGCCCCGCGCTGATTATTACACATGGATTACCCGGGTCAGGCAAAACAACTTTTGCGCAGACAGCGCTGGAACGGTTCCAGGCAATACGCATCCGTTCCGATGTGGAGCGTAAACGTCTATTTGGACTCACGCCGCTGGCGGACAGCCGCGAATCGGGCGATGCCATATACACTGCAAGCGCGACACAACATACTTATGAGCGCCTCCACAAACTCGCGCGCGAACTGCTGATGGCGGGCAATACCGTGATTGTGGATGCCGCCTTTCTGAGGCAGAGCGAACGCGAATATTTCCACGGACTCGCGCATGAACTCGAGGCCCCGTTTGCCATTGCTTCGCTGCAAGCCAGCGCGATCGATTTGACGACGCGCATTCGCCGGCGGCTATGCAAGTTGAAGGATGCTTCCGAAGCAGATCTCGCGGTACTTAAGTCGTTGCAGTCAAAACAGGAAGTGCTATCACCGGCAGAGCAAGCCCATGCGGTAACGTTCCTGAATGAAGGAGAGGGGTTTGACATTGATGCCCCCGAGTGGGAAAAGCTCGATCGATTGATCCGTCCGAAAAATAACATGAACCCAACCACATCCTAAAACGTCAACGAGGCCCTAGACCCCCTTCCTAACTATCGAACTCTTCTCGCATCAGCGATCAACTCTTGTTTATATTTCACGGGAACGGCATTCCACTTTGCCCCATCTCCGTGCTAACCTTTCTTTAAGAAACCGTGCAGGAGGCTGTCCCGAGTTCCAGAATTACCTCACCAGCCCAGTCAGCCCATATCAATGCCATGCTCAGGACAACAGTACGCTTGCCAGTCAGAACACTGCCTCAGCCGGATGAAACGACATGCGGGCCGACCTGCCTGCATGCAATGTATAACTATTGGGGAAAGACGGAGACGCTGAGGAGTGTCATAACGCGAACCCGGAAACTGGATAGCGACAGTGGCACCTCTGCAGTTTTTCTGGGTTGCGATGCCATGCGCAACGGTTTCCAGGCCACGATATATACCTACAACCTGATGGTTTTCGATCCGACCTGGTTCGCTCCGGGCGTGGACATCGCCGAACGGCTAAGGCTCCAGCGCGAGCTAAAAACGGAACCAAGATTGCGGCATGCCACGGAAGGCTATCTGGAGTTCCTCCGCCTGGGTGGGCGGTTGCGGCTTATCGACCTCTCGCAATCACTCATCCATGGCCTCTTGCGCCGTGGCCTGCCTATTCTGACCGGATTGAGCTCCACCTACCTTTACCGCGCCCCGAGAGAATATGGACCGGATGATACACCCGATGACGTGCGAGGCTTTCAGGCTGGGCATTTCGTTGTATTGACCGGCTATGACCGGCTGAAGCGTACTGTACTTGTAGCTGATCCATACGGTCCGTTCCAGGAGTATTGGTGCAATATAGACCGGGTGTTGGGCGCCGCGCTGCTGGGAATTGTCACGCATGATGCCAATCTGCTTGTCATCCATTCCCGTGGGAATCAGGATACCCCTGATAAAGGAAGATGAGCTCTGCGTTGTCCGTCTTTTTGGGCTACGCGTCGAACTGGAATAAATGATTGGGGATCGCATTCCTGCCCATTGCGGACAGGGTCGCTCCATCGCGTCTCCGGCACGTATGCTTCCGAATACAGGTGCGGGGAGTTAGCCTGGGACCTAGCTTGTGCTGCATCTGCTAGAGCTCAAAAACGTGGAACCAAATCGAAATTTACATACGCTTCTCGCGGCATTTCAGGGCCAAACTCACCGGATCAACGCTCTGCTCGAATCCATGGAGGCGAAGCTCATGCCTACCGCCATGCCTCCGTGGATGAATCCGAGCGAATTGTCCGATGCCGGACCGTTAGTGCGACGCGAGTGAGATTTGATAATGACATTATGATGCTGGTGCCTGAAACGGTTGCGCCCCCGTATCCACATCCAGCTGATTCGCCAGAGCGCGCAACGGTGCGGAAATCTCCACCGGGTAAGCCGACGATGCATCGATCGCCGCCAAAGACTGCGGCAAACGGGCGTAGCCAGCCAACGCCCGTTTACGCATTTCGTCAAGCGTGCTACTGCCGTTAATACGCTTTCCGCTCCGCATTACGGGGACAATGAGCGGCTCTCCGCCGTGACGATCTTCTCCCTCCAGCGTGACGATATCGTGTGAGATATAGCCGCTGGAGACATCGTAATTGCGATAAACCTGTTTTCTTCCTGGCCAGGTTGCTTTTCCTTCCGAGCGCTTGCGGCGCGCCTTGCCGGCGTATTCCTGTAGCTTGTAGGCGCAGTCGAGCGACGGCGCATCGCTAGAGACATCCAGCGCCGTTCCCACGCCAAAACCATCGATTGGCGCCGCTGGCGATCCAGCGGGTGACACGAGCGTACTCAAACGGTATTCATCCAGGTTTCCGCTGGCGAAGATCGCGACATCGTCCAGTCCGCCTTCGTCGAGTATCCGTCGGACATGCCGGGCATGCATGGCAAGATCGCCACTATCCAGCCGCACACCCTTTATGCTTATCCCATCTGCGCTCAGTTTGCGAGCCAAGCTCACCACCTTGGCTGCAGCCGCTTCGGTGTCGTACGTATCGATCAGCAGAACAGCGTTGTCCGGGTAGGATCGGGCAAAGTTCTCCAGCGCCGTAGCTTCATCCGGGTGTGCCTGTATGTAGGAATGGGCGCTGGTGCCAAATAACGGAATCCCATACAGCATCCCCGCCAGCACGGTGGCAGTGCCGGAAAACCCGGCAAGGTAGCTCGCCCGTGCGGCGAGGAGAGCCGCCTCAGCGCCATGAGCGCGGCGCATGCCGAAATCCACCAGTAGCTTGCCAGGCGCCGCCAGCACCGAGCGCGCGGCCTTTGTTGCGATCATGGTCTCGAAGTGCAGCAGATTCATGACCCGCGATTCGACCAGCTGGGCTTGTGGCAGCGGTGCGGTTATCCTCAGGATGGGCTCGTCCGGAAAAAAAAGAGTTCCTTCCGGCATGGCATGAACGTCCCCGTTAAAATGGAACCGTTCAAGATAATCGATGAGATGAGGTTGAAAACGGATGGCCAGCCATGCCAACTCGTCCGGAGAGAACGTAAGATTCTCCAGAAAATCCAGGACCTGCTCCAGACCCGCTGCGACCATGAAATTACGGCACGATGGAAGCTTACGTACAAAAAGCTCAAACACTGCGGTTTCTTCCATTCCCTGCTCCAGATAGCTCTGCATCATCATAAGTTGATAATGGTCGGTCAGAAGCGGACTGGAACTGGGATTCATGCGTTAAGCATTTCAAGGTGGATGGGAATCGCGCCCAGGGTTTTCATCTGCTCCCTGGCGCCGCCGTGGTTCAGGCTGGTGTCAATGGCGCGGATCGCGTCCTCGAGAACAAATGTCGCGTAATGGTAACGCAGCGCATCCTTCACGGTATCGAGCACGCAATACTCCGTCGCCAAGCCCCCTATGAATACGCGCACAGTGCCGGCGGACTTTAGTAAGGAATCGAGCTGGGTGTTATCAAACCCCGAATAGGCATCCCTCTCCCGCGCGGTCGCCTTGGATATGACAAAAGTATCAGCGGGAAGGTGAAGGCTGGCGGGGAAGGCCGCGCCCCGGGTCGCCGCGATGCAGTGAGCCGGCCATGGACCGCCCTGACGCTGGAAGGAGCAGTGATCAGGGGGATGCCAGTCGCGGGTGGCGAAAACAGGCAAACGATGTGAATGGAATAGCGCGAGATAGCGATTTAGCACCGGGACGACCTCGTTACCGGCGGGCACAGCGAGACTGCCGCCGGGAAGAAAGTCATTTTGCACGTCCACCAGAATCAAAGCATCGCCAGCCTGAAGACCGATTTTCGCGTGCCGACCATCACTCATTGGAATTTACTCTCTGCTTGTGCTGTCGACCGAAACTTCGGTGTCGACGCCGGCACCCGTGAGAATCGCGTGACCAGCGTCAGCATAAGTGCCATCAGACTGGGCACTATGGAGCAGAGAAAAAGCGGGAAGGCCTCGAGGCGAAGAGCGCAACGGCCAGGACTCATCACTCCTGTTCTGCTTCGCCCTCCGCGATGTGGCGCTTGCCAGCGCTTACACGCTTCGCCTGAGGACCCTCGCCACCAATATCTTCAAGAAACTTGACTTCGCTGCCCTCCTCCAATTTCTCGAAGTTATTTTCAGCCAGGTTATCGCGGTGAAAATAGAGTTCCTCTCCTTCTGGAGTCTCAATAAATCCGTAGCCTTCCTCGGTTATGAGACGCACTATCTTCCCATGCAAGACCGGTGTGTGCGCCTTGATATCGCCGCGCTGCCGCCGGCCATAATCCTCCAGCTGGCGCTTGGCCGCATCAAAGGCGTCGCGGACCGCGACATATACATCCTCATGCGCTTGATTCACCACCAGTTCCTTGCCAGGCACTGTAATATCGAGACGCACGTTAAAGGTGCGCCCTTGATGTTTATGCTTGTGCGGAACGTCGACCACCACTCGGCAGCCCATGACTTTGGGGTAGAAGGTGTCGAGCTTTTCCACTTTCTGGCGAATGTGAGCCTCCAGCGCTTCAGAATGGGGAACGTCCCTCGTGGTGATCTGCAGTGGCAATTTCATGACGATATCCTCCGATGTTTACGTTGCAAGGCCTATCTTGAAAAAACAGGACAGGACTTTCACGATGTGAGCACAAATTTCGATTTGACGCGGATTATGCCCCGCGGATCAATAACACGGGGACATCAGCGGTATGCACAACGCCTTCGGCCACACTCCCAAAGAGAATACGGCTGAAACCGGAACGGCCGTGGGTGCCTATGACGATCAAGTCGGCGGGCCAACGCCGGGCTTCTTCGACGATTACGTTGGCAATGCGTTCTCCATCAGCCTGGAGCAATCTTTTCTGCACTGCGACACCCGCCTGCCGGACCATTTTTTCGGCCTCCGCCAGTATTTTTTCGCCGCTGCTTCTCATGATTTTCTGAAGCTCAGCATAGTTGAAATAAATTTCACTGTCGGGAAAAAGGATTATCTCGACAACATGCAACAATTCCAGTTGCGTGCCCTGCCCCGCTTGCCCGGCGAGGCCAAGCGCTTCCTCAAACGCCCGTTGGGAAGTTGGACTCCCGTCAATGGGCACCAGGATACGCTGATACATGGCCATTTTGAAATCATCCCTTGACGCAAACTTTTGGACGAAGGAAAGCAACTCGCCGCGCCAGCCCGGCCTGTTCCGTCGCCTCGGCGACAAGGTCAACATCCTTATATGCGCCGGGGGCCTCTTCCGCTACGCCCCGCATGGATCGGGTCCGTATCAGTATGCCCTGTCGCGCCAGTTCATCGATCAACGCACGGCCTTTCCACCGTGCCAACGCTTGATGTCGGCTCATGGCCCGGCCGGCGCCATGACTGGCCGAGGCAAACGCCGGGTTTCCGCTGGCGCCGGCCAGGATGTACGAGCCCGTGCCCATGCTGCCGCCGATGACGACCGGTTGACCCACGGCGCGATAACGCTCCGGCAACATCTCGTGCCACGGACCGAACGCACGCGTCGCGCCTTTGCGGTGCACGTGAAGAGCCCTGAGTTCGCCGTCAATCTCATGCGTTTCGATCTTGCAGGTATTGTGCGAAACATCGAACAGGGTTTCAAGTTCGGCATGGGGATACACTTGTATAAAGGTGGTGCGAGCCAGGTGAGTAAGAATTTGCCGGTTGGCGAGCGCACAGTTGATCGCAGCGTTCATCGCACCGGTATATTGCTGGCCTTCCGGGGATTTGATCGGTGCGCAGGCCAGCTCGCGGTTGGGTAAACGGATGCCGAACCGGTTGGCCGCTTTGGCCAGCAGGACCATATACTCAGTTCCGATCTGGTGCCCGAGGCCACGTGAACCGCAGTGTATTGAAATGACAATTTGTCCTTCGGAAAGACCGAAAGCCTGCGCGGCAGTAGCATCGTAAATATGTTCCACCGCTTGCACTTCGAGATAATGGTTACCTGAGCCAAGTGTGCCCATCTCGCCACGCTGCCGCTTTTTAGCGAGTTCCGAAACATGATCGGTAACCGCGCCATTGACGCGACCACGTTCTTCTATGTAATCCAGATCTGTGGTATTGCCGTAACCGTGCTTGACTGCCCATTGCGCGCCGTCTTGCATCACTTCATCGAGCTGCGCTGGGGTCAGCTTGATCTCCCCCTCTTCGCCAACCCCAGCTGGAATCGCGTGAAATAGCGCATTTGCGAGGCGGGCGAACTCGGGCGCAGCATCGTTTATGTCAAGATTACTGCGCAGGCAGCGTATCCCGCAGGAAATATCGAACCCAACTCCCCCGGCGGAAATCACTCCACCGCGTTCCGCATCGAACGCGGCAACGCCGCCGATGGGAAACCCATAGCCCCAATGGGCATCGGGCATGGTCATGGCGGCGCCAACCAGCCCAGGCAGGGCAGCGACATCGGCAATCTGCTCCAGCACCTTGTCGTCCATGCTCACCAGCAATGGAGCGCTTCCGTAGAGCAAAACGTCTGCCCGCTTCTCGCCTGGTACCCGGGGCAGACTCCAGAGATAGGGCTGCAGTTGCTGTAGCTGCTGTAGATTCATGACGTTCGCCCGCGTTATTGTTCAGTTGACGGTATGTACCAGCGACATAATTGCGCTGCACGTCTCATACATCGACCACGCACCGCGCTTCCCACGTTGCGCCGGTTTTTTTGACTGACAGCATGGTCAGCGTAGCGCCTTTTACTTCGACACCGCGCTCCAGGGCCGGACGCCACTTCTCGCCCGACGCTTCCGTATGCCAATGATTGCCCTGATGCTGCACTCGGAAACGGCAAAACACCATGCCAAGCTCTCGGGCCTTCCCCAACAACAGATTTAACCATGTGACCAGGGCAAACTCGGGATCGGCTTCTTCGAATTCAATCGCGACCGCAGTCGACGCGCGCACTGAGTCCAGGTCGGTTACGATGCTAAACACCGCCTGCGCCGCTGCCTCGAACGCCTGCTCAACAGTAGTGCCCCAACCCATAATACCCATATCGGCGTCGTGCTCGAAATACCCTCGAGTTTGACCCGGCCCGAGGCCATCAGCATGCGGTACTGGTGGATTCATCCTCACTCCCATGCATGTTTCCGTACAGTTATTTATTATAGGTGCACAGAGAAAAGTTGCCGCGATGGATTGTTCCGCCAGCGATCACGCGTTTCGGATTTACGATAGCCTCCATGATTAACAGGATAGACTAAACTGGGAGCGGTAAAGTCAAAACCGCCGCTGCGTACTTATTCCCGCCGCGTTAAAAAGATCGAACGTGGACGAGCTGCATGCCCAGCCATAATGCCGATATTGCCGCGATCTTTGAAGAGATTGCCGATCTACTCGAAATAGAGGGAGCAAATCCGTTTCGCATCCGCGCTTACCGTAACGCGGCGCGGACTATTGGCGAGCTTTCCACCGAAGCATACGCAATGGTTGAAAAGGACGAGGATCTGACAAGGTTCCCCGGTATAGGTCACGATCTTTCCGAAAAAATAAAGGAAATTATTTCCACCGACCATTGCGCTTTACTGGACCGTCTGCGCACTGAGCTTCCGCCGGCCGTAACTGAACTGTTAAGGGTTCCAGGGCTTGGTCCCAAACGGGTGAGGCACCTCTATCACGATCTGGATGTGCAAACCGTCGAACAGCTCTACTCCGCTGCGCGCCAGGGCCGCATCCACACCTTGGCCGGGTTCGGCGAAAAGACCGAACTCAATATTCTCCAGGCCGTTGAACTTCATACTGACCCGATCCGTCGCTTCAAGCTGGCGGTGGCGGCACAATATGCGGAAGCATTACGGTCTTATCTTGCGGCCGTGCCTGGCATAAAACAGGTGACGGTCGCGGGGAGTTTCAGGCGCATGCGCGAAACCGTGGGCGACCTCGATATCATCGTCATCGCTGCACCCGGTAGCAATGTGATGCAGCATTTTACGGCCTATGATGAGGTTGCCGAAATACTCATGGTAGGTCCGACGCGTGCCAGCGTCCTCCTCAAATGCGGTTTGCAGGTCGATCTGCGGGTCGTACCGGAAGAAAGCTATGGCGCCGCGCTACACTACTTCACGGGCTCCAAGTCACATAATATCGCGGTCCGGCAAATTGCCCAGAAGCGCGGATTGAAGATCAATGAATACGGCGTGTATCGGGGGAAAACGCGCATTGCCGGAGAAACCGAGGAATCCGTTTATCGTGCCGTGGACTTGTCCTACATTCCGCCGGAACTTCGCGAAAACCGCGGCGAAATCCCGGCAGCCCGTTCCGGCCGGCTCCCGCATTTGCTGGAACTCAGCGATCTGCAAGGTGATTTGCACGTTCACACCAGTGCTACCGATGGTCACAATACCTTGCTTGAGATGGCAATCGCGGGCCGGTCGCATGGTCTGCAATATCTTGCGATCACCGATCATTCACGCCACCTTACTGTCGCAAGGGGTCTTGATCCTCTGCGCCTGGCGCGACAATGCGACGAAATCGATGCACTTAACGAAAACCTGGAAGGCATAACTTTGCTCAAGGGGATCGAGGTGGATATCCTGGAAGACGGGAGTCTGGACTTGCCGGACCGCGTCCTGGCCAAACTGGATCTGGTGCTCGGCGCGATACATAGCAAATTCGAACTGTCGCGAGCAAGGCAAACCGAACGCGTCCTGCGCGCAATGTCGCACCCGCACTTTACCATGCTTGCCCATCCTTCCGGTCGAATCATCCATCAGCGTCCGCCCTATGATATTGACATGCCGCGGATTATTCGCGAAGCCGGACGACGCGGTTGTTTCCTTGAACTTAACGCGCACCCCGACCGCCTCGACCTGCTCGACATTTATTGCCAGATGGCAAAGGAAGAGGGAGTCCTGGTCAGCATCGACTCGGACGCGCACAGCACATTTGAATTCGAAAATCTCCGCTTTGGTCTCGGACAAGCGCGTCGCGGCTGGCTGGAAAAACAAAACGTGCTCAACGCCCGCCCGTTAAGCGAACTCCGTGCGCTCATTAATCGCACGGTGTAGGTTCGCTAAAGGCAGCAGTACCGTGGGTCTGGGCGCCCTGCGCTGTCCTACGCCAGCGCAGCAGCATTCCGATAGGCAATAAAATTGAAAAAACAGCCTGACCGCCTATACTTCAAGCGAGTACCGGTTTCATGTCAACTGGCAAATACGATGAATTCCGCATAACCACGGTCACAACGGAGTTAGTCATGATTTTTTCCAACCGGGTCACGGCGGCAAAACAACTTGCCGCGGCTCTTTCCGAATACCGCGGGAAGCACCCGCTGGTGCTGGCTATTCCGCGGGGCGCCGTGCCGATGGCAAAGATCATTGCGGCCGAGCTGAGCGGAGAAATGGATGTAGTGCTGGTGCGCAAGTTGCGCGCCCCCGGTAATCCCGAATTCGCCATCGGTTCCGTCGATGAAAGCGGCTGGGTGTACCTCGCAGACTATGCTTCCCAAGTTGGCGCGAGCGATGAATACATCAGGCAGGAAGTTGCCACGCAACTTGAGGCGATACGACAGCGCAGAGCCCAATATACCCCTGTGCGAGCACCAATCGATCCTGCCGGACGGGTAGTAATCGTAATAGACGATGGACTTGCCACCGGTGCTACCATGATTGCTGCATTGCATGCGCTTGAGGCGAAACAGCCCAAGGAACTGATTTGCGCGGTACCCGTGGCGCCTCCCGATACGATCGAAAAAGTAAGCGCGAAAGCGGACCGGGTAGTATGCCTTTCAGCGCCGATGAACTTCGGCGCGGTGGCGCAGTTCTACATGGATTTTCCGCAAGTTTCGGACGAGGAAGTTATCGCCGCCCTGTCTGCTTCCGGCGACGGCCATTGATCGAAACCCGTATTTGAAATCACCTATTTTTGAGTCTTTCGTAATACAGGACGAACTCAAGCTGGTCGACCTGCACATCTGATTCACCCGAACTCCGCAAATCGAGATATTCACTTTCTCTGGACGCGACCTCGACTAAAAATTGAATAATCCCCATAAGTCGCCGTGCATTCCAGTCGCGGCTTGAAACAAGGACGGCGCTCCAAAGCTTCCAAAGGGACATTGCCATGATTCGAAATCCAATCGATATTTCCACCCGCATCAGCCCCAACCTTTCCGCGCTTATCGAAAGCCGCGTCAATGATCCGGACGCGGATGAACCCCCCACGCTGGGCTCAGTTCGCTCCTTTGTCGCGGGCCTGGTACCGCCATCCTTGAGCGAGACCGAGCACTTACACCATTTTGATATCGACGCATCGCTTCTGGATGAACTGGATGCGCTGATTGAAGAATTTGGAGAAACAGCACTCGCGATGGACTTTGCCCGCAGTAACGCCAGTGAGCCGCTCTCGCGGGTAATCGAGGCTGTGGTGAATGACGAGAATCGGGAATATCCGCCAACCCTTGAAACGGTAAAAGAGGCAATTATTTCGGGTCTGCCTGCAAGGCTGATCGGCGATGGTGTGCTGGAGGATGATGAAGATGACGCCTTGCTGGCGGAGCTTGAAGGGCTGATCATGCGCCACGGCGGGGACTCGCTCGCGGAAGAGTTCTTGCGTTATGAATAGCTGCAAGCCCGGATCGGCTTAGCTTCCCTGCACTCAGCTAAATCCGCCCCAAGCTTATCCGTTTCTCCTCATTCCCTGCCCGTGACAACTGACGAAGAAGGGAACGATGGGGGTAATAATAGCTGAAACCCAGCGCCCAAATGTCATCGGCTCACCCAAAAGCAGAGGAATGCCCTGATTGATCGCGTTGAGGCATAAACCCACCACCAGCGCAACGGAAAGTGCAACCAGTCGTGCGTTTCGGTCTTGAATAGAGGACTTGATCGCATGTAAATGGCGCATCGTTGACCTTCTCCCTTCTAGTAACAAATTCAAATGTAGAACTCAGTCGTCAGCCCGCCAGCTCGGGGCCAATTTTTTTGCGAGCGCCTTCAGCGCGTACGCACTGTCTAGCCCAAACATATCAAGCAAAGCAACCCTTCCGCAGGCTTGGCGGGAACTATCGCATTTGCAATAATAGTTTTTTCTCGTGTTTATTTCCATGCATACTCTCGTTATCACACGTTCTGCCTGCTCCGTTGCCGAGACGAAGCCGCCCTCGAGGAATAGCCCTATACGGTGCCACAGAATTGGCTAACAAAACCACATGCTCGAACTACGCAATATTGGCAAAGCCTATGCAAGCGGCCGCAAGGTCTTCGCCGATTTATCCTACGCTCTGGAAGATGGCGCGTATGTAGCCATCATGGGGGAATCCGGCGTGGGAAAATCAACATTGTTGAATCTCATTGCCGGACTCGACGTGCCGGATACGGGTGAGATAGTCATCGATGGGGTCAACGTATCGTCGCTGGATGATGACGCGGCCACCCGTATGCGCCGAGAAAAACTTGGATTCGTTTTTCAGGCTTTTCACGTCCTGCCGCATCTGACACTCAATCAGAATGTTGCCCTGCCTCTGCTGCTAAATGCAGTTCAGCCTGGATTCGCGTCAGAGCGGGCCGAACAAATGTTGACAGCCGTTGGGCTTCGCGGCCGGGGAGCGCATTTTCCCCGGCAACTTTCTGGCGGCGAACTGCAGCGTGTGGCCATCGGCCGTGCGTTGATACACCACCCCAAACTGATCCTGGCAGACGAGCCGACAGGCAACCTTGACCCGGATACCGCGCGGGACATTCTCATGCTGATGCGTGACGAAATAAAGAGCAACGGCGCATCCGCAATCCTAGTTACCCATTCACGCGCGGCCGCCGCGACGGCGGACCGCGTGCTATTGCTGACAAAAGATGGATTGCACCCGCTCCCGGCAAATTCGGTAGATTGGCCACGCTCGGGTGACGTAGGTGGGTCATGAGCGGACGCTGTCGCGCTGGCTGCTATCGGGCGAGTGGCAGGCTCACAAGGTGCAGGCTGCCACGGCCATCATCTCCATTGCGCTCGGGGTCGCGCTCGGGTATGCAATTCATCTGATCAATGCGGCTGCCTTCAACGAGTTTTCCGCCGCGGCCCGAAGCCTGTCCGGCGAGTCCGATCTTCAGGTTCGGAGTGCGCAATCCACCTTTGATGAGTCGATCTATCCGCTTCTGGCCCAGCGCAACGGTGTCAAGCTCGCCAACCCTGTGCTCGAAATCGACGCCGCCCTCCCGGGCGGAGATGAGGAACGAAAGAGGGCCCCTCTGAAAATTCTCGGCCTGGACATTTTCCGCGCTTCGCTCATGGCACCGGACCTCATCGGCCTTCCGGCTGAGGATAAGCTGTTCGATATCCTGGCGGACGACGCGATTTTCCTTTCCCCTGCGGCCATGGAATGGCTGGAGGTAAGCCAAGGCGACCTTTTGCAGCTTCGCGTTGGAACTCAACCGGTAGCCCTGCGGGTGGCTGGCGGGCTGGCACGAGTCCGGGCGGGACAGCGTCTCGCGGTCATGGATGTTGCCGCCGCACAATGGCGCTTCCAGCGTTTAGGCCAATTATCACGCATTGAACTCAAGCTGGTACGGGGAGTCGACCGCACCGCGTTTAAAACGGAACTGTCGAAGGAACTAGCGGCACGGGGCCATTTCCTCATTAGCGAAACGGCCGACCAGGAGATCCGCGTTGCCAACATGTCCCGCGCCTACCGTGTCAACCTGAACATGTTGGCCATGGTCGCATTGTTTACCGGCGCGTTCCTGGTATTCTCGACGCAAGCGCTATCGGTTGTTCGACGGCGACACCAGTTCGCCCTATTGCGTGTGCTCGGCTTTACCCGCAGCCAACTGCTGCGGCAGATCCTGGTGGAGGGAAGCGTGCTCGGCGCGACCGGTTCAATAGCCGGGCTCGCGCTCGGGTACTTGACGGCTGCGGTGGCTTTGCATTATTTTGGAGGCGATCTGGGAGGTGGGTTTTTCCCGGGTATAAAGCCCAGCGTCAATTTCGATATGTCGGCGGCGATAGTTTTTTTTATTCTGGGATTGGGCGTGACCTTGCTGGGAAGCGCAGTTCCGGCGTGGGAAGCGGCCAACACCCGGCCCGCTCCCGCATTAAAAGCGGGCAGCGAAGACGTCGCGTTAGCGAAACTTGCCACGCCTTGGCCCGCGCTGCTCTGCCTGGCCCTGGGCGGAGTTCTCACCCAATTGCCGCCCATTTTAGACTTGCCCATCTTTGGGTACCTTGCCGTGGCGCTCCTCTTGATTGGTGGCATCGCGCTCATGCCCCGTGTTTCTGCGCTGATTTTCTCTGCAATATCCGGTGCGGCATCCCGGCGTGGTTCCGCGGCCATGAGCGTATTGGCATTGGCCCGTCTCGCCAACGCTCCCAACCAGGCCTCGGTCGCACTTGGGGGAGTCCTTGCCAGCTTTACGCTGATCGTGGCCATGGCCATCATGGTGACCAGCTTCCGGGTTTCCGTGGACGACTGGCTGAAACATGTCTTGCCGGCAGATTTGTACGTGCGAACCGCAGTGAGCGGAGATACGCGAGGCCTTACGCCGGACGAAAAAAACGGGATCGCAACCACGCCCGGCATTTTGCGGGCTGATTTCTTCCGCTCATCCCAGCTGATGCTCGACGCCGGCAGACCCGCGGTTGCGCTCATCGCGCGCCCCATCGATATAACCGACCCTGGCAACTCGCTGCCCTTGACCGGCGACGTGGTTCCTGCAGCACAGCTCCCGATGGGGGCGATACCCATATGGGTATCCGAGGCAATGGTGGATCTATATGGCTTTACACCAGGCAAACGGGTTACGTTGCCTATTGCAGTTCCCGCGCCTGATTTCGTCGTTGCCGGCGTGTGGCGTGACTACGGGCGCCAGTTCGGCGCAATACAGATGCGGTTGAAGGATTATCAAGCGCTCTCGGGTGATCTGAAGGTAAATGATGCTGCACTTTGGCTGGAAGCCGGGGTTATACCAGAGGAAGTGATCGCGTCTTTGCGGCATTTTCCGTTCGGGCAGGCACTGGAATTCGCGGAACCCGGTCAAATACGCGCGCTGAGCCTGAATATCTTTGACCGCAGTTTTGCCGTCACGTATCTGCTGGAGGCCGTCGCGATCATCATTGGGCTACTAGGGGTGGCATCGAGCTTTTCGGCGCAAGCCCTGGCGCGCAGGAAGGAGTTTGGCGCGCTACGTCATATCGGGGTGACACGGCGCCAAATCCTAGGTATGCTGGCGCTGGAAGGCGCACTCCTGACTTCGTTGGGCATCATGCTTGGCTTCGGGCTCGGCTGGTGCATCAGCCTGATTCTTGTCTTTATCGTAAATCCGCAATCGTTCCACTGGACCATGCAGCTCGCCCTGCCATGGAAGGCCCTTATAGCTGTTGCCATTGCGCTACTACTTTCCGCCGCGCTCACCTCGGTGGCGTCGGGTCGCCATTCGGTCTCCGGCAATGCGATTCGTGCAGTACGCGAGGACTGGTAATGCCGTTCTATACACGCCGTTCCATGCACATCGGCTTTCTTCGCCATGCTGGTGGAACAGCGGTGATGAGTATGCCCCGGCGGTCGAGGTTGATCGCGCTATTGCTGGGTTTGCTCGTCGCTTATTTCGCCGCCACCCCCCATGTTGCCGCTTCTCCTCCTAAGTTTCCACCGGTGCTGCAAGGAACACCGCTTGTCTTCCCACGCGATTATGGCTCGCATCCAGCCTTCCGTACTGAATGGTGGTATGTAACCGGCTGGCTGGAAACTTCCGATAAAAAACCACTCGGCTTCCAGATCACTTTTTTTCGCTCTGCAACCGAGCATGATCCCGCCAATCCGAGCCGTTTTGCACCGCGGCAGCTAATCATTGCTCACGCCGCATTGTCCGATCCAGCGACAGGGAAGCTGCTGCACGGTCAAAAAAGCGCGCGCGAGGGTTTTGGCCTGGTCTACGCGAAGGAGGGCAATACGGATGTAAAACTGGATGACTGGCACATGCTGCGCGAAGAAAATGGGCGCTATCAAACCAGCCTAACCACAAAGAACTTTATCTTGCGCTTTTCGTTCACGCCCACTCAGGCGCCGATGCTGCAAGGAGATAACGGCTTTTCACGCAAGGGGCCGCGCCCCGAGCAGGCCAGTTACTACTACAGCGAGCCGCAACTCCGAGTGAGGGGAACTGTTGTTCACAATGGCGAGGAAAAAACCGTTACGGGCACTGCGTGGCTCGACCATGAGTGGTCGAGCGAATATCTCGCTCCCGATGCCGACGGATGGGATTGGGTTGGCGTCAATCTCGACGATGGTTCCGCTTTAATGGCGTTTCAAATACGCGGCAAAGACGGAACAAGGGTGTGGGCTTATGCGGGATTACGGGATCGTGACGGGCAATTCACGCGGTTCGAACCGGAGCAGGTTAATTTCGAACCCCAGCGCATGTGGCGCTCACCACGCACGGACGCGACGTACCCTGTGGCAATGCGAATTCAGGTCGGCTCGACTGTTTGGTCCCTCACCCCCCTGCAGGATGATCAGGAACTTGATTCGCGGGAAACGACAGGTGCGGTCTACTGGGAGGGTGCGGTCATCGTCACGCGCGACGGCAAGCCGGCCGGCCGTGGCTATTTCGAAATGACGGGGTATGTAAAACCACTGCGGCTCTAGATGAGTCAGCTCATATTGCGGCTTTTTTTGATCAAATCATAAGCAGCCTGGATTTCCTGAGCTTGCGCCGTCGCCATCTTGATCATGTCTTCGGGGACGCCCTGGCCCATCAATTTATCGGGATGATACTGGTTCATCAACTTCCGGTAAGCACGCTTTACTTCCTGATCGCTGCTTTCCTTGCTCACACCCAACGCCTTATAAGCATCATCCAGCGCGTCGATGGATGGTGCCTGACCTCCGGCAAAATGCGACTGATTCAAAATCATCTCAAGCAAATGCTTGAATGCGGGCTCGTCGTAGCCCAGATGAAGCGCAACGCCTCTTAGCAAGTTCTCCTCTGCAGCATCGAGGCGGCCATCGGAGATCGCCATGACGACAAGGTAAACCAGCAGCATCTGCTTCAGACTGTTTGTATGTCCGCAAGCAGCAATGAATTCGTTCAGCTTTGGCGACACATCATAACCGGGCGCAGCACCCTGTTTGAACAGCGCAATCGCAAGTTGCCGATGCTCAGGTGACATGCCGAGCTTTTCCATGAACGCTTCAACATGGGCGACCTCATCCTCGGAAATATGCCCATCGGCCTTGGCAAGCTTACCCATGAGAATGAAAACGGTTTCCAGAAAAACCGCCTGGCGGCGCGCGCTGGTGAGTGGATTGATCGCGCCGGCGCCGTAGGCTCGATAGCGATCAATAGCGCTCCCTGCAAGGTAGCCGAGAAACGCGCCAAAAATTCCAAAGAGGTAGTAGCCTAATAAAGCTAGAATTATTTTGAACAAGGCAGGTTCCTGCGCCCTAATGAAATGGAGAACGTAAGATTAGCAATGAGCGCGCCATAAACCGCAGAGCAACATAATATCAGTAAATCTTTGCACGACCCGCCTCATGCTCCCGCGTAGCGGAGTGTTTTTATGCACCACCCTTGCCTGGACGGGTAAGTATAGGTTACTACATAGGAGGAATCATGATTGAGTTGCATTCGAGCCCAACGCCTAATGGGCAGAAGGTTATGATTATGCTCGAAGAAATCGGACTTGAGTGGAAGCATATCGACGTTGATATCGGGCTTGGCGAGCAGTTTCGACCCCAGCACTTAAAGCTTAACCCCAACAACAAAATTCCTGCCATTGTTGACATGGAAGGCCCGAACGGGCGACCGTATGCGATGATGGAGTCCGGCGCCATTCTTGTTTATTTGGCGGAGAAAACCGGAAGGCTTCTGCCAACGGATGTGCTCAAGCGTTACGACACGCTCCAGTGGCTTTTTTTCCAGGTCGCCCATATCGGGCCCATGTTCGGCCAGGCCAACCACTTCAACCGGCAGGCGCAGGACAATCAGTATGCCAGGGATCGGTACAACAACGAGGTGCTGCGTTTGTACCGTGTCCTGGAGAACCGGCTGGGCGATTTGCCCTGGATCGCTTGCGACGAATACACGATTGCCGACATTGCGGCCTACCCCTGGTGCAAAGGCTATTCGGAACGAGGCGTCGACCCGACTGCTTTTCCAAATCTAATGCACTGGCTCGACCGGATGGAAGCGCGCCCCGCGGTGCAACGCACTTATCGGATGGCGGCAGAAATTCGCGCTCGCATGGCTAAGGCGGCAGAAGGCCGGGCGCAGATCGACATCTACGATACCAGGGATAACGCCGAACGTCTCGCTCGCGCGACGTCTCGTTAAGCGGGCAAATTTTTTTTCATCGTAGGCGCCGCAGGCTGCGGCAGAAAGAGCGCCAGAGCGGCCTCCACACATACAGCGAACCGAAACGGAAGGCCGGCGTCGTGGGTAGCAGCCGAGCCATAACGTTAGCCCGCCGAGTTTTTTGTTTGAAGACCAACCCGACGTTTCGCCCACTTCTTCCCTATTTCCCAGCTTATCCATCAAAAAACGTCCATACGTCGTAACCCCAAGCGGACCTGAAGATCAGCCAGGTCAGTTGTGGCTTCTCGTGAGCGGAGCCAAGTGGGCGCAAACCTGTCGACAAACTTGACAGGAAATAATTGGGGGAACGACCTGATTCTCAACCATTTGTTACAAAAACGTGCTTTGCTCAGCCCCAGCTTTGTCGAGGAATCTTACGGTTCGGTTTCAGTACGCCCTATCGATATGCATATATCTCTGAATAGAAACCACAAATCGCTTATGGCTTAATTTATGCTTGTGGGGGAATAGTTACAATACTTTTCGTTGTTAGGAGAACCAGAATCAAGACGATTTGAAAAATATCTGAATCCCTTAGGAGATCTGAATGGCCAACCCAAATTTCACTGTCAACAAGGCTGACCTCGAGTTTATCCTTAAGCAAATAACTATTTCTGAGCGGCATACGCAGGGCGAATCGCTTGCCGACATCATTGGACCGCAAGCCGCACTTACGCCGTTTGGCCTGCGCACCACCGATGGTCGTTTCAATAATCTCCTGCCGGGCCAAAGTGAATTTGGCGCAGCTGACAACATCTTTCCGCGGCTCCTGCCGCCAGCCTTCCTGAACGACGCGGATGGGGATGTTTTTGATCCCGACGGGCCCGGTCCAGCTCCAGTCGTCGTCAGCAACAATAATTACGGAGTACCGGGCAGTGTTGCCGATGCGGACCCCCGCACTATCAGCAACCTGCTCGTTGATATGTCGCGCGACAACCCTGCTGCAGTTGCGGCATGGCACAGCAATCCGCTCTCCATCGCGGCTTATCAGGAGGCCCATAACGGCGCTTCGCCCCCTCCGGATTACATACCTACCAACGAAGAGCTCGGATTTATACCCAACCAATCCCCCGATATCGGACTATCTCCCGGATTCAACGGCTGGTTCACGTTTTTCGGCCAGTTCTTCGATCACGGCCTCGACCTCATAACCAAAGGGGGTAACGGCACGGTTTACATTCCGTTGCAACCGGACGACCCTTTGTACAGTACCGCGCCCGGGGCAGCCAATTTCATGGCCCTCACCCGAGCGACTCCCGCCGTCAATCCGGCTACTGGCCTGAAGACCGAACACACGAACACGACTACCGCTTTCGTGGACCAGAATCAGACCTATACCTCACACGCCTCGCACCAGGTATTTCTGCGGGAATACAAGTTCTCCGTCGATACCAATAGTGACGGTATTCCCGATGCCTTTGCGGTTGCCACCGGCCGCTTACTCGACGGTGCGGGCGGAATTGCGAACTGGGCCGAAGTCAAAGCGCAGGCGAAAAACCTGCTCGGCATCACGCTCACCGATTCTGACATCAATAACGTGCCACTGCTGAGAACTGATGCGTACGGCAAATTCATTCCCGGCACTCACGGCTTTGCGCAGTTTGCGACGCCCGACGGGTTTGTCGAGGGCGCGGCAGGAGGCCTGGCCGTCCCAGCTAACGCCTATCGCACGGGCCATGCCTTTCTCGACGATATTGCCCACTTCGCCGTCCCCAACGGTAAAGTCGCGGATAGCGACACGGCGGTCGGGCTGGCAAATTCAGACGGCTCGCCCACCGGCGGCAATTACGACAACGAGCTTCTCGATGCGCATTTCATAACCGGCGACGGCCGTGGCAACGAGAATATCGGCCTGACCGCAGTGCACAACGTCTTCCATGGCGAGCACAACCGTATGGTCGAAGCCAATAAAGCCACCATCCTTCAGTCTGGAGATCTGGCATTTATCAACCAGTGGCTTATTAACGATGTGACAGCGATTCCAACTGGAGCCGCGATCGACTCTTTGGTGTGGGATGGCGAGCGCCTGTTCCAGGCCGCGAAGTTTGTGACCGAGATGGAGTATCAACACCTGGTATTCGAGGAATTTGCGCGCAAGGTTCAGCCCAACGTTGATCCCTTTGTTTTTTCTAACTCGCCCGACCTGGACCCCCAGATACTTGCCGAGTTCGCGCACGTCGTATATCGCTTCGGCCACTCCATGCTTACCGACACGGTAGCGCGCACAAACGCGGACATGAGCCCCAATGACGTTGCCTTGTTTGACGCGTTTCTTAACCCGTTGGCATTTACCGCAAGCGGTGCGACCGCCGAGGAGGCCACCGGCGCGATCGTGCGCGGGATGACGCGGCAGCTTGGCAACGAAATCGATGAGTTCGTAGCCAGCGCGGTGCGTAACACCCTACTTGGCATCCCGCTCGATCTGGCCGCGATAAATATTGCGCGCGCGCGTGATACCGGAATTCCAACTTTCAACGATGCGCGGAAGCAGTTCTACGACATGACCGCCGATCCCCAGCTGAAACCCTATGAGAGCTGGACGGACTACGCGCAAAATATCAAGAACCCTGTCTCGATCATTAATTTCATCGCCGCCTATGGAACGCACCAAACTGTCGTGGATGCGGCGACCCTGCAGGGAAAGCGGGATGCTGCGACGCTTATCGTCATGGGCGATTTCGATCTCAACGGTAATGGCACCATCGAAGCAAATGAAATAGCGCCCGCTGACCGGATAGATTTCCTGAACCATACCGGCACATGGAGCGCCATCGAAACAGGCCTGAACAAGGTCGACTTCTGGATCGGCGGCCTGGCAGAATCGAAGATGGAATTTGGTGGAATGCTGGGCTCGACTTTCAATTTCGTGTTCGAGACACAGTTGGAGAACCTGCAGAATGGTGACCGCTTTTACTATCTGAGCCGCCTGCAAGGCACCAATCTGCTGAACGAGCTTGAGGCGAACACGTTCTCCGCGCTCACCATGCGCAATACCGATCTGGGCAATGACGACGCGGCACATCTTCCCGGCGCGATTTTCGACAGGGCGGATCATATTCTAGAGCTCGACCTGTCCAAGCAGATCGGCCCCGACCCGACTGACAATAATCCGATTCTCGGCCCGAAGGTGTTGCGTAACAACCCGAATACGCCGGGACCCGATACCAATTACCTGAAGTTCAGAGGTGGGGAGCATGTGGTGTTGGGAGGTTCGGAAGGCGCGGATACCCTTGTAGGCGATCGTGGCATCGACACCCTCTGGGGGGATGGCGGCAATGATCTGCTCAATGCGCAAAGCGAGGCCGACACGGTCTTCGGTGGTGACGGGGATGACATCATCATCGATCCCTTCGGTGACGATTTTCTGCGCGGCCAGGATGGAAACGACGTCATCAGCGCCGGCCCCGGTTTGGATATAGTGCTGGGCGGAGGCGGAAAGGACTTCATCCACGCAGGGGCGGACACTAACGAAGTCTTCGCTGGCAGAGAGGACGATTTTGTAATGGCTGGTGCGGGTGGGGACACCCTGCTTGGCAACGAAGGGGATGACTGGCTGGAAGGCGGCGAGGGTTTCGACACGCTCGCGGGGGAAAATTCGGAGCTCTTTTTCAATAGCCCCATCATTGGGCACGACGTAATGTTTGGCCAGGGTAACGACACGGATTATGATGGTGAATCCGGTGACGATATCATGGTATCGGGAGTAGGCATCCAGCGCAACGAAGGCATGTTCGGCTTCGACTGGAGCATCGCCAAGACAGACGCGTATGGGGTTGATCACGATCTCACGGTCAAGGTATTTTCCACGGTAGAGGCCGATATACTTCGCGATCGCTACGACCTGGTCGAATCTATGTCGGGGTGGACCCACGACGACATTCTGCGCGGGGATAACCGGGGGTCGCCCGGTTTCGCAGAACCTGGACTATCGTTTGATGACCATGTCCTCGACCAGGCGGGGATCAATCGCATAGACGGGCTGCAGGCATTGCTCGGTGCAGGAGTGACGAGTTTTCGGGACGGTAATATCATCATCGGCGGCGATGGCAATGACGTATTACAGGGACGTGGGGGTTTCGACATCCTGGACGGCGACGCCTGGCTGAATGTCCGCATTGCTGTGACCGGGCATCCAACCGTAACCAGTGTGGAAAGCATGGCGGAACTTTTGCCCCTCATGCTGTCGCGCGAAATCAATCCCAGCCAGCTCAGTATCGTACGCGAGATCCTGCACGACACGACGCCCACCGATAACAGTGATACGGCTGTCTTTCAGGGAAACCTTGCCGATTACGTCATTGAAGGCCGTACCGTTACCACACGGGCTGCCGACCTCGACGGAGATGGTTTCATTTCTGTCACCGATCTGAATGACGGCCCGGTTGTCCGGCCGTCGATACTCGTTGATGACGTCGACAAGCTGAAGAATATAGAGCTTCTCCGGTTCGCCGACCAAACCATTGCAATCGCCGGCCCGGATGTCATTGCACCAACCAACATCAAATGGAATGGCACTGCACCAGGTTCAGGCCTTCCCGGAGCAGGAACCATCGCTACCCTTAGTACGGAAGATCTCAACAGCACGTCATTCACCTATACGTTACTTTCGCAATCCGCCGGCGCCGGATTTGCCGTGAATGGAGCAGGCTCTGTCACACGATCATCCGTTTTGCCAGCCAACACCACCTACACGTTGACGGTGAGATCGACGGATCAGACTGGTGCGTTCGTGCAGGAAACCTTCACTGTCAGGACGGGTAATGGCACGCTCGCGACCCCTGTCAACGATACGCTCAATGGCAACGCGACCGATGACGTGATGTACGGACTATATGGCAGTGACATCCTCAACGGTCTTGATGGCGATGATACGCTGAATGGCGGCGAGGGAAACGACAGGCTCGTCGGCGGCGTTGGCGACGACACCATGACCGGCGGAGCAGGCGACGACGCTTACGTCGTGGATAGTGCAGCAGATGTTGTCAACGAAGCGTCTGGGGCCGGGGTCGATACGGTTGAGGCCGCACTGGATTTCTATGTATTGGGTGCGAACATCGAGAGGCTGGTAACCGCTAGCGGCTCGATCGGGAACCGGAACTGGACCGGCAACGAACTCAATAACTGGATTCAAGGCAGCGCCGGCACCGATGAACTCAATGGACTTGCTGGCGATGACAGGCTGCTCGGCGCCGCGGGCGATGACACCCTCACCGGGGACACCGGCAACGACACTCTGGACGGCGGGGCCGACAACGACGTCATGAGTGGCGGTACTGGCAACGACTGGTTCAACGGCGGCACCGGTAACGACATCATGAGCGGAGGCGCGGGCGATGACATTTACGTGGTCGACTCTCTGCAGGATACGGTCACGGAGGAGGCTGGCGAGGGCAGTGACACGGTTCAGACCGATCTAGCCGAATACAGTTTAGGCGGGAATGTTGAGAAATTGATGGGCGTGGCGGGCAGCACCACTAACCACATCTGGAGCGGCAATGCCCTCGACAACTGGATCCGAGGCGAAAACGGGAACGATACGCTCAATGGCCTTGGCGGGGATGACTTCCTTACCGGCGGGGGCGGAAGCGATATCATGCGGGGAGGTTTAGGCAACGACATTTATGTGGTTGACTCTCTGCAGGATACGGTCACCGAAGAACTGGGCGAAGGTAGTGACACGGTTCAGACCGTTCTCGGAGCTTATACCTTAGGCGAGAATGTCGAGAAATTGATGGGTGTGGCAGGCAGCACCATTAACCACAGCTGGACCGGCAACGCCCTCGACAACTGGATGCGAGGCGAAAATGGAAATGACACGCTCAATGGGCTTGCAGGTAATGACGCACTTGTTGGGGGTGCCGGAGGCGACACAATAAACGGCGGCCAGGGAAACGACTGGCTCAACGGGGGCATCGGTAACGACACCATGAATGGAGGCGCCGGTAATGACATCTACCTGGTTGACTCTGTGCAGGATACGGTCACGGAGCAGCCGGGCGAGGGCAGCGACGCTGTTCAGGCCGAGCTCGCCGATTACACTTTAGGCGAAAATGTCGAGAAATTGATGGGTGTGATAGGCAGTACGGTTAACCACAGCTGGACCGGCAATGCCCTCGACAACTGGATGCGAGGCGAAAACGGGAACGATACGCTCAACGGGCTTGCCGGTAATGACTTCCTCACCGGTGGCGCAGGAAACGACACCATGAGCGGAGGCGCGGGCAATGATATTTATGTGGTTGACTCCCTGCAGGATACGGTCACCGAGGCGCTGGGTGAGGGTAGCGACACGGTGCAGACCGATCTCGGTGATTACACTTTGGGGGAGAATGTCGAGAAATTGATGGGCGTGGCGGGCGGGACCATTAACCACAACTGGACGGGTAATGCCCTCGACAACTGGATACGAGGTGCGAATGGGACCGATACGCTTAACGGCCTCGCGGGCAATGACTTCCTGATCGGGGGGATCGGAAACGACATTATGACGGGAGGTTCAGGCAACGACATTTATGACGTTGACTCTTTGCAGGATACGGTCACGGAGGCGCTGGGCGGGGGCAATGACGCGGTTCAGACCGATCTCGGGACGTACAGCTTGGCCGAGAATGTCGAGAGCCTGATGGGCCTGGCCGGCAGCACTGCTAACCACAGCTGGACGGGCAATGCCTTGGACAACTGGATGCGGGGCCAAGGCGGCAGCGATACGCTTAACGGACTTGCCGGCAATGACTCGCTTCTCGGGGGTGCGAGTGCTGACACGCTCAACGGAGGTGCCGGAAGAGATTCGTTGACAGGTAATGCTGGCAATGACATTTTCAAGTTCAGCGACGTCAGCGACTCCGGTACAACGGTAGCCACGCGCGACAACATCCTGGACTTTGTCATCGGGCAGGACAAAATCGATCTATCGGGGATTGACGCGGTCACTGGAGGCGTGGATGACAATTTTTCGCTGATCGGAGGAGCCGCTTTCACCGCCGTCGGGCAATTGCGCTTCTTCAACAGCGGTGGAACTACGATTGTCGAAGGCAACGTGGCCGGTGATTTGGCAGCTGACTTCCAGATCGCGCTGACCGGTACCCACGCACTACAGGCCGCTGAGTTCGCTGCCTAACCGGCTTCAAAAATTCGCCCCGTCGCCATGAATTGATGAGCGCTGGCGACAGGGCCAATTCTTGAGCAAGCCGCGTGTATCTCGAGATACGGTTGGAGAAGAGCGCCCCACGCTCGAGATGCGGGTCATATCGTTGCGCTCGGCCCGGACGCGTTGCTGAACGGCGTGGATCCCGGCCCCGAACCTGTTGCCCTCTGCGTATTCGAGAAGGTCGGCGACACCACCGTCAGCGTTTTACGGTGTTAGCGACGAGGTCTCACCCCGGTCGCTTCAAATGCCGCATCGAAGCGCCCGTTGTATTTGTTCGCGCGAGGACTGACGAAGTCCTCTCCATAGCAAACCGCGAGAACAGCCAGACGAGCCGCCGCCGTTCCGCACCCCGCAGATCAACTTAGAGGCATTATGGGTCGATTAGGAATGGCGAGGGGCGAGATCAACGATATCCCGTCCCGCTTTGTACCGCCCCGGGGGCCGGCTCAATACCAGGCGGGGCCATTAAGAGATGCTTTGGTCGCGTTAACGGGGCGGCACGGCGGCCATCGGAGTATATGGACGATACGATGGGAGCGTAAAGGGGAACGAACGGGGATGCGGGTTCTCAGGCAACCGCCTGCTTAACACCGGGCAGGCGGCTCAACGGAATTATCAGGGGGTGCAATTCTTGTTGTTGTAGACGCTCGTGAGTGCGCTCTTTCTATCACTGACTAAACGGGTGGCCTCACCCGCGTCATAATAAGTGTAGGCCAAACCTGGAAGCCAGAGAATCGCCGCCGCAACATTGGTTCCTGTTACCCCTTTTTTTGAATCAATCTCGGCTTGGGTTTTATCCAGTTTTGCCACCTCCTCGGTGATGCCATTACACGAGAGGTTTTGATCGCCAGGTTGGACCACCTGTATTTTTTGCGACGTTGCACAGCCAACCAATAATCCGCTTACAGCCGCCGCAACCATGGCGGCGCTCCTTAACCTCAATGACATATTCACTCCTTGTTGAGCCGCCCATAACGCTTAGTCGAAACCGGGGCGACGATCCGGCTTCGCGAATTAACATATTTAGCCCTATCATGCCCCCTGCCCAACAAGTGGACCTGCTTGGACATAACTGGAATCTACTGTTAAGGATGAGATTGACACAGAGGATTCATTTGCTGAATTACCCCTGTAGCCCACTGGCCCTGTGGACATTGGACTCTGACTACTCATCTGTTCTCATGCATTGTATTGGATTCGATTACCTTCTCAATAACGACGAGGGAACGTAGGAGTAAACCCCTCTATCGAATTTTCTACATCTAGTTTCGACGAATGCCAATATTTAGCCATATGCTGGCGACCCTTCGCCACCAGAGAACGGCAATTCCCGCTAAGTTGTTTCGTTTTTCCCGATAGCGTTTATGCAAAGTTTCATGCCGAGCATCCCCATGGGTTAAACTTGACCAATTTCATTCTTCAGTTAATTTATGGCTCAGTATGTGCTCACCATGAATCGTGTCGGCAAGGTTGTTCCACCCCGACGAACGATTATCAAGGATATTTCCATTTCTTTCTTTCCCGGCGCCAAGATAGGATTGCTTGGCCTGAACGGTTCCGGCAAATCGACTGTGCTCAAAATCATGGCGGGGGTAGACAAGGATATCGAAGGCGAGGTGACGGCGATGCCCAACCTCAAAATCGGCTATCTCCCGCAGGAACCCGAGCTCGATCCCGGCCAGACCGTGCGCGACGCGGTGCAGGAAGGGCTGGGAGACGTGTTTAGCGCCCAGCGCCGGCTTGACGAAGTCTATGCGGCATATGCCGAACCGGACGCAGACTTCGATGCGCTCGCTTCGGAGCAGTCCCGATTGGAGGCGATTCTCGCCACGGGTGGCGGAGACTCCGGCCAGCAGATGGAAATTGCAGCTGATGCGCTGCGTCTGCCCGAATGGGACGCCGCGATCAAGAATCTTTCCGGCGGCGAGAAACGCCGCGTTGCGTTATGCAAGCTACTGCTCTCGAAACCGGACATGTTGTTGCTGGACGAGCCCACCAATCACCTCGACGCTGAATCGGTGGAATGGCTCGAGCAATTTCTCACGCGCTTTGCGGGGACCGTCGTGGCAGTCACGCACGACCGTTATTTTCTCGACAACGCGGCAGAGTGGATATTGGAACTTGATCGAGGCCATGGTATTCCCTGGAAGGGAAATTACAGCTCATGGCTCGAACAGAAGGGAGATCGTTTGAAACAGGAAGAATCCGCCGAGTCCGCCCGACAAAAATCGCTGAAACAGGAACTCGAGTGGGTACGCCAAAATGCCAAGGGACGCCAGGCGAAATCTAAAGCGCGTATTGCCCGGTTTGAGGAGCTCAACTCGCAGGAGTATCAGAAGCGTAATGAGACTCAGGAAATATTCATTCCCGTTGCGGACAGGCTCGGCAATGAAGTAATCGAGTTCAAGGGAGTTTCGAAAGCCTATGGCGATCGTCTTCTTATTGATGACTTGAGCTTCAAAATTCCGGCTGGAGGAATCGTCGGCATCATTGGCCCCAACGGTGCGGGTAAATCTACCCTGTTTCGCATGATCACCGGCAAGGAACGCCCGGACTCAGGCGAAGTTGAGATCGGTTCGACCGTCAAAATAGCGCATGTGGATCAGTCCCGCGATGCTTTGGAAGGAGGCAAAACCGTTTTCGATACCATCTCCGAGGGGCGCGACATACTCACGGTCGGCAAATACGAAACACCCGCCCGCGCATACCTGGGACGTTTCAACTTCAAGGGCGGAGATCAGCAGAAGATGGTGGAAAATCTTTCAGGCGGCGAGCGTGGACGCCTTCATCTGGCAAAAATGCTTATTTCCGGCGGAAACGTGCTGTTGCTGGATGAACCCTCCAATGACCTCGACGTTGAGACCTTGCGCGCCCTGGAAGATGCGTTACTGGCATTCGCCGGTTGCGTCCTCGTAATATCGCATGACCGGTGGTTCCTCGACCGCATCGCTACCCATATTCTGGCGTTTGAAGGTAACTCGCAGGTAACATTTTTCGACGGCAACTACCAGGAATATGAAGCCGACAAGCGCAAACGTCTGGGGGAGGAAGGCGCGAAACCAAAGCGGATCAGATTCAAGCCGATCAGCCGGTAACTCAGTCGTGGATTCTGCATAACTGGCTTCTTTGTCGTACTGCTAAAGCGAAACTAAGCCTGAGCCTATTTAACGCAACATTATTGCCATGAGTACCCATCTCGCCTGGGGCCACCTGGCTGCTCTCGCAATCTGGATCGCGCTCTCTGGTGCGGCTTATCTATATTTCGATGCCCGGCAGAAACCAACGATTGTCACCGCCAGGGCGGATCTGGGCGGTCAGGTAGTCATCCCCCGATCGAGGGATGGGCATTATTACGTGCGCGGCGTGATTCACGGTCATACTATGGATTTTATGGTTGATACCGGCGCCACCACAGTATCCATCAGCCGGACGGTTGCCCGCAAGGCTAACCTGCCTGCCGGGAGCCCTGCCAGTTTCTCAACCGCAGGCGGGACAGTCGCAGGTGAGATTGTGTCGGGACAGACTGTAGAAGCCGGCGGTATTGTAGTGGAGGGCCTCAATGTCGGGGTGGGTATACACGGCGACATTGGACTGCTCGGGCAGAATTTTTTGCGCAATGTGGACGTTCTCCAGTTAGAGGATAAAATGATCTTAAGAGTCAGGTAAAATGACCTGCGTCCCCTCCTCGACAACCTGCCATTCACACCTGGCGGCGCATTGCCGCGTGTAGGCAACGCTCGGATTACCCTGCTCCTCGCCATCCTGATCAGCATCGGCTACCATTCGCTTTTAGAAACGCGCACAACAGGGGCTGGATAGATCTGGTAAGCGATTTAGCCAGCGTATTCATGTATGTGCGCTGATATTCGGATTGGCTTCAAGAGATATTTGATGAAATCAGCATCACTACTGTTTCTGCTTTTCCTGATCCCGTCGGTGTCGGCTAAGGGTGGGGCGTTTCCGTCCAGTCTTTCCGCAGAAGCTCAAGGTGTTAGCCTGATCGCAACGCTGACTACTGGCAAAGGCGAGGCTCCCCCGCCACCGGGGCAGCAAATCGACTTGGGCACTCGTGACCATTCTGCATACGAAAGCTGGACGGCGAACGGTGGATTTGTAATGGCAGCCATACAAGACACAGTGGTTTCCGAATCTGCAACGCATCTGGCTGCTCAGCATGAATCAGGTGAGCCGCGCGTTACTGCCCCTCAGTCTTCAGCCGCCCCCGGCGGTCCGGATGGCCTCTCGTGCGCCGATTGTCCGGAAATGATACCTGTTCCAGGTGCTAAATTTGCAATCGGGAAATACACTGTTACCTTTGCGGAGTGGGACAAGTGCGCTGCTGACGGTGGCTGCGGGGGTTACCAGCCGCCGGACAATGGCTGGGGGCGCGGCAGCAGGCCCGTGATCAACGTAAGCTGGAACGATGCTCAAGCCTACGTTCAGTGGCTGTCACGCAAGACCGGCAAAGCGTACCGATTGCCCACCGGGGAGGAATGGGAAATTGCCGCACGCGCGGGTTCTACCACCAACTACTACTGGGGGAACGACGTTGGACGTAATAATGCCAATTGCGATGGCTGCGGGAGCGAGTGGGATAACAAAAAAACGGCGCCTGTTGGCAGTTTTAAGCCGAATGCTTTCGGACTTTATGACACGATAGGTAATGTCTGGCAATGGACGGACAGTTGCTGGAAGGATAATTGCGCGAGACGCCTGTTTTTTGGGGGGTCGTGGAATCACAGGCCGGAGGATATGCGCGTAACTACCCGCAACTGGTTCGACACGAGCAAGCGCATGCGTTACCTCGGATTCCGAGTCGCGTTGACGCTTCCCTGATAGAAAAACCGCTTCACCAAGCCCGCTTCACCGGCGTCTCTTTGCGGGGACGCATGTGAACTTTGCGGGGGATGCATGGGAAAAGGGTGGATGATGCGGTTAAGATAATCGCGCTGCCCGACTAATCAGCTCCGGTTAATCTCTACGCCATAAAGGCGCGATCATCGCTCACCCCGGGCGGACGCCTCAGATCACTTCCACTTAAAAACGAAAACCAGGCCGAACGTCACCATGTGATAACCAGCCATAAAGCACACGTTCGAGGTCCTTTTGCAAGATTCGCGCCACGATGAAAAATTGCCCCGCGGCCTTCGCCACGGGGCAATCTCATCACCGGTTCAGGTACCGTTCTTTCTCAAGAATAGAACCTCATACCTTTGATAGCCTGGTTGCTTCTCAAACGCCTCAGACCAACACGATATCGTGTTCATTAACATCGGGATGTCCGACTATCGTTGCCAACTGAACGGCGTCACCCCGTCCACTGCCGTCAGCGTCGAATGACAGAACGCCTGTTTTTTCATTGTAGACAAAGTAGTCGTCCCGATCTTCAGCTTTACCCGATCTGTTGCTGGCGAAATTGTCCTCATCGAGTCTGCCCGCGTCCAAATCGTTCCGGCTGCCCCATATCGCGTCATTGACGTCTTTCAGGCTGAATTGCAACGTATCATCCTTTGATTCAAACCCTTCGATGCGATCGAAGCCGTTGCTCCAGGACGTTACTCCGCTAAATACGATGGTATCGTGGCCACTGCCTCCATCGATGGTGTCATTGCCCTTGCCACCCACCAGAAGGTCATCGCCTTTGCCACCATAGAGCTTGTCATTGCCGTCGCCACCGTACAGTTTGTCGTTGCCCCTGCCGCCGTCCAGGTAGTCATTCCCGTCGCCGCCATAGAGCACGTCATTATTCCGGCCATAGGACCCCTTGTCGTCGTCCTTGTGGTCGTCCTTGTCGTCGTCCTTCTTTTCTTCATCATCGCCAAAGAGCCGGTCGTCGCCCTTGCCGCCGTACAGCGTGTCATTGCCGTCGCCGCCAAAGAGCTTGTCGTTGCCCTTGCCGCCGTCCAGGTAGTCGTTCCCGTCGCCGCCATAGAGCACGTCGTTATTCCGGGCATAGTACCCCTTGTCGTCCTTGTCGTAGTCCTTGTCGTCCTTGTCGTAGTCCTTCTTTTCATCATCGCCAAAGAGCCGGTCGTCGCCCTTGCCGCCGTACAGCGTGTCGTTGCCGTCCCCGCCGTACAATTTGTCATTGCCCTTGCCGCCGTCCAGGTAGTCATTCCCGTCGCCGCCGTAGAGCACGTCATTATTCTGGGTGCGGTCGCCCTTGTCGTTCTTGTCATCGTACCTGTCGTTCTTGCCACTCTCATCATCGCCAAAGAGCCGGTCGTCGCCCTTGCCGCCATAAAGCGTATCGTTGCCGTCGCCGCCGTACAGTTTGTCGTTGCCCTTGCCGCCGTCCAGGTAATCATTCCCGTCGCCGCCATACAGCACGTCATTATTCTGGGTGCGGTCGCCCTTGTCGTTCTTGTCATCGTACTTGTCGTTCTTGCCACTTTCATCGTCACCAAACAACCGGTCGTCCCCGGTGCCGCCATACAGGGTGTCGTTGCCGTCGCCGCCGTACAGTTTGTCGTTGCCCTTGCCGCCATCAAGGTAGTCATTCCCGTCGCCGCCATAGAGCACGTCATCATTCCGGCCTCGATGACCCTTGTCGTCCTTGTCGTCCTTGTCGTCCTTGTCGTAGTCCTTCTTTTCATCATCGCCAAAGAGCCGGTCGTTGCCATCGCCACCATTCAGCGTGTCGTTGCCGTCACCCCCAAACAGTTGGTCGTTACCCCGGCCGCCCGATATCGTATCGTTGCCATCGTCGCCGTAGAGGCGATCATTGCCGCTTTTTCCGTCGATGCGATCATTTCCGTCCAGCCCGTGGATCGTGTCGCCAAAGGGAGTACCGTTAAGAACGTCGTTGCGGCGAGTGCCTGTGATATTAGCCATTTGAATCTCCTGTTATATATTTTTAAAAAGTAATTGCCCGAATGGGCTCTGCCTTAAAGCTTTTAAGCTTTTATTTTTTATAAATGACAGTTACTGGAGTTCAACGGAATAAAGGCTGCTCCCTCACAACTTTATAACTACCCCGTTATGCCGCCCTTTCGGGCCGCATTTGAATCAACAGCATTTCCCGTGCCAGAAAAATGTGTCGCCTTATATAAACAAAGGTTTGTTCGAGATCATGCTCAGCAGTTCATAAGGCATAAGCCGCGTACCCAAGCAAATACCCATCCAGAGAAGCCTCATTGCGTCGCTGCAAACCGACATGTGAAATGCACCCAAAATCGAAAACCCTTCTTTTTTCCCCGAATACTGGCGTTATAACAGCTCTAAATGCGTTTGTCGTCTGACGGAGACACTTCGTTTATTTTCTTAAGGATAACTGACGCGTAATGCCGTTATCCGCCGTCGCTTTCAACACCTGTATCCAAACGACGACATTTGCACCAAACTCATCCATGCCCGGCGGAGCCAAAGGCTAGGACAGTACCCAGACACAGCGAAAGGTCGATTTACTACAGCACCGGTATCAACCCGCGTGGCGCTGCGCATTTATTCTGCACCTTCATCATTTCCTAATATCCAACCTCTGCGCCTAAGTGCGGCATCGAACAGACGAAACAATTTTCCATCGTATAAGTTAGAGGACGATTAGTTAAGATTGGTTTATTTGGGTAAAAATCCATAAGTAAATATATGTAACCTTCCGCCCCACCAAAAGCCTGAGCGAAGAATGCGGCGAGTGGCAAAGAACCGCTCAGCCTTAATGCTCCCAACAGTCGGACCCCGCCGACTTATTAGGATAAAGCACTTCAGCGAACTGCTTTTTACCGGCTGTCTGGACAAGAATAATAACGATATTTATGAGGCCGTTCTTTAGATGAATCCCGCATACAAGTTGCCCCAAATGCCCCAAACGGAAATCGCTCGAACCCTCGTCGGATATAAGCGGATATTCGCGACCGTTGGCGTCTTCAGCGCGATCATCAACCTGCTTTTACTCGTCCCCGCCCTTTACATGTTGCAGGTCTACGACAGAGTATTGGCGAGCCGCAACGAGACCACTCTGTTGATGCTGACACTGATGGTCGTTGGCGCGTATCTACTGATGGGCTCGCTGGAATTCGTGCGCAGCTTCGTGCTGATCCGGGTCGGCGCGCAATTCGATATGAGGATGAACAAACGCGTATACGCGGCAGCGTTCGAGCAAAACCTGAAACGTGGTGGCGGTAACGCCGGGCAAGCGTTGCAGGATTTGACGAATATTCGCCAGTTTTTGACCGGCCAAGGCTTATTCGCATTCTTCGATGCGCCCTGGTTTCCGGTGTACCTCATGGTTATTTTTTTGTTCAACCCGTTATTGGGCTTCTTTGCCCTAGGCGGCACTGTCATTCTCGTAGCCCTGGCGTTCCTTAACGAAAGAATCTCGAAGAAACCGCTGACAGAGGCTAGCACCATGGCTGTTGCTTCGAGTAATCTCGCAACCAACAATCTTCGCAATGCGGAGGTGATCGCCGCCATGGGCATGCTGCCCAACTTGATGTCGCGCTGGTTTGGACTGCATAGCCGTTTCCTTCAATTGCAGGCGGAAGCAAGCGAAAAGGCAGGAACAATCGCTGCAGTCACGAAGTTTGTACGCATGTCATTGCAATCGCTGATACTGGGCCTCGGAGCGCTGCTCGTGCTGGATGGCAAGATCACGCCTGGGATAATGATTGTCGCGTCCATCCTGATGGGTAGAGCGTTAAGTCCTGTGGAGCAGTTGATTTCGGGGTGGAAAAACTGGAGCGGGGCGCGCAGCGCCTACCAGCGCTTGAGCGACCTGCTGGAAGCCAATCCCATGCGTGAGCCGGGTATGTCGTTGCCAAAACCGAGTGGCAAACTCTCGGCCGAAGCCGTAACGGCTGGTCCGCCCGGCGCTACCCGACCCGTTCTTAGAAACCTGAGTTTTTCAATTGCGCCAGGCGATGTACTGGGAATCATTGGGCCCAGCGGAGCAGGAAAATCCACTCTCGCACGACTGCTGGTTGGTATCTGGCCCACGATGGCGGGAAAGGTTCGCTTGGACGGAGCCGACATTTACCAGTGGAACAAGGACGAACTGGGCCCCTACATTGGATATTTGCCACAGGATATAGAATTATTCGCGGGGACGGTCAGCGAGAACATAGCCCGTTTCGGAGAGGTCGATTCAGAGAAGGTAGTTATCGCGGCCCAGCGTGCGGGCGTGCATGAGATGATTCTGCGTTTTCCCCAGGGCTATGACACCCCTCTGGGCGAGGACGGTGCCGGGCTCGCGGGAGGTCAGAAACAACGCCTTGGTCTGGCCCGCGCCATCTACGGCGATCCCTCGCTCATTGTACTGGATGAGCCCAATTCCAACCTGGATGAAACGGGGGAATTGGCCCTGATCGGGGCCATCAATGACCTGCGCAGTCGCGGCAAAACAATCGTAATGATCACTCACCGGGAAAGCACCCTGGGTACCACAACCAGGCTGCTGGTTCTTCGCGATGGAGTAGCCCAACTGTTTGGCCCAAGTGAACAAGTCAAGCGTGAGTTGGTCAGAATGAGCCAGCAATTGCCAAAACAGGTAGAAAATGCAAAACAAGCTTCAGCATAATGCGGGCGCAGCGTCAGCTGCGGTCGTTTATGGCGAAGAAATCAAACCATACGCCATTAACACGGATCCCCGGGCCTATACACGATTAGGATGGTGGATCGTCATCGTCGGGGTATGCGGATTTCTATTGTGGGCTTTTCTTGCTCCGCTGGACAAGGGCGTTCCACTCAGCGGCACGGTTACGGTATCGACAAACAGAAAGGCGGTGCAGCATCCAACCGGTGGTACGGTGGAAGCAATCCTGGTAAAGGAGGGAGACCACGTTAAGGCCGGCCAACCCCTGGTGCGCTTTAATGCCGTCCAAGTGACCGCGAGTGCCGAAATGATGCGTGTTAAATATTTCACGGCGCGGGCGGCCGAGGCACGCTTAATTGCAGAGCGTGATGGAACGGAGGAAATCGTTTTCCCCCCGGACCTCTTTCACGAAAAAGACGATCCGCGCGTGGCGAATAATATGAGGATGCAGGAACAGTTGTTGAGTTCGCGATTAATGGCGATTAAAAGCGAATTAGCGGCGCTCGATGAGAATATTGCGGGTTTGAAGTTACAGGCCACTGGCCTGGAGGAATCACGAGACAATAAAAAAGAGCAAATGGCGCTTTTGAAGGAACAACTCGAAGGGATGCGAGAGCTGGCTAAAGAAGGCTACGTCGCACGTAACCGGTTGCTTGATTTAGAGCGGACCTATGCTCAAATCAGCGGCGCGATCTCGGAGGATATTGGCAATATTGGCCGGACGCAGCGCCAGATTGCGGAATTGAAACTACGCCGGATACAGCGGCAACAGGAATACCAGAAGGAAGTCCGTACTCAGCTATCGGATGTGCAACGGGAAGCGGAAGCACTTGCCAATCAGCTCAAAGGGCTGGATTATGACATGGCGAATGCCGTAATAAAAGCCCCGGTGGATGGCACCGTTGTGGGCCTGGCGATATTTACACACGGGGGTGTCATCAGTCCGGGTTTCAAAATGATGGATGTCGTACCAAGCGGTGACTCGCTGGACGTGGAAGGGCACCTGCCGGTACATTTAATCGATAAGGTACACCCTGATCTCCCGGTAGAGCTGATCTTCTCCGCGTTCAATCGGAATCTGACTCCGCATATTCCCGGCGTGGTAACGCATGTCTCCGCCGATCGATTTGTCGACGAACAGACGGGGGCCCCCTACTATAAACTGCGAGCCAAAGTTGCGCCTGAAGGAATGAAACTGATCGCCGATTTGCAGATTCGCCCGGGGATGCCTGTGGACTTGTTCGTGAAAACAGGCGAACGAACCATGATAAACTACATACTGAAGCCGATACTTGACCATATAAAAATGTCGATGACCGAAGAATAATATGCATGTGGTTCCATACCGCCTCTGGATAATCCTGACCTTTTTCACCGCGCTACTTCCAATCAAAACCGTTTCGGCTCTCGGGCTCATGCAGGCCTATGATGCCGCGTTGAACAACGATGCCATCTTTCGGGCCGCGGTGCATGAAAACGAAGCCGGGCAGCAGTTGAAGGTGATTGGTCGCGCCAGTCTGCTACCCGTTCTGTCCGGCACCTATTCGACCAACTTGGTAGACGGGGAGCGCGCCTCATTGGGGCAGGCAGCTCAGCATCTGACCTACCGCAACGAATCCGCTGTCCTTCAGTTGCGTCAGCCGGTGGTCAACTTTGAATCATTCGCCCGCTATAAGCAGGGGCTGGCGCAAACCAGCGCGGCCGATGCCCAGTTTGTGACGCGAAACCAGGACTTGATCGTCCGGCTTGCAGCCGCCTATATGGACGCCCGATTCGCAGAGGATCAGCTGGCGCTTACGTCTTCGCAGATGAATTCATATGCGGAACAGCGTTTAACCAATGAACGCCTGTTCGAAAAGGGAGAGGGAACCCGGACCGAGATGCTGGAAACACAGGCACGCTTCGATCTGGCCGAAGCACAGGTAATCGAGGCCCGCGATAATCTTACGAATGCGCGTAACGTACTCGCGTCCATCGTTGGCGAGGAAATTAGGCTGGTGAATCCGCTGCTGGATGATTTCCGTGCGAAGCCAATGCTACCCTCAAGCTTCGAGGAATGGAAAGAAATCGCCCTGGAGCAGAACCCTGAGATTGTCTCTCAACGGCATGCAGTAGAGGTCGCGCGCCAGGAAATCAACAAGCAGCGCGCCGGTCACGCGCCGCGCGTCGATCTCGTCGCCAGCATTAACAAGTCCAAGTCGGACAATATCATCTTTTTCGGACTGGACACGTTTACCCGCAGCGTCGGCGTACAGGTAAATGTTCCCATATACGCCGGCGGCATGGTCAACGCAATGACGAGCCAGGCCGTGTCAAATCACGAAAGAGCAAAGGCTGAGCTGGACTCGAGAACGGACCAGGTTTTAATCGAATTGCGCAGACAGTTCAATCTCAACCTTAGCAGTTTAAGGCGAATCGACGCGCTGGTGTCGTCTGTCAGCTCCCGGAATGTTCTTCTCGAAGCGACCAGGAAAAGCGCCATTGGCGGAACGCGGAACAACATCGATATTCTCAACGCCGAACAACAATTCTTTGAGGCAAAGCTTGACCTGATGCAGGCACGCTACAACTATCTCCTGAGCTATTTGCGGTTACGCAAAGCGGCCGGTACGGTAGATACGCGTGACCTGCAAAATGTAGCCCGCTATTTTGTTTCCCGGCAATAAAAGTAGAAAAGTCGTAGAAGGCACATTCGATGCGCTGAAGAACTTCCCAACTGCGTTACGCGAAACTACTTTGAATTTTCTGGTCCGCACGCCTGATTCTCGCCCCTAACCGCGATAGCTTATCTTCAATCCGCTCATAGCCTCGATCGAGGTGATAGATGCGATCGATTACCGTCTCGCCCTTTGCGATCAGGCCCGCGAGTACCAGGCTGGCGGAGGCGCGCAGGTCGGTCGCCATCACGTTCGCGCCATCCAGCGCGGCAACCCCGCATACCACCGCGGTGTTCCCTTCTACTTTGATGTCTGCATTCATGCGTTTTAATTCCTGCACATGCATGAAACGATTCTCGAATATAGTCTCCGTGATGATTGCGGTTCCGGTGGCAATGCTGTTCAAAACCATGAATTGAGCTTGCATATCGGTGGGAAAGGCGGGATAGGGAGCTGTACGTAAATTGGTAGATTTCAGCGGATTATTCATTTTTAGATGTATCCAGTCTTCCCCCGACTCGATCGCGGCCCCCGCTTCCATCAACTTGTCGAGTACCGCATCGAGCGTGTCAGAGCGAGTTCCCCTGAGATAAATTTCGCCGCCGCTGGCTGCAGCGGCAACAAGGAACGTACCTGTTTCAATGCGGTCGGGCATGACCCGATGGCTGGCGCCGTGCAGGGCCGGAACGCCTTCAACCGTAATGATATCGCTCCCGACCCCGTGAATTTTAGCGCCCATGGCGATCAGGCAATTCGCAAGGTCCGTTACTTCTGGCTCGCGCGCCGCGTTCTCGAGCACCGTGATCCCATCGGCGAGCGTTGCGGCCATCATTAAATTTTCGGTACCTGTGACAGTAACGATATCCATAACAATGTGCGCGCCATTGAGCCGCTTTGCTTTTGCATCAATGTAGCCATGCTCGATCTCAATCTCCGCCCCCATGGCCTGAAGCCCCTTGATATGCTGATCAACGGGACGCAAGCCGATAGCACAGCCGCCCGGCAACGAAACCCGGGCCGCGCCCTCTCGCGCGAGCATCGGACCCAGTACCAATATCGAGGCCCGCATAGTCTTCACCATTTCATACGGCGCTACAACATTGGCTAGCGTCGCAGCGGTCAGTCTCGTGCCGTCGCCGTCTGTCACGATACTCACACCCAACTGGCGAAGCAGGCTCAGCATTGTCGCCACATCGTTCAGGCGAGGGACGTTATCGATCGAGAGCGTATCGCTGGTAAGAAGAGAGGCGCATAAGATAGGCAGTGCGGCATTTTTTGCACCTGAAATATGCGCTTCACCGGACAGAGGCACTCCGCCCTGTATGATCAGTTTTTGCATAGTTGAAATATGAAGGAGTTCTCGTCATCATATCGCAAAGGCCGTCTTTACGGTTTCAATTTCAAGCCTCTATATCGGGGCGCCAACCCAAGGAGATCAAATGAAAAAAAGAACGATTCAAACTTCGGACGCACCCCAGGCGATCGGCACTTATTCCCAGGCGATACGGGTCAGCGGGGGAGACACTGTGTATATTTCCGGACAGATCGGCCTCGACCCCGTTTCTATGGAGATGGTCGCCGGGATCGATGATCAGATTCACCGTGTATTTCTAAACCTGACCGCCGTGGCAGCCGCAAGCGGCGGAAATTTAAGCGACATTGTCAAATTGAACGTGTACCTGACTGATCTTGGCAACTTTCAGAAGGTGAACGAAATTATGGCAAGCTACATCACAGCGCCCTATCCGGCGCGGGCGGCGATCGGGGTGTCAGCACTACCGCGTGGGGCGCTGGTGGAAATGGATGCGGTGCTGGTACTGGCTGAGTGAAAGTCGATATCAAACCCTCGACAATTCCAACCGCCAATCGCCCTGGCGGTAAGGCGCTACAGGAGAAGCTCGCCAAATTAGGTATCGCCGATGAGTTCGATCTGGTGCTGCATCTGCCATTGCGTTACGAGGATGAAACCCATCTTTATCCTATCCGGGACCTTCCTGAACATAAAACAGTACAGGTCGAAGGCACGATCATCGACAATAAAGTCATGTACCGCCCGCGGCGGCAACTGGTTTGCGGAGTGGATGACGGCAGCGGTGTGCTTTGGATACGCTTTCTCAATTTTTATGGCAGTCAGGTAAATGCGTATTCGGTTGGCAAGCGAGTGCGGGTGCTGGGTGAAGCACGTCAAGGTTTTTTCGGTCCCGAAATGGTCCATCCCAAATGCCGCGTTGTATATGAACAGGAACCGCTCGCTGACGCGCTCACGCCGATTTATCCCGCGACAGCGGGTCTTTCCTCCGACACCATTCGCAAACTGATTCTGCAAGCGCTACCGCAGGACAGGGACGGCGAAAAGCAGTCGCACTTATCAGAAACTCTGCCCGATCAGGTTATAACGCGACATCGGCTTCGAGGTTTTGGGGACAGCGTGATTTTCTTGCACCAGCCGTCGCCGGACGCGTCCGCCCATCTATTGCAGGAACGCAGCCACCCCGCATGGCAGCGCATCAAGTTTGATGAACTGCTGGCGCAACAGCTATCCATGCGCTTGCATTATCTGCAGCGCCGCGATGCGAGCGCACCTGTTCTGCCGCCAAAGAACAGGTTGACTAAAGCGCTGCTCGCATCACTGCCTTTCCAGCTCACCGACGGGCAGAAGAAAGCCTTTTCGGAAATCAGCAGAGATCTCGCGACAGCCCATCCAATGCAGCGGCTGTTGCAGGGCGATGTCGGCAGTGGCAAAACAATTGTGGCCGCACTCGCGGTTCTGCAGGCTATCGAAAATGATTACCAGGCGGCGCTGCTGGCACCAACCGAGATTCTTGCCGAGCAACATTATCAAAAACTTTGCGCGTGGCTTGACCCATTACTTACTCCGCTAGGTGTGACAATTGCCTGGTTAGTCGGCACGCAGAAAAAGAAACAGCGGGAAATCATGTTGGCCAATATCGCTTCAGGCAATGCCATGCTCGCGATCGGCACCCATGCATTATTCCAGGAACGGGTGGAGTTTAACCGGCTCGGACTGGCTGTAATCGACGAGCAACACCGTTTTGGCGTTCACCAGCGGCTGGCGTTAAGAGAGAAAGGGTCCAGAAACAACTTGGCGGGCTCGACGCCGCATCAGTTAATGATGAGTGCAACGCCTATTCCCCGCACACTTTCGATGAGCTACTTTGCCGATCTGGATGTGTCGCTCATAGAAGGCTTGCCGCCGGGCAGAACACCAGTCGTGACCAGACTGGTCGCGGATACCCGCCGTGACGAAGTCACGGTACGCATCCGGGAAGCCTGCGGTAGCGGAAAACAGGCTTACTGGGTCTGCCCGCTGATTGAAGAATCTGACGCTTTGCAGCTTAAGACCGCCCTCGACACGTACGAAACTTTGAATCTGACTTTTCCCGAATTAAAAATCGGCCTTATACATGGGCGGCTCGCGCCGCGGGAAAAATCGGGGATTATGGAATCCTTTGTGCAGGGCGAAATTCAGCTGCTAGTGGCGACGACGGTGATCGAAGTTGGCGTAGATGTGCCTAATGCATCGCTAATGGTCATCGAACATGCGGAACGCATGGGGCTGGCGCAACTGCACCAACTGCGAGGGCGCGTCGGGCGCGGCACGACAGGCGGAATATGCATACTGCTGTACCAGAAACCCCTGTCAGCAACGGCACGGGAAAGGCTGAGGATTATATTCGAACAAAACGATGGTTTTGAAATCGCGCGGCATGATCTCCGCCTTCGGGGCCCGGGCGAATTTTTGGGAGCCCGTCAGAGCGGCCTTCCTATGCTGCGCTTTGCTGATCCTGAAAAAGATGAGGAGTTGCTTGAGGCCGCCCGCGGCGCAGCAGACCAATTGTTGCGCGATTACCCGGACCATGCCCAACGCCATGTGCAGCGATGGCTTGGAAGAAGGAGTGAATACCTGCGGGTGTAAACCGGCCGATACCAAGCCTTTACGTTCAGGTTCGCCCATCCGGACCTGCTTATCAACCCGACTCGATTCGCCGGGTAACAATGAATGATTTTACAAACAAACAATCTAACTCTGGAATATCCTGGCAAACTGCTGTGCCGTAACTTGACCTTGACTATTCATCCAGGCGAATGCTGGGCGATACTCGGTCAGAACGGTTGCGGCAAGACTACTTTGATACACGCGCTGGGTGGTCTGCATGACGTTGAGGCAGCTTACGCGTCATCTATCATGGTCGCAGGGAAGGCACCCCGAGCTTGGGCCAGGCGCGAGCTTGCACGCCATCTCGGCATCCTGTTGCAGGAAGAAACGGGTGATTTCTGGGGGAATGTGTTTGAATATGTATTGCTGGGGCGGCACCCCCACTTGAACGATATGTTCGGCTTTCGAGACGTCGACCACGAAATGACGGTTCGAGCCATGGAGCGCATGCAACTGATGGGGATCGCCCGCCGCTCCCTCGTCACGCTATCCGGGGGAGAGCGTCAACGCGCGCGAATCGCCTTGTTGCTTGCCCAGTCGCCACAATGCCTGTTGCTGGACGAACCACTGCAACATCTGGACTTGCGCCATCAGGTGGGCGTAATGGCGTTGTTCAGGGAATTGGCCCGGCAAGGCAAGGCATTGGTAATGGTGCTTCACGACGTCGGCTGGGCTAGCCACTTCTGCGACCATGCTCTGATGCTGTTCGATGATGGAAGCACAATTGCCGGACCGGTAGAGACGGTGCTCAACCGCGGTAATCTTGAAACTTTATACCAATGCGGCATAAACGAACTCCCGCTGGGACGCGGACGTCATTTCGTGCCGGATTTGACGCCAAGTGTATAATTGGCAACTTGATGCTTTTCTTGGTACGTAATGATCCGTCAACTTCTTCACCGCGTATTCGGCCGTAACACCTCCGCCCCTTCCGCCACGCGCGCCTCATCCTCCAGCCCGCGTATCATTCCTCGTGAACAACACGGCATTGCACGTGACCATATCCACCCGTGCGCGTTGAAAGTCACGTCCGGCTTGCAGGAAGCGGGATACGCCGCTTTCATCGTCGGTGGAGCGGCTCGCGATCTGCTCCTCGGACTGGAACCAAAAGATTTTGATGTGGCGACAAACGCCACACCTGAGGAAGTGCGAGCGATTTTCCGCCGCTCGCGCATTATCGGCCGGCGTTTCCGGTTGGTTCATGTCATGTGCGGGGCCGAGACAGTGGAAGTATCGACCTTTCGAGGCGGTCCCTCAGGTCCCCCAAGTCCTCCAAGTCTTCCAAGTCTTCCAGGTCCCTCGGGTAACGGTGAAAACGGTGAGACACTTCACGCTCACGCCGACGAGCACGGAAGGCTATTGCGGGATAACGTATTCGGAAGCCAGGAGGAGGACGCCAAACGGCGCGACTTCACTGTCAACGCGCTATTTTTTGATCCGGTCCAGGAAGAGCTCTGGGATTATTTGAACGGCTATGAGGATCTCAAGGCGGGGCGCCTCAAAATCATTGGCGACCCGGTGCGGCGCTACCGGGAAGATCCGATACGGATGCTGCGCGTGGTTCGGCTTGCGGCCAAACTCGACATGCAGATAGACCCAAATACCGCCGCGCCAATTGGCGATCTTGCTCCGCTGTTGCGGAATGTGCCCCCCTCGCGATTATTTGAAGAGATGTTGAAACTGCTCCTGTCCGGTCACGCGTTATCCTGTGTGGTGGATTTGCGTACCCGAGGGCTGCACCATGGGCTGCTGCCAATGCTGGACGTGATACTGGAGCAGCCACTTGGCGAACGCTTTATTACGCTTGCGCTCAAAAATACCGATGAGCGGGTGCGTAAGGAAAAGCCGGTGTCCCCCGGGTTCCTTTTTGCCGCCTTGCTTTGGCACGAAGTGCTCGCGGCCTGGAACGCACGTCAGTCAACTGGCGAGAAGCCAGTCCATGCGCTGCATCAGGCGATGAGCGACGTGCTTGCGGTGCAAAACGAGAATCTGGCAATTCCGCGCAGATACGATGCCATTATGAAGGAAATATGGGCGATGCAGTCCCGCTTTACGGGCCGCTCCGGTCGCAGACCGTTTCGCTTGCTGGAACATCCCCGTTTTCGCGCAGCGTACGATTTCATGTTATTGCGGTGCGAAAGTGGCGAGATAGAGATGGAGCTCGGCAAATGGTGGGAAGAATTTCAGCATGCACCCGCTGGAGAACGCGAAGCCATGCTGCTGAAGGATGACGCGCCAAGGAAGCGCCGAAGGACTCGGGGCCGAAAAAAATCAGCCCCTGCCAATACGGCGGCAGCCGACAACACCATTGTTGAGACCTCGGAATAGGTCACATGTCACAGCACCGCGTCGCGACTAACCATGCGGCATATATCGGCCTGGGCAGTAATATGGCCGAGCCTGTAGCGCAAATCCGGAAGGCGCTGGACGAGCTGGCGCGTCTTCCGTCGAGCCACCTCCTGGCGTTTTCCTCACTCTACCGCACCGCCCCGGTGGGAAAACTGGATCAGCCAGATTTCATCAACGCGGTGGCGCTGATCGAAACTGGCTTGCCGCCGCACGATCTGCTTAAAGCCCTGCTCGAAATCGAGCAGGGCCACGGGCGAGTGCGTGAATATCGCAACGGCCCGCGGACTCTCGATCTCGACATCCTCCTGTACGACGATCTGCACTGCAGCGACTGTCACCTGACTCTGCCTCATCCGCGTATGCATCAACGGGCGTTTGTGCTACGCCCGCTTTTCGAAATCGCGCCGGACTGCCGCATTTCCGGTTACGGCGCCATCGCGGAATTGCTCAGGGCGTGCTCCGGACAGCAACTCGAAAGAGAGCCGGGATAAGTGAATCTCGCGGATTATCGTTACATCGTTATCGAGGGACCGATAGGCGCGGGCAAGACCAGCCTGGCACGCCGCATGGCTACTCGCCTGGGTTGTGAACTCCTGCTTGAACAACCCGCGGAAAACCCGTTTCTCGAAAAGTTCTATGGGGACATTCCCCGATACGCCCTTTCTACACAATTGTTTTTTTTGTTTCAGCGAGTTAATCAGCTCCAGGAACTGGCTCAGATCGATATGTTCAGCAATACGACCGTGAGCGACTTCATGCTTGACAAGGATCCGCTGTTCGCGAGGCTCACGTTAAATGATGCCGAGTATGATCTGTACCGCAAAATTTATCATCACCTGCAACCGGAAGCGCCCCTGCCCGACCTGGTGATTTATTTGCAGGCGTCTCCTTCCACGCTAGTCGAACGTGTAAAAAGGCGAGGCAACGCCTTTGAAAATAAAATTTCGGAAGAATACTTATGGCAGTTGGCGGATATTTACACGAGGTTCTTTCACCAATATGAAGCTGCCCCCTTGATGATCATAAACAGCGAAAATTTAAATTTCGCTGATAGGCAGGAGGATTTTGATTTATTGTTGAAACAGGTGGAGCAGATGCGCGGCCCCAGGGAATATTTTAATTTCGGGATCTAGGGAACTCCCGAACATCGCGAACACGTTCCACCCGCCTGTGATCCCGGCCCCTGGATGAATGCGTCGGGGCGGCGAGGTTACGGCGTACAGATATTTTTATTCGACTATCCGATGCACTACAGTAGGAGTTCAGGCATGCGAACCACGCAAGACGCTATACAAAAAATGCGGGACGATGGGGAGAAGATCGCCGTCCTGACGTGCTACGACGCAAGCTTTGCGACATTGCTGGAAAATGCCGGCGTGGACATCTTGCTGGTGGGAGATTCTCTGGGTAACGTACTCCAGGGGGAAGAAAGCACTCTGCCCGTTACCCTGGATGACATGATTTACCACACCCGCTGCGTAAAGCGGGGGTCGAGCAAGGCGCTCATTATGGCAGACATGCCGTTCGGCACGTCTCAGGTAAGTCCCGAAGCGACATTCGAAAATGCCGCAGAGCTCTTGGCTGCGGGCGCAAATATGGTCAAGCTCGAAGGCGGCGCCATTATGGCCGAAACAGTCGCATTCCTCACGCAGCGCGGGATACCTGTCTGTGCCCATATCGGATTAACGCCGCAATCGGTGCATCAGTTAGGCGGCTACAAGGTCCAAGGCACGACTGACTATCAGGCTCGACAGGTGCTGGAAGACGCGGTTGCCCTCGAAAAAGCGGGAGCAAGTATGCTCTTGATGGAGGTTGTTCCCGCCGTGCTGGCGGAAAAGGTGACCAGGACGCTATCTATTCCAACGATTGGTATCGGCGCAGGAGCCAATTGTTCGGCTCAGGTGTTGGTACTTTATGACATGCTGGGTATTTATTCCGGCAAGAAAGCCAGATTCATGAAAAACTTTATGACGGGGGCAACCAGTATCCATGAAGCGGCAAAAAATTATGTGCGCGCCGTCAAGAGTGGCGAATTTCCAGGGCCAGAACATGCGTTTTAGCTTGGGTTGAGTGTTGGACGTCCTGAGCGACATCTCATCCTTGCGGGAGAGACTTAAGCGCGAATCTTCCGTCTCACTTGTGCCCACCATGGGAGGTTTGCACGACGGCCATCTCTCGCTTGTTCACCTTGCGCGGATGAAGGCAGACTGTGTGGTCACCAGCATTTTTGTAAATCGCCTGCAGTTCTCGCCGACTGAAGACTTCGACCGGTATCCCCGAGCCCTGGCGGATGACTGTAAGCTATTGGAGCAGTGGGGCACATCCGTGGTCTTTGCGCCCTCCGAGCACACACTCTATCCCGTGCTTCAGGAATTTATGGTCGAGCCCCCGCCCCTCGCAAACAGCCTGGAAGGCGAGTTTCGCCCCGGGTTTTTCCGCGGGGTGGCGACGGTGGTGCTGAAGCTTTTCAATATTGTGCAACCGCAGATCGCGGTCTTTGGCAAAAAAGATTACCAGCAGTTGCACCTGGTGCGGGAACTGGTGAGACAGTTCAACTATTCTCTTGAAATTGTTGCGGGGGAGACTGTTCGTGCACCCGATAATTTGGCCCTGAGCTCCCGCAACCGCTACCTTACCCCCGAAACACGCGCCGAGGCGGCGCGGCTGTATCAAGTCTTGGCGCAAGTCAAATGCCAAATAGAAAAGGGCAATACATGTTTTGATGACCTGGAGAGAAACGCAACAGGAATTCTTTTTGAACACGGCTGGAAAACCGATTACATCTCTGTACGCCACGCCCATACCCTGGCCCCGGCGCACGAGGGCGACGAGGACATGGTAGTGCTCGGTGCAGCCCAGTTGAGGGGAACGCGGTTAATTGACAACGTAGAATTGCATTTAGAATCGTGAAAGCACGATTGATACCACTCGAACCCCCGCCTTCACTTATCCCATTCATCCAGCCCATCCAGTCTATCCAGTCCAGTTTGCAATACAACACTTTTCTCAAAAATTCAATCCCGCCGCAGCTTTAGAAACAGGCGTCCCGTACTGATTGACTGGCGTGCAATCTGGTACGGGTCGTACTCCAACATCGAACCTCGAATTACGGCTGGGCATGAGTAGTTCCCACGACCCCAGTCGCATCACATCACCTGGGAGGAGACGTAACACAACTTGGATACGTCACTCCAGCCAGATGAGGCTGCCGATTCCGTTACCGCGGGGTCTCGTGCCGATCTTGGTGAAGCTGTAACTGATTGAATATTTTACGTTTTTATATCGTCTCCGTCTGGAGACATGATAAAACCGTTATTATTCAGGCAGTTAAAGTCGGAAATCCGTTTTTAGTTGCTGGAAGGCAACAACCGGGGACCAAGTAAAACGTAGCTGACCGTCCCGAGCTTATCTTAAGTTGCTGTTTATCAGTATTTCTATATTATGGCACGAAAAATGCTTAATAGACATTGATTCACCGTGGGTGGTGTTCCCGATACGGGTTCCCGAATAACCGGGGTGAATCTGATAAAAAAAGCTTGGCGGGCCAACAAACAGCCGAGGAGAGAAAGCGTGGCACACGTTGAGTCAGGCTAACGTTTCCGGACCCTGCCTTGACCGCGTAATTCAGCGACGCATAAATCTTGGGCGCAGCCCCAATACAAGGAGGTATCTTAATTATGTTTTCCCTGCACAGCCCGAAGCAAAATCGGATTCTTGCCGCACTGCCGGCGGAAGATTATGCGCGGCTTCTACCTTATCTCGAATTCACGGCGATGCCGTTGGGCCAAACAATTTATGAGCCGGGATCGCCTATTTCGCACTTGTATTTTCCGACGAACAGCATTGTTGCGCCCTTGTATGGTATGCAAAATGGGGCATCGGTACGGCTTGCGATTATCGGCAACGAGGGCCTTACGGGTATTTCCTCTCTATTGGGTGGGGGTGGCACCCCGGCTGGTGTCGTGGTGCAAAGCGCGGGAGATGGGTACAGGGTTAAAGCGAGCGTAATAAAGCAAGAATTCGATTTGAAAGGAAAGTTACAACACCTGGTGTTGTGCTTCACCCAGGCACTGATGACGCAAACTGCGCAAAACGCAGTTTGCAATCGCCATCACAACATCGAGCAGCAGCTATGCCGCTTTCTACTGATGAGCCTTGATCGTTTACCCGGTCATGAGTTGCAGATGACACATGAGCAGATCGCTGTCATGTTGGGCGTACGCAGGGAAAGTGTAACACAGGCTGCCCTTAAGCTGCAGATGATTGGAGCCATTCAATACAGCCGTGGACATATCGCCGTGCTGGATCGCGAGGAGCTGGAAAATACCGTGTGTGAATGTTACACCGTCGTAAACAATGAATACGAACGCCTGTTCTGCAATAATAGCTGCGCGACTGCAGATGTTGCCGTCACCAGGAAAACCAGCAAAGAGTTGTGGTCTGTGAGCTGAGGAGAGCCCCGGTCTACTCAGCGAGCACCAGGTTCCCCCCCTCCCCTAACCCTGGTGCAAGTTGAGTAGACCGGTTTTTAACCAGCGATCAGTTCTGATTCACACTCATGAGTTCTCTAAGGACATATGGCAGGATACCGCCATGAAGGTAATAGTCCACCTCTATAGCCGTATCGATACGGCATAACAACTCAATTTCGCGGCGGGAACCGTCCGGGTTCCGGATGACGAGCGTGACGTTCTGCTGTGGGCGGATGGCTTCCAAGCCCAGGAGATCGAATTGCTCATCGCCCCTGATCCCCAATGATTGAACGCTGTCATCGCCCTTGAACTGCAATGGCATTACGCCCATTCCGACGAGGTTGCTGCGGTGGATGCGCTCAAAGCTCCGTGTAATCACTGCCTTGACACCGAGCAACTGTGTTCCTTTCGCAGCCCAGTCCCGGCTGGAGCCGGTGCCATATTCTTCCCCGCCGAATACCAGTGTGGTCACTCCTTCCGCAATATATTTCATGGCTGCATCGTAAATACTCATCTGCTCACCATCCGGCTGATGCATGGTAATTCCGCCTTCGCTGCCGGGTATCATCAGATTTTTGATACGCACATTGGCGAACGTCCCGCGCATCATCACCTCGTGGTTACCGCGTCGCGCGCCGTAGCTGTTGAAATCCGACTTGGATACGCCGTGCGCAAGCAGATATTGACCAGCAGGCGAAGTCTCCTTGATTGCACCTGCGGGACTGATATGATCGGTCGTCACTGAATCGCCAAAAATCCCCAGAACGCGCGCATTGACGATCGCGCGAAGTTGAGCCGGCCGCATGGAGAAATCCTGGAAGAACGGGGGCTCAGCAATGTAGGTCGATGTGGGCCAGTTGTAAATCTCTCCGGCGACCGATGACACTTCGTTCCATAGCGGATGATCCTTAGTAAGGTTGCTGTAGAGTCGCCGGAATGTTTCGGCATTCGCGGCGAATTTCATTAATCCCTGGATCTCTTCCTGGCTCGGCCATATATCAGACAACCAGACGGGGCTGCCGCCTTGGTCGAAACCCAGCGGCTCCGCCGTCAAGTCTTTCCGCATCGAGCCGGCGATAGCATACGCCACGACCAGTGGGGGCGAGGCGAGGAAATTTGCGCGAATACTGGGGTGGATCCGCGCCTCGAAATTTCGGTTTCCCGACAGCACGGCGGCGCACACTACATCATTCGCCACCACGGCCTCCTCGATTGGTTCTGACAGCGGCCCGGAATTACCTATGCAAGTTGTGCAACCGTAGCCTGCCAGGTCAAAACCGAGTTTTTCGAGGTAAGGCATCAAACCGGTCGCGCTAAGATATTCCGTCACTACTCGCGACCCGGGTGCCAATGAAGTTTTTATATGGCGTTTTACTGTCAGCCCTTTTTCCACTGCTTTCTTGGCCAGCAACCCGGCCGCGAGGAGCACACTGGGGTTCGAGGTGTTGGTACAGGATGTAATCGCCGCAATCAGAACATCTCCATGCCCTAAATCGACCGGACCGTTCTTAAAGCAAACGGGCGTTTCCACCTGATCGAGAATCGGGCGATTGTTGACCATCTCTGTGATGTTTCTTTCCGCTCCCGGCCTCACCGTCGCTTTATCCTGATTCAAGCTACTGGCTACAGACTCACTTGCTGCGGAACTCTCATTACAGTCACGCACCGAATAGCGCTGGTTTAGGTCCGTCACGTTTCTTCCATAGCCACTTTGTGTAACCGGCTTGCTGAAAAGCTCGATAAACCTGGATTTGACGTCGGCGAGTTCAATGCGGTCCTGTGGACGCCTAGGACCGGCCAGTGAGGGCGAGACCGTGCCCAAATCAAGCTCCAGTTCACGCGAGTAGTCGATTTGTCCCTTAAAAGGAATGCCGTACAATTCCTGAGCCTTGAAGTAGGATTGAAAGGCGGCGATTTCGTCTTCATCACGCCCCGTTCCCCGAAAATATTCGATAGTACGGTCATCCACGGGAAAGAAACCCATGGTGGCGCCATACTCAGGCGCCATATTCGCGATGGTGGCACGATCCGGGACGGTGAGCGAGGCGGTCCCTTCCCCGAAAAACTCCACAAACGTACCCACCACATGGGACTTTCGCAGCATTTCGGTCACGGTGAGCACCAGATCAGTTGCCGTGACGCCACTACGCAGTCTACCGGTGAGGTTCACACCAACAACATCCGGTGTTAAAAAGTAAACCGGCTGACCGAGCATCCCCGCTTCTGCCTCGATCCCGCCAACTCCCCACCCCACCACCCCGATCGCGTTAATCATCGTAGTGTGGGAGTCTGTTCCGACCAGGGTGTCGGGGTACACCAGGCCATCTTTCTGATAAACCCCACGCGCAAGGTACTCCAGATTGACTTGGTGCACTATTCCGATACCTGGCGGAACGACCTTGAACGTATCGAATGCCTGCATACCCCATTTTATGAACTGATACCGCTCACTGTTGCGGCGAAATTCCATTTCCATATTAAGGCGAAGGGCCTCGCTATTACCGTAGTAATCGACCTGCACCGAGTGGTCAACGACCAGGTCAACCGGTACAAGGGGCTCGATCAGCTTGGGATTCCTTTCCATTCTTTTTGCAACGCTGCGCATCGCAGCGAGATCGACAAGGAGCGGCACGCCGGTGAAGTCTTGCAATACGATGCGCGACACCACAAAAGGAATCTCATCCACCCGCGGCGCGTTGGGCTGCCAGTTTGCGAGCCGTCTTACATGAGCCTCAGTAATTTTTTTCCCATCGTAATTGCGCAAAACCGATTCAAGCACAATACGAATGGAGACTGGCAACCGTGAAACTGTCCCCACCCCGGACGCCTCGAGCGCAGGCAAGGAATAGTATCTGGCGTGTTTGCCGGGCGAAAGAGGGATTTCTTTCAACGTGCTGAATGAATTCTGGATCATGGATGCTCCCGAGATATTGGCAAGGACCCCATTCGACAGGCTCATCCGAACCGTTTAACGTTGGGGGTTCTGAATGAACTAAGAGCTTTCTTTCAATCAATGCCAGGTAATGGTTTTAGTGAGCTTTTTTATATTCTGCAAGCTCTGCTTCAATCACACTGCTGGCAAAACTCTGATACGCGCTGCCAATACGTTTGGCCATGGCGTCCGGAAAAAGATGAAATATACCCGATTCCAGTGCAGCAATTATCCCTTCGGCGACAACCAAAGGAGGCTCGGCAATTCCCTGCAGGGCTGCGGCACCGCTCATATCGGTCGCAATGAGACCAGGGTGCACGCTCAGTACCGCAGTGCCCTGCTGACTCAGCAACTCACGTAGCGCCTGGGTGATTGAGTAGCTCGCCGCCTTGGTCGCGGAGTGTGTCGCAAAATCGGGAGCGCATTTCAACGATGCGATTGAGTTCATCTGTACGAATGCTCCTCCTCCATTTTTCTTGAGAATGGGCGCAAAAGCTTGAGCCACCCGCATGAGCCCGTATACATTGATTTGCATGCCAAGCTCAATCGCATCTATAGCGTCAGGGTCAAATGGCGTATGGGCCTTGAAAACAGCAGCATTGTTAACCACTACTTCAACATCCCTCGCCCTGTGGGCTGCTGCCATGATCGTTTCGGGTTTAGACAGATCAAATTGAACAACTGTCAACCTCTCCCCATAGCGCTCGCTGAGGGCGTTAGCAGAAGCTGGATTGCGTACTGCCGCATAGATTTTCGCCACACCGCGACGCAGGAACGCCTCGACAATCGCCTTGCCGATTCCCCTATTCGCGCCGGTCACAAGCGCGGTCTTACCTTCGATGTTGCAAGTTATCTTCACTTCGTTCGAGTCATCGCCGATCAGCGACTGGCTTAGCCATTGGCAAGTGGTTAAATTATAGTCCGGTTAAGCCACATCTCTACCCATTGGCGGAAAATTATTCGCTCCCGAGGCTGCGGTAAAACAAGGCGCGGCAGAATATAGGCAGCCGAAATGTTCGCAGCATAATTTCCGTATGATTTAAAAAATCGTGTAATATGAACAACATGTAATGCCTTAAAGTGGTAGATGCGTGACTTTTCAATTTTTGCACGAGAGCACGCCGTCCTGGTCAATTTCTTGATGAGCATGTGTAATGGTGCCTCCCACGCTGGTCCTGGTGCACGGTTTCCTTGGCTTCTCACATTGGGGTCCCATCGAGTATTTTCGCGGAGTCCGAAAGATGCTGCTTCGTGCGGACATCCATGCGCTCATACCCGAGGTGCCGTCTGCGGGTTCCATAGCCATGCGCGCAGAGGTGCTTGCTCGAAGGCTGTTCCGCACCGATGCGCCTGCCTTTGCTTTAGTGGGACATAGCATGGGGGGACTGGATGCGCGATATATGATCACCCATCTCGATCCCGACCGACGTGTCAAGAGCCTGCTCACCGTTGCAACGCCGCACCGGGGAACGCCTCTGGCCACGTGGTTCCTTAAAGCGTCGGGACCTATTCCAGCCTGGATTCGGCACATCGGAAAGCCCGGGCTGGGGGAGTTAACGCCCGACGCGCGTGCAGCGATGCCGATCCCAAACCGCGAAGATGTTGACTACTGCTCCTATGCAAGCTTCCGCGCAATTGATGAGCTCCCATTCTGGCTCCGCCCCTATGGGCGCATCATCCCCGAAGACAATGACGGAATGGTGCCGCTGAGCTCCGCGAAATGGGGGAAATTTCGCGGTGCCGTGCGCGCGGATCACCTGGAAGGTATCGGCTGGAGCATCGCTTTGCCTGATGCCCGATCTAGGCGGCCCTTCAATCACCTCGCCTTTTGGAGTGAAGTGGCCACCGCAGCCTTGGCCGGAGCAGAGGGCCCAACAAGCTAACGGGGAGAGCATGGATCAAAACGAGATGAAGAAATACGACATGCCATGGTACGACTGGGCGGTATTTGCGGTACCTGCGCTCTTTTTCATCGGCCTCGGCATTGAGTCCGCACTGGGCCCCAGCCCGGCCGATGGCGTCATACACCGTGACTTCCGCGCCATTGCACATTGGTTTGATCCGGTATTCTTCCAATATAACCTTGTCATGGCATTGCTAACGGTTCTGGTGGTGCCATCGCTTGCACTCAGCTATATTCAGGCGATGGCGAACCGCAAAGAGCGCCGGCTCCAGAATGAGGTACCGCCTGAGCGACGTGCCGAGGTCCGCAGAAGGATGGGGCGGCGTGCTTCGTTCAGCAGTTACCGGGGAAGTGTCTGGCTGACGACAACGGTGGTTCTGCTCGGCACATCGATCCTTCTGCTGTTTAAGCCCGTCTCGGTCGATGGCGGCACGGGCGTGGATTTCGGTCTCGGCGCGAATATGTTGATCATGGGACCGTTCGCCGAACTGTATGAAAAAAATCCCGACGCATATTATTCCCATCTCATTCGCAACCAGATCGCATTTCAGTTCGGATTTCTGGGCGCTTATGTCTATTTTGTTGGCTCCGTCGTTCGCGCTTACTTCACCATGGATTTGACGTCCCACACATTTGTGGATGGTGCGATACGCATGATCGTGGCCAGCATACTGGCCCTGGTGCTCTCCTTTGCCTACGACTTTGTCCTTCCTGGCGATGTCCCATCCGTCACGCGCAACGTCGCTACGGCCAACGGCGGCCCGGCAGAAGCTCCCTCCGCGTCCAGTCCTGCTTCCGAACCGGAAGATAAGCAGGACCAATCCCCGGGCATGGAAGCCGCGCTACCGGCGAACCTGAGCCTGCTTCCGATTGTGGCGTTCTTCTTTGGTTTCTATCCGAAACGTGCCTCCCTCGCCCTTGAGCGTGTTGCACTCAAGGTCATGAAGAATATCATTCCGGGTGATGGATATCGCGCGTTACCGCTTTCCATGCTGGCGGGCATGAGCTATTCGCATGAATTGAGATTGGAACGAGAAGGCTTCGACAACGTCGAAAATTTAAGCAATGCCGACGCCGTGGACCTTGCCGTCCGCACCTGCTTCAGCTACGCCCAGCTAAAGCAGTGGATAGACGCGGCTTTGCTCGCGTCTCACCTGCGGGAAGACTACCCCTACTTTGTACGACGTTCCGGCCTCTCGGCCAGTGAAGAACTGCATTACTTCCTGTCCGCCTGCGATGCAAACAACATCGATGGGGTGCAACAGCTGGTGGCCGCCTTGTCGACAGACCCCGCGGAGGCCACATCCTGGAAGCTGAGACTCACAGCGCTGAAAATATTGATGGATAAAAACGCCGCTGATAATAAGTGTAGCGACGCGGAAGGAAGCGAGCACAGGCCGGGCCAGATTGTTTCCCTTGGGGTTGGCCTTGGGGTTGGAGAGCGTTCCCCTTAAACCACGAACATATCAACAAACTCGTTCACTGGTGTTGACTCCAGTTTTTTTTGATCCAGGCAAAGGTTGATTATTGATTGTTGACGTCCCTTGGGAAAGAGACGCGCAAGGTTTACGCTAAATTTGTCTTCCAGAAATGGGATACCCTCTCTGCGTCGCAATCTGTGACCGATCGGGTATTCGACCACTACTTCGTCCAGGCTCCTGCCATCCTTGAATGTGACCGTGAGACCGTTGGCAATGGAACGTTTTTCCGGATCGTAATAATCCTGGGTAAATTTGGGATCTTCGATACACGTTATTTTTTCGCGCAGCTCGTCGATGCGCGGGTCAGCAGCCACCGCGTCCTCGTAGTCGTCTGCAGTGAGCCGGCCAAAAATAAGCGATACCGCAACAATGTATTGAATGCAGTGATCGCGGTCAGCAAAATTGTTGAGCCTGCCTTTCTTATCGATAATACGAATGGCCGCTTCATGAGTGCGGATAGTGACGCTGCTAATAGCGGCGATGCGGTCCTTTACCTGGCCATGAAGCTGCATTGCACACTCCGCGGCCGTTTGCGCGTGAAATTCCGCAGGAAAGGAAACCTTGAACAAGATGTTTTCCATCACGTACGACCCCCATTCCGCGACTGGCCGCTGGAGACGGAATGACTTTCCCTGGAACAATACATCGTAAAATCCCCAGGTTTTCGCGGTCAGCGCCGTGGGGTAACCCATCTCCCCTTTCAACGTGATGAGCGCAAGCCATACCGCCCGGCTGGTGGCATCGCCCGCGGCCCAGGATTTGCGCGAACCGGTATTCGGCGCGTGGCGATAAGTGCGCAACGCTTGCCCGTCCACCCATGCCTGTGAAAGCGCGTCCATTATCTGGCTATGGCTGCCCCCGAGCAAATGCGTTACCACTGCAACCGAGGCGACCTTCACCAGTACCACATGGTCCAGCCCCACCTTGTTGAAACTGTTTTCCAGAGCAAGGCAGCCTTGTATTTCATGAGCCTTGATCATGGCCGTAAGGACCTCATGCATCGCGAGCGGCTCTTTTCCCTCCATCACTGCCTTGCGCGAATGCCAATCGGCAGCGGCCAGGATACCGCCCAGATTGTCAGATGGATGGCCCCACTCGGCAGCCAGCCAGGTATCGTTGAAATCCAGCCAGCGGATCATTGTGCCGATATCGAATGCTGCCTGCACCGGATCGAGCGTGAAGTGGGTGCCGGGAATTCTAGCGCCGCAGGGGACCGTCGTGCCGGGCACGATCGGCCCCAGCAGCCGGACACACGCGGGGTAAGTAAGCGCTTGCATCGCGCAACCCAGCGAATCCATTAAACAGTAACGTGCTGTGGCATAGGCCAGGTCGCTCCCAATTTCCCAATTGATGACGTAGTCGGCGATATCCGACAACAATTGATCAGGCTGGGCATGGGTATCAGGCATACGGGCGCTCATGTTTCGTATTATTGGAGAGTCGTTGGAACGATTATCGTATTCTGTTAAAGCGGAAATCGGAAACAGGAATTGTAGCGGTGGTGTAATAAGGATGACATAACGAGTCGCAACGAATGCGCTATATTAGATAAAAGAAATGATGCTGCCGTTCAGGTCCGAGTCAAATATGAAACGGCAAATCGATCACCTGAGGTTTAGCCGCCCAGGAGCGCGGTCCCGAATGAATAACGCTCGAATTTTCATTGCGCTCGTTCTGCTCGGGTCGATTTTGGTCACCCCGGCAATAGCGTGGAGCCAGTCTCATTCCGGACTCGCATTTGGATTGGGATTTCTAGGCGGTCATGGGTCGGGGTATTACGGCAGAGTGCCTTATTTTCCTTACGATGGATATCCGCCACGCTACGGATTTACGCCCTGGTATGGGTTTGGGCCTTACTATAGCTATGGTTCCAGCTACCCCCCGGTAGTCGTGGAACCGTCGCCACCTCCTGTATATATTCAGCAACAACAGGTGAGCCCACCCCAGCCCCGAGCCCCTGCCGGCTATTACTGGCATTATTGCCACGACCCGGAGGGGTATTATCCTTATGTCAGGAATTGCCCCGGCGGCTGGCTCCAGGTCGTACCCCAACCAGATCAATAAGCACTTCGCGCTGACCCCATCATTAAGAGCACCAACGGGGCATCCTCCTGTCCCGAATCATCTTCTGCTGGCGCTCATGCTGATTAAATGGGCGAGTATTCTTGCCTGCCTCGGCGCCGCACCAAGGCAATATTTTGAAAGGCCACCGGCAATGTAACTCTACGTTATGCCTGATGGGCCATGTTGCCTGCCAGCGTACATGACTGGAGGGGAACCCAGGAGGAAACGCCAGCGTTGTTTTGCTGCAATTCGTATATTCGACCGCTCTACGCTGCTCCGCTATTGCGCGCTGCAATCGGTATGAATTCCCGCTCCTCCGGCCCAATGTAGTTCGCCGACGGCCGGATAATCTTGTTGTCGACGCGTTGCTCTATGATATGCGCGGCCCAGCCGCTGGTCCGCGCGATGGCGAACAGGGGCGTGAACATGCCTGTCGGGACGCCCATCGTGTGATAGCTCACGGCGGAAAACCAGTCGAGATTGGGAAACATTTTTTTGACGTTCCACATTACGGTCTCCAGCCTTGCCGCAATATCGAACATTTTCCCGTCTCCCGCCTCCATCGACAGCTTCCTCGCCACCTCACGGATGACCCGGTTGCGAGGATCGGCGAGGGTGTAGACGGGGTGGCCAAATCCGATAATGATTTCCTTGTTCGCCACGCGGCGGAGAATGTCTGCCTCAGCATCGTCCGGATTGTCATAGCGCGTCTGGATATCGAACGCGGCCTCATTCGCTCCCCCATGCTTGGGCCCGCGCAATGCGCCAATGGCGCCGGTAATTGCAGAATAGAAGTCCGAGCCGGTGCTGGCAATTACGCGCGCGGTAAAGGTGGAGGCATTAAACTCATGCTCGGCGTAAAGCACCAAAGAGGTTTGCATCGCTCTCACCCATGACTCGGGCGGGGGCTCGCCGTGCAGCAGGTGCAGAAAGTGCCCCCCGATGGAATCATCATCAGCCACGAGGTCGATGCGGCGATGATGGTGAGAATAGTGGTACCAGTACAGCAGCATTGAGCCAAGACACGCCAGCAACCTGTCGGCCAGTTCGCGGGCGCCTTCGATGGAATGGTTCTCCGCTTCCGGCAGCATGGTGCCGAGTGTGGAAACGCCCGTGCGCAGAACATCCATCGGATGAGCGGTTACCGGAATCGTTTCCAGAACAGTTTTAACACCGCTGGGCACTTCGCGCATGCCTTTGAGTTTCTCCTTATACGCAGTCAGCTCAGCCAGCGTAGGCAGTTTCTCATGCACCAGCAGATAGGCAATCTCTTCGAACTCACAGTTGCCGGCCATGTCCAGAATGTCATAGCCGCGGTAGTGAAGATCGTTACCGGTTCTGCCGACGGTGCAAATGGCCGTATTGCCCGCTACCACCCCCGAGAGCACCACGGACTTCTTAACTCTGGCGGGGGTATTTTCAATAGCCTTATTCATTCTCGGGTTCTCCAGGCAAATCCGAACCGGCCGAAAAAAGCGTATTCAGTTTCTCCTCGTAGGCATGGTAATCAAGAAAATCGTATAGCTCGGCACGAGTTTGCATATTAGCGATCAAATTTTTCTGCGAGCCTTCGTGGCGTATGGTCCGGTACACATTAAGCGCGGCAGCACTCATGGCGCGAAACGCCGAAAGCGGGTAGAGAACGAGGGAAACTTTTCCTTCTGCCAACTCCTCGACGGTATAAAGAGGCGTCACGCCGAACTCCGTAACGTTGGCAAGGATGGGCACTTTCACCGCGGCGGCAAACTTGCGGTACATATGAAGTTCGGTGATCGCTTCGGGAAAGACCATGTCCGCGCCTGCCTCCACATAGGCTCGGGCGCGGTCGAGGGCCGGTTCCAACCCTTCCACCGCAAGCGCATCCGTCCGTGCCATGATTACAAACCCGGGATCGCTTCTGGCATCCACCGCCGCCCTGATACGATCCACCATTTCCGACTCGGTGACAAGCGTTTTGCCAGGTCGATGACCGCACCGCTTGGCCTGCACCTGATCCTCAATATGCATTGCACCGGCGCCAGACTTAATCAGGGATTTTACCGTCCGAGCGATATTGAAAGCGCTACCGCCGAAGCCGGTATCCGCATCCACCAGCAATGGCAAATCCGTGGCGTCCGTAATCCGGCGTACATCGGTCAGCACATCATCCAGGGTGGAAATACCCAGATCGGGAATACCCAGAGATGCCGCCGACACACCACCGCCGGAAAGATATATCGCCTTAAAGCCGGTGCGCGCCGCCATGAGCGCTGTGTAGGCATTGATACAGCCAGCCACCTGTAGAGGTCTTTCCTCGTTAAGCGCGGCGCGAAAACGGGAACCTGCGGATGGGATCATTGACGAGAATTGACTGGAGCGCTGGAAGAAATTTGGTCAGAATAAGTGCCTTACGGAATCGCGCTCTTCCACTAGCTCCCGATAAGTAATCTCCATTTTTTCGCGGCTGAACGGGCTAATTTCCAGATCAGGCACGACTGAGCACAGGCCGCCTCGGCATATCACAGGAAAACCATACATGACGCCCTCGGGAATGCCGTAGCTCCCATCGGAAGGAACGGCCATGGATACCCAGTCGTTCTCCCGCGTGCCGAAAACCCAGTCGTGGACATGTTCGATTGCGGCGTTCGCGGCGCTGGCTGCGCTCGATGAACCCCGCATCCTGATAACGTCGGTACCGCGATTCTGCACCACAGGAATGAAGTAACTTTCGATCCATTCAGGGTCGCGGATGAGATCTACCGCTTTGGCTCCATCAACCTCCGCATGATTCAGATCGGGGTACTGCGTCGAAGAGTGGTTGCCCCAAACAATCATCTTTCTTACACTCGAAACCGTGCGACCCGCTTTCGCCGCCAACTGCCACAACGCGCGATTGTGGTCCAGTCGCATCATTGCAGAAAAATTGCCGGGCTTCAGGCCGGGCGCATTTTTCATGGCAATGTACGCGTTTGTGTTCGCCGGATTACCCACGATCAGTACCTTGACATCCCTTTGGGCGGATTCATCCAGAGCCCTGCCCTGAGCACTGAATATGGCGCCATTCGCCTCCAGCAAATCCTTGCGCTCCATATCTTTGGAGCGTGGCCGGGCGCCTACCAATAAGGCGATTCCCGCATCGCGAAACGCGATTTTGGGATCATCCGTTATCGTGACGCCGGTTAACAGCGGAAAAGCGCAGTCTTCCAACTCCATCATCACACCCGTGAGCGAGGGCAGCAATTGGGGTATGTCAAGCAATTGCAGGATCACGGGTTGATCTTTGCCGAGCATTTCCCCTGCCGCAATACGGAACAACAGGCTATATCCGATCTGACCAGCGGCGCCCGTAATTGCGACGCGAACGGGGTTATGCATTCTTGCGCTCCTGTAGGAGATTGCCGCTACAGAAAATTCAGGGTGGTATCCGGGTGGCCGGCGTTCAACCGCAACACATATCAATTTTCAACCGGCAGAATGGGCCTCGACTTCATCCGTCATTTTCACGCTTGAGACGATGTTCGCTAGCGGCAAATGAACCGGACTATAAAAACATTCATCTTCACTGTCAAATTACCATCACGTCAGTATTCCGTAATGCTCTCGGCGCAGGATTGAATGGACTGCGTTTTAGCTCAGCTCGGTTGTATCGCCCGATATTACCGTCTAAACTTAACCAGCCCCAAGTGGAAGCCAGGGAAACCAAAAATTGCGGAAAAACCAGCCCAAGTATCTTAACCTGCTTCAAATCAAGCAGCCGACGCCGGCCGTGGTTTCGCTCCTGCACCGCATAAGCGGCGCGCTACTATACTTCCCGGGTATCCCTGCCCTTCTCTGCGGCCTGCAAATGGCACTGAGCTCTCCTGAGAAGTATGCTCAACTGCAATCAATTTTAACTGGCCCGCTGGCCAAGGTTGGCTTACTGCTTTCATTGTGGTTCTTCGTACATCATTTCTGCGCCGGCATACGTTTCCTTGCGCTTGATCTTCATTACGGAATCGAACTCCAGCACGCCCGCCTCACCAGTAAAATTGTCCTGGTGACTGGCATCGCGATCACCCTCCTCATCGGGATATCAATATGGTGAAGCGCACGGCGCGTCTGACAACCGGGGCGAATTACGGGCTGCGCGACTGGCTGGCGCAGCGCGTTACGGCAGTGGTGATGGCAATCTTTATCCTGTGCCTGATGGGGGTGCTGCTCATTTCCCCACCACAGGGTTACGCGGAGTGGAAGGCGATATTCAGTAACCAATGGATGCGCATTGCTTCCTTCCTTTTTCTTGTCAGTCTCTTCTGGCACGCGTGGATCGGGGTGCGCAATATTCTCATGGATTATGTTCACGCTACCGGTGTGCGCCTGACGTTACAGATATTGGTCATTCTATCTCTGCTGTTTTATACCGTGTGGTCTGCCGAAATTCTATGGAGTGCGTGAATTAGCGTGGCGATCGTTACAAGAAAATTTGATGCGGTAATCGTGGGGGCCGGTGGCGCTGGCATGCGGGCCGCATTGCAACTGTCCGAAGCTGGACTCAAAGTGGCGGTACTGTCCAAGGTATTTCCCACCCGTTCCCATACAGTAGCAGCGCAAGGGGGTATCGCGGCGGCGCTCGGGAACGTTACCGAGGATAATTGGCACTGGCACATGTATGATACGGTAAAGGGATCCGATTATCTGGGCGACCAGGACGCCATCGAGTTCATGTGCCGTCAAGCCAGCGAGGTGGTATACGAACTCGAACATTTCGGCATGCCCTTCGACCGTCTCGACAACGGGAAAATTTACCAACGGCCATTTGGGGGCCAGTCGCAAAATTTTGGCGGCGCGCAGGCAACGCGCTCATGCGCGGCGGCGGATCGTACCGGCCATGCCATGTTACACACGCTTTATCAGCGCAATGTCCAGGCCAACACCCAGTTTTTTATTGAGTGGATGGGACTGGACCTGATTCGCGATGCCGACGGCGATGTGTGCGGTGTGACCGCGCTGGACATTGAAACGGGTGAAGTCATGGCGATGCAGGCCCGCGCCACCTTGTTCGCCACCGGCGGGGCAGCGCGCATATTCAGCGCCAGCACCAATGCTTTCATCAATACAGGCGATGGTCTCGGTATGGCGGCGCGCGCCGGCGTTCCGCTGGAAGACATGGAATTCTGGCAATTCCACCCGACCGGTGTTTTCGGTGTTGGCGTACTCATCAGCGAGGCGGTGCGCGGCGAAGGCGGCTATCTGCTTAACAAGGATGGGGAGCGTTTTATGGAACGCTACGCGCCTCACGCCAAGGACTTGGCCAGCCGGGATGTGGTGTCCCGCGCCCTGACAATGGAAATACAGGCGGGCCGTGGATGTGGCAGGGATGCAGATCATTTGTTGCTGAAGCTCGACCATCTGGGCGCGGACGTGATCAAGACCCGGCTGCCCGGCATTCGCGAAATCGCAATGAAGTTTGCCAATACGGACCCTATCCGTGATCCAATTCCGGTGGTACCCACCGCCCATTATATGATGGGCGGCATCCCGACCAATTTCCTTGGGCAAGTGGTTGCGCCGTACAAAACGGGACCCGAGGAAGTTGTTCAGGGCTTTTACGCGGCTGGGGAGTGTGCCTGTGTCTCCGTGCATGGCGCCAATCGGCTGGGAACAAATTCGCTCCTGGACATTCTCGTGTTCGGCCGCGCCGCCGCCACCCGGATTATAGAAGACCTTAAAAAAAATCAGCACCACAAGCAGCTACCCCCAGACGCTGCTGACAAGTCGTTGGCGAGACTGGCCCGCCTGGAGGGTCAGAGGGATGGCGAAAGCGTGGCGCAGGTGAGCAATGCGATGCGCAAGACCATGCAGAGCCATTGCGGCGTATTTCGTTTTCCCGACATGCTCAAGCAGGGCGTGGAAAAACTGAGTGACATCCTGGAACGCGCCAGGCAAACGTCAATCGGGGATAAGAGCCGGGTGTTCAACACCGCCCGCGTCGAAGCGCTGGAACTCGACAACCTGATCGAGGTCGCTATGGCCACCATGGTCTCGGCTGAGGCCCGAACGGAAAGCCGGGGTGCGCATGCGCGTGATGACTTTCCCGAACGGGATGATAACAAGTGGCTCAAGCATACTTTGTATTTCAGTGAAGGCAGGCGCCTGGACTATAAACCCGTGCGCTTGAAACCGCTGACGGTGGAATCGTTCGCTCCGAAGCCAAGGACGTACTAAACCGCATATTTATGATATCTCCATGCCGAAGGAACAGACCGTGAAATTCTCCATTTACCGCTTTGATCCCGATAAGGATGCGACTCCTTACATGCGGGACTATGATATCGAACTGGAGCCAGCCGATCGGATGCTGCTCGATGCGTTGGAGCGTATCAAAACGGTGGACGATAGTCTGAGTCTCCGCCGCTCCTGCCGCGAAGGAGTTTGCGGCTCGGATGGAATGAACATCAACGGCCGCAACGGATTGGCGTGCATCACGCCGCTGGCGGGGCTGAAGGAACCAGTGGAGCTGCGCCCCTTGCCGGGCCTGCCGGTGATACGCGACCTGATCGTGGATATGACGCAATTCTTTAAACAATATCATTCGATCAAGCCCTATCTCATCAATAACGATCCGCCGCCGGAAACAGAACGGTTGCAATCGCCTGAGGAAAGAGCTGAGCTGGACGGACTGTACGAGTGCATTCTCTGCGCGTGCTGCTCCACTGCATGTCCTTCGTTCTGGTGGAACCCGGATAAATTCGTGGGGCCAGCGGGGCTGCTGCAAGCCTATCGCTTTCTCGCTGATAGCCGCGACCAGGCAACTGCCGAGCGACTGGATTATCTTGAGGACCCTTATCGCCTGTTCCGCTGCCATACGATCATGAATTGCGCGGATGTGTGTCCCAAGGGGCTGAACCCAACCAATGCTATCGAGAATATCAAGGATATGATGGTGAAAAGAACAGTATGAAACAACTGGAGCGGGTGCGCTGGCGCTGCCGGCGCGGATTGCTGGAACTGGATCTGGTCCTGCAACGGTTTGTGGACGAGTATTACGCCAGGCTTGGCGAAGCCGAGCGCCGGCAATTCGAAACACTGCTGGACCTTTCCGATAATGAGTTATGGGATATGATCACGCTCAGAAAGAAACAGGGGAACAGCAACCTACAGCACGTACTGAGTCTCTTGCAGGGCGTTTAGCTTTCGGGAATCCATCATCACTGGGGAATAAGACAATATGGAACACACACGTAACGCGACGCTCGATCTCGGCAACGGAAGCGAGCCCCTGGAATTTCCTGTTCTGTCCGGCACGATGGGGCCGGATGTAGTGGATATCCGCACGTTACAGGCCAAAGTCGGCGTCTTTACCTACGATCCTGGCTTCCTTTCCACCGCCAGCAGCAATTCCAAGATAACTTTTATCGACGGCGAAGCCGGCATTCTCCTTTATCGCGGCTATCCCATCGAACAACTGGCGGAGCAATGCGATTTCATGGAAGTCTGCTATTTGCTGATGAACGGGGAACTACCCAATAGTGAGCAAAAGAAATCATTCGATAACACCATCAAGGAACACACCATGGTGCATGAGCAGTTGGCGCGCTTTTACACCGGTTTCAGGCGCGACGCTCACCCCATGGCGGTAATGGTAGGCGTCGTCGGTGCGTTGTCGGCGTTTTATCACGACGCGATGGATATTTCCGACGCCTCGCATCGCGAACTGTCGGCGTTCCGGCTGATAGCCAAACTTCCCACCATTACCGCAATGGCATATAAGTACAACGTAGGTCAACCTTTCATCTATCCCCGCAATAGCCTCAACTACGCTGAAAATTTCATGCACATGATGTTCGCTACCCCTGCGGAGGAATATAAATCCAATCCCGTGCTGGCGCACGCCCTGGATCGCATTCTCATCCTCCATGCGGACCACGAGCAGAACGCCTCTACTTCCACCGTCCGGCTCGCCGGTTCAAGCGGCGCAAATCCGTTTGCCTGCATTTCCGCCGGGATCGCCTGTCTGTGGGGGCCGGCGCACGGCGGCGCCAACGAAGCGTGTCTGAATATGCTGGAGGAAATTCACGATGAGTCGCGCATTGGTGAATTTATTGACCGCGCCAAAGACAAAAACGACCCCTTCAGACTGGTGGGGTTCGGTCACCGGGTATACAAAAATTTTGATCCGCGGGCGAAATTGATGCGTGAAACCTGCCACGAAGTATTGGATGAACTCGGCTTGCACGACGATCGCTTGTTCAAACTTGCGCTCAAGCTGGAAAAAATAGCGCTGGAAGATGAATATTTCATTTCCCGCAAACTCTACCCGAACGTGGATTTTTATTCTGGTATCGTGCAGCGGGCCCTGGGCATCCCTCCGTCCATGTTCACCGCTATATTTGCCACGGCGCGCACGGTAGGCTGGATTGCACAGTGGAGTGAAATGATCGCCGACCCGGATCGCAAAATCGGTCGCCCGCGTCAGCTATACACGGGGGCGGTCAAACGGGATGTCGTACCGATTGCGTTACGCGAGTAACCAACTCTGCCCAACGGCCAGGTATTTGCCATGACAAACCCACTGTTTGAAGATTCCCTGCTGTTTGGCGCAAACGCGCCCTTTATCGAAGGGCTATACGAGTCTTATCTGCAACGTCCCCAGTCCGTCCCGCCGGAGTGGCGCGAATACTTTGACGAGTTGCAACGAACAGCCGCAAGGCGGGCGCCAGAGGTGCCGCACTCTGCGGTAATCGATTCCATCCGTCGCGCCAACGAACCATACCAAAGCGCCGAAAGTACCGTCTCAGCGATAGGCCAGGATGAATTTGGCCTGACTACCGAACGCAAGCAGATAGCGGTATTGCAACTAATCAATGCCTACCGCTTCCTTGGCGTCCGCCAAGCGGATCTGGATCCTCTTCGGCATCAGGAAAAACCCCATGTCCCCGAACTCGATCCGGCCTACTACGGACTGACTGAGGCAGACATGAGTACTGTTTTCGGTACCGGTTCATTGATCGGCCCGCCCCGAGCCCCGCTTGGCGAGATTCTCCAAACACTGCGTGAGACTTACTGTGGAAGTATCGGCATCGAGTACATGTATATCACCGATACTGAGCAGAAACGCTGGATACAAAGCCGTGTCGAAGGGTCGCGCGCAAAGCCTGATTATCCGCCTGAGTACAAGCGACATATTCTGGAGCAGCTCAGTGCCTCGGAAGGACTGGAAAAATATCTTCATACACGCTACGTCGGGCAGAAACGCTTCTCTCTCGAAGGCAGCGAAAGCCTGATCCCGTTGTTGGACAATCTGTTGCAACGCGCCGGCGGAATGGGGGTGCAGCAGAGCGTCATAGGGATGGCTCACCGCGGCCGACTCAACGTCCTGGTCAATACCCTTGGTAAATTGCCGGCCGACTTGTTCCATGAATTTGAGGGCAAACATGGGCAGGAACTGACCGAGGGCGATGTCAAATACCACCAGGGCTTTTCCTCGGCTGTATCCACGCCGGGCGGGGTGATGCGACTGTCGCTGGCGTTCAACCCATCACACCTGGAAATTGTGGACCCGGTGGTGGAGGGATCCGTGCGCGCCCGGCAGCATCGGCTGAAAGACAGGGATGGCGACCGGGTATTGCCCGTGCTGCTGCATGGGGACGCGGCATTTTCGGCGCAGGGAGTGGTGATGGAAACCCTGAACCTTTCGCAGACCCGGGGTTACGGAACCGGCGGAACCGTGCATGTCGTTATTAATAATCAAATCGGGTTTACTACCTCTGATCCCCGTGACACGCGCTCGACGCTTTATTGCACCGACGTATCAAAAATGATCGAGGCGCCCATCCTCCACGTCAACGGTGCCGATCCCGAAGCAGTCATCCTGGTGACGGAAATCGCGCTTGATTTCAGGATGAGGTTCCATAAGGATGTGGTCGTGGATATGGTTTGTTTTCGCGCTCTCGGACACAACGAGCAGGACGAGCCAATGGTAACGCAGCCTTTGATGTATAAAATCATTGCCCGCCATCCAGGGATCCGCAAGCTTTATGCCGAGAAACTGGCAGCCGAGGGCGTGATAAGCAGAGAGCAGGCTGAACAGATAGTTAAAGCCTATCGCGATGACATGGATGCGGGCCGCAATCCCAACAAAACCATTGTCTACGGGTATCAATCACCGGATGCGGTGGACTGGAAACCGTTCCTGCAGAATACCAACTGGGTTCTAAAGGTCCAGACCGGTCTGCCACTGGCCGATTTGAAACAGCTGGCGGAACGGCTCACGGATATTCCATCGAAATTCAAACTGCATTCTCGGGTAGAAAAAATCATCGCCGACCGCCGTTCGATGAGCGAGGGGAAACTGCCGCTGGACTGGGGGATGGCCGAAAATCTCGCCTACGCAGCACTTCTGAAGGACGGGTATCCGGTACGGATTTCGGGCCAGGATTCAGGGAGAGGAACCTTCTTTCACCGCCACGCTGTGCTGCATGACCAGAATCGGGAACGCTGGAACGAGGGAACGTATATTCCGCTGCGCCATATTGCGCCCGATCAACCTGATTTCGTCATAATTGATTCGGTATTGTCGGAAGAAGCGGTGCTCGCGTTTGAATACGGATATGCGACTGCGCAACCCAATGAATTAGTCGTTTGGGAAGCGCAGTTTGGTGATTTTGCCAACGGCGCACAAGTAGTAATAGATCAGTTTATCGCCTCGGGGGAAGCGAAGTGGGGCCGGTTGTGTGGGCTGGTGATGATGCTTCCGCATGGCTACGAAGGCCAAGGGCCAGAGCACTCCTCCGGGCGTATCGAGCGTTATCTGCAACTGTGCGCGGAATACAATATCCAAGTATGTGTTCCGTCCACTCCTGCGCAGATGTTTCATCTGCTTCGGCGTCAGATGGTACGCCCGCTGCGCAAACCGCTTGTCATCATGAGCCCGAAAAGCCTCTTGCGTCATAAGGAATCGGTATCGAGCCTTGAAGATGTAGCGTATGGCAGTTTTCAGAACATCATTCCAGACGCTGAAAAACTCGATCCCCGAAATGTGCGGCGCCTTATCGCCTGCTCCGGGAAGGTATATTATGACCTGTTGGCGTATCGCCGGAAGAATAAGATCGAAGATGCGGCGATCATTCGGATTGAACAGCTGTACCCCTTTCCGCATGACGATTTTCAGGCCGAGGTCAATCGTTACCCCCAAGCCAAGGATATCGTCTGGTGCCAGGAGGAGCCTGGAAACCAGGGGGCGTGGCACCGCATTCAGCATTATCTGCTGCGGCATATGCGGCCAGATCAGGTCTTGGGCTACGCACTGCGCCCATCGTCGGCATCGCCAGCAGCGGGATATCTGGCAAAACACAATGTGCAACAGAATGAACTGATAGCAGCGGCGTTCCGCGAGAAAATTTGATCCTGGAGGATGAACATGCTCGTTGAAGTCAAAGTTCCGGCGTTATCTGAATCCGTAGCGGAAGCCACGCTGCTCTCATGGCGCAAGAAAGAGGGCGACACGGTTACGCGCGACGAGAATCTGATTGATATTGAGACTGATAAAGTCGTGCTGGAATTGCCGGCTCCAGCTACCGGGGTGCTCACCAAAATCATTAAAGGCGATGGGAGCACCGTCACGGGTGGAGAAGTCATTGCCACCATAGACACCGAGGCGGCGACAACTGCAGCGGGCGCTGTCGCTGCCAAAACCACAGAGGGTGCGGAGCAACCAAGCGCGCCCGCCGCTCCCGCCCCGGCCGCTGCTTCCCCCGTCACAGAAAAAACTCCCCATATGATGCCTGCCGCCCGGAATGAGGCCGCGCAGGCAAACCTGGATGCCGCTGAAATTGGCGCCATCAAGGGTAGTGGACGCGGCGGCCGAATTACTAAGGAGGATGTAGTAGCTCATGTCGAGGGAAAGCCTGCCGAATCCTCGGTCCCAATCTCTCCCGAACCCGCTCCGGCACCTACTTCGGCAAGGCCGCAAGCTGCCGCGCCGGCGGCAAGTGCAAGCGAGCGCCCCGAACAGCGGGTGCCCATGTCGCGACTGCGCGCGCGCATTGCCGAGCGGTTGGTACAGTCTCAATCCACTGCCGCTATTCTCACCACCTTCAACGAAGTCAATATGCAGGCAATAATGGACTTGCGCGCCCGGCATAAGGAAAAATTCGAAAAAGAACATGGCGTCAAGCTCGGCCTCATGTCATTTTTTGTAAAGGCGGTCGTCGCGGCGCTCAAAAGGTTTCCCATTGTCAACGCGTCCGTGGACGGAAATGACATCATCTATCACGGCTATTACGATATAGGCATTGCCGTCAGCAGCCCCCGCGGTTTGGTGGTCCCTATTCTCCGCAATGCAGAGTCCTTGTCGCAGGCGCAGATCGAAAGGCAAATCGCCGACCTCGGCAAGCGTGCCCAGGACGGGAAACTGACCATCGAAGACTTGACCGGCGGCACATTCTCCGTTACCAATGGAGGCGTGTTCGGCTCGCTGCTCTCGACCCCCATCATAAATCCCCCGCAAAGCGCGATTCTCGGCATTCACGCCACCAAGGAACGCCCGGTGGCGGAGAACGGGCAGGTGGTCATCCGTCCGATGTGCTACCTCGCGCTGTCCTACGACCACCGCATTATAGATGGGCGGGAAGCGGTACTTTCCCTGGTGGCAATGAAAGAGGCCCTTGAATATCCGATGAGCCCGTTACTGGAAGGCTGAAACCAGACCGGAAGCTGTCAAAATGGATAGGACTCCACGCTTTTTTTCTTACTTTTCCTTATCCTTAAAGTACCAATATGGCTCAATCCTTCGATGTCGCGGTAATCGGCGCCGGTCCAGGCGGGTATGTGGCAGCGATACGCTGCGCCCAGTTAGGGCTCAATACCGTCTGTATCGACGAGTGGAAAAACCCGCAAGGCAAGCCCAGTCTGGGGGGAACATGTCTGAATGTCGGCTGTATACCGTCGAAGGCTCTCCTTGAGTCTTCCGAGAATTTTGAACGGGCCGCGCGAAAGTTCTCAAGCCACGGCATCACGGTGGAAGGCCTGTCGATTGATATCCCGGTGATGATGTCTCGCAAAGAGAAAATCGTTGCAAACTTCACCGGCGGCGTGGCGATGCTCCTCAAAAAAAACAAAGTCACCTCGATGCACGGGCAGGGGACGCTGCTCAAGCGTGGCGAGGAAAATGGTACCGACCAGCCCTGGCAAATCGAAGTGAAGAATGGGGATACCGCGCAAACCGTCGAGGCCAGGCATGTGATTATCGCCACCGGTTCCACGCCGCGGAAGCTACCGTTCGCACCGGTGGACAATGAACGGATACTGGACAATACCGGCGCACTGGCATTGGCAGACGTGCCTGGAAGGTTGGGTGTGATCGGTGGTGGCGTGATCGGCCTGGAAATGGGCAGTCTTTGGCGAAGGCTCGGTTCCGAGGTAACTGTTCTTGAAGCCCTGCCCGGGTTTCTCACGGCTGCCGACGAGCAAGTAGCAAAAGAGGCGAGGAAAATTTTCACCCGGGAAACAGGTTTGGTAATCCATACCGGCGTCAAAATAAGCAGCATCACCACTGGCGAACAAGACATTACCGTGGAGTATGCGGACGCGGATAACAATGCGCAAAAACTGGAAGTGGATAAACTGGTGGTTGCAGTCGGTCGCGTCCCTAACACGGCCGGCCTTGGGGCGGAAAATGCCGGGCTGAAACTGGATGATCGTGGATACATCGAGGTGGACGCAACTTGCCGTACCAACCTCCCAAATATATATGCCGTCGGCGACGTGGTACGCGGGCCGATGCTGGCGCATAAAGCCTCCGAGGAAGGCGTGGCGGTAGCGGAACTCATCGCTGGACAACCGGGGCACGTGAATCTCGGCAGCATTCCCTGGGTGATCTATACCTCGCCGGAAATCGCGTGGGTTGGCAAAACGGAGCAGGATTTAAAATTGGCCGGGGTGCAATACAAAGCAGGACAATTCCCCTTCATGGCCAATGGACGTGCCCGCGCGCTTGGGGAAACCGGCGGTTTCATCAAAGTGCTCGCGGATGCCAACACCGACCGCATACTAGGAATCCATATGATCGGTCCCTACGTTTCCGAATTGATTGCCGAGGCTGTGACGGCGATGGAATTCGCTGCCAGCAGCGAAGATATCGCGCGAATTGTGCACGCGCACCCGTCGTTATCTGAAGTACTGCATGAAGCGGCGCTGGGCGTGGATAAACGCGCGATTCATATATAACATCGGCTGGGCCTGAAGGCCGAGAATCAATAGAAAACTCGCGCCTCTCGTTCGTCTATATAGGGTTCCACTCACCAAACCCTCGTCACAAGCCAGTTTATTTTAAAGCCTGAGCCTCCTGGCGCGTCTCTTAATACTGGCGGCGAGTCCGGCTCAGCCGCTTTTGGAGTAAAATACTGGTTTTCAAGAATCCGCCATGACGAGCATCACGATTGCCCTTTCCAAAGGCCGCATTTTTGACGATACCGCGCCGCTATTAAAAGCCGCGGGCATTGTCGCGCTTGATGATCCCGATGCATCGCGCAAACTGATTCTGGCCACGAACCGCGAAAATGTACGACTCATCATCGTACGCGCCTCGGACGTGCCAACTTACGTGCAGTATGGAGCTGCGGACATGGGCATCGCAGGGAAGGACGTACTGCTGGAACATGGTGGCGCCGGGCTCTACCAACCGCTGGATTTGAATATCGCGTGCTGTCGCATGATGGTGGCAGTGCGAGACGATTTTGATTACGAATCAGCCGTCCGCCGGGGGGCGAGAGTGCGGGTTGCAACCAAGTATCTGCAAACGGCGCGCGAACATTTTGCCGAAAAAGGAATGCATGTGGATCTGATCAAGCTGTACGGCTCAATGGAACTTGCGCCGTTGGTGGGATTGGCGGATGCAATCGTGGATCTGGTTTCAAGCGGAAATACATTAAAGGCCAATCACCTCAAGGCGGTAGAAGAGATTATGCCCATTTCGGCCCGATTGGTCCTCAACCAGGCTGCGCTGAAATTGAAGTGCAAAACAATACAGCCGGTGCTTGACGCGTTCTCGGCAGCAATTCCAAGACAAGCTATTGCTTAACCGGTTGTATGAACCAGAACAACAGCCTCCCATGATGCAGATAAGGCGCCTGTCTTCCACCGATACTGGCTTCGATGAAGCGTTAGGGCGTCTGCTCGCTTTCGAAGACGCCCAGGATGCAACCGTGGATGCGGCAGCGGCGGATATTCTGGCGGACATGAAAAAACGCGGGGATGAAGCGTTGCTCGAATACACTCGCCGTTTTGATCATCTAAATGCGGCCTTCGCGGCAGAGCTCGAACTACCGCATGACCGGTTGCAAAAGGCGCTCGACAGTCTCCCCGCTGATCAGCGCAGCGCGCTGATGGAGGCCGCAGCACGGGTTCAGGCCTACCACGAAAAACAGTTGACGCAATCCTGGAGCTATGTCGAACCAGACGGCACCCTGCTTGGCCAGAAAATAACCCCGCTGGACAGGGTCGGGTTATACGTGCCCGGCGGCAAAGCATCTTACCCGTCCTCGGTGCTGATGAATGCGATTCCTGCCAAGGTGGCAGGCGTGAGCGAGCTTATTATGGTAACGCCGACTCCGCGCGGCGAAACGAGCAACTTGGTGCTGGCCGCTGCGGCGATTTGCAACGTGGACCGTGTTTTCACCATTGGCGGCGCGCAGGCGGTCGGTGCGCTTGCCTATGGGACTCATACTGTACCACAAGTGGACAAAATCGTCGGGCCCGGCAATGCGTACGTCGCCGCGGCAAAGCGACGCGTATTTGGCGTTGTAGGTATCGATATGCTGGCAGGGCCATCAGAGATACTCGTGATTTGCGATGGCAAGACCGACCCCGACTGGATCGCCATGGATTTGTTTTCCCAAGCCGAGCATGATGAACTGGCACAAGCAATTCTGCTTTCGCCCGATCCGGATTTCATTGACGCGGTAGCGGCAAGTATTTCGCGCCAACTGGAGGCAATGCCGCGTAAAGAGGTGATTCGCGCCTCCCTCGAAGGCCGCGGCGCGCTGATTCGGGTACGCGATCTGGATGAGGCGTGCGCCATCGCGAACCGCATCGCGCCGGAACATCTTGAATTATCGGTCGAACAGCCGGAGAACTGGATGAATAAAATCAGGCACGCGGGCGCCATCTTTCTTGGCAGACATACTTCCGAGGCGCTCGGCGACTATTGCGCGGGCCCCAATCACGTATTGCCCACTTCCCGCACTGCGCGCTTTTCGTCGCCATTGGGTGTTTACGATTTTCAGAAACGCAGCAGCATTATTCAAGTGTCGGCAGATGCTTCGGCAAGACTTGGCAGAATCGCTTCGATTCTGGCGCATGGCGAAGGCTTGCAGGCACACGCAAGGTCGGCGGAATATCGATTCCAGGATCGTACAGTTGCGGTACCAGATGCATCGGACTCTTCCATAGGTTAACGCATCGTTTTTGCCGCTCGCACCTGCGAGCGCGACATATATTCCACCTTAGACAATGCCCGGATCGCCCGATCAGATCATACGCCCGGAAGTTCTCTCGCTCTCGGCTTACCATGTACCCCCGGCATATGGGATGGTAAAGCTGGATGCGATGGAAAATCCGTACCTGCTACCAGAGGAGCTGCGTGCTGAGATCGCGCACCTGGCCGCGAACGCACCCATCAATCGTTATCCGGATGCCAGCGCAGTTACCCTCAAAGCTGCGTTGCGCGAAGCACTGGCGATACCTGCCGGAATGGAGATCATGCTGGGCAACGGTTCGGACGAGATTATCCAGATTATTGCTTTCGCCTGCGCCAGACCCGGCGCCACGGTGCTGAGCGTGGAACCCACGTTCGTTATGTTTCGCATGATCGCGGCCTTCGCCGGCATGACGTATGCAGGCGTGCCCCTAAGGGCCGATTTTTCTCTCGATATGGATGCGGTACTTGACGCGATCGCCCGGTGCCAGCCAGCACTGATTTTCATCGCCTATCCCAATAACCCTACCGGTAACCTGTTTGACGCCAGTGCAATCTCACGTATCATTGAAGCTGCACCTGGGCTGGTGGTGGTGGATGAGGCCTATCAGGCCTTTGCCAACGCAAGCTTCATGGATAAACTGTCGCAGTATCCTAACCTTTTGTTGATGCGCACGCTTTCAAAGCTCGGGTTGGCTGGTTTGAGGCTGGGTCTTTTGGCAGGAAGGCCGGAGTGGCTGATCCAGCTGGAAAAACTGCGGTTGCCGTATAATGTGGGGATCGTCACCCAACTGATCGCGGAGAAAGTGTTACAGCATCGCGATGTCCTGTTGCAACAGGCTGCTGCGATCAAGAAAGACCGGGCAGTATTGTGCGAACAATTGTCGGCGATGAACGGCATCGAATCCTTTCCGACAGACGCAAACTTTATACTATTTCGCGTAAGTGAAGCCAGTGACGTGTTTCAGAAACTCAAAAAACGCGGTGTATTGATCAAGAATCTCAACGGAACACATCCTCTGCTGAAAAATTGCTTGCGTGTGACCGTAGGCAAGCCCGATGAAAACGCATCTTTTATGGCCGCATTGGAGGCTTCACTTGCATAACCTGCGCAGCGTGACAAGAATGAACGACAAAATGAATAATCTTCCTATCCCTGCTCCATCTCACTAATCTCATGCGCCAGGCTCAGGTCAACCGCAACACGCTCGAAACCCAGATCGATCTGAATGTCAATCTGGATGGAACGGGAAACGCAGTATTGGATACAGGTGTACCTTTTCTCGATCATATGCTGGACCAGATAGCGCGTCATGGAATGATCGATCTGGAAATTGCGGCTAAAGGTGACCTGCACATCGATGCACACCATACCGTAGAGGATATCGGTATTTCGCTGGGCCAGGCATTCGCGCGGGCAGTCGGCGATAAGAAGGGTTTGCGCCGTTACGGTCATGCCTATGTGCCTCTGGACGAAGCATTATCCCGCGTTGTAGTCGATCTCTCCGGCAGGCCGGGGATGAAATTCAAAGTCGATTTCGTACGGGCAAGGATAGGCGATTTCGATGTTGACCTGATTAATGAATTTTTCCAGGGCTTTGTCAATCATGCCTTGATTACGTTGCACATCGAGAATCTCTCGGGTACGAATGCCCATCACCAGGCAGAAACAGTATTCAAGGCGTTTGGTCGTGCTTTGCGCATGGCAATGGAAATCGATCCCCGCGCGGCGGGCACCGTCCCGTCCACCAAAGGCTCTTTGTAAGCTCCTTCACTTCTCATTTGCATGGTATGGCTGATATCGCAATCGTTGACTATGGCATGGGCAATCTGCGCTCCGTCTCCAAAGCGCTCGAACATGTCGCTCAAGGCGCTTCCATAAGCGTAACCAGCGATCCGGACGTGGTGCGCAGAGCTTCTCGCGTCGTCGTCCCGGGTCAAGGGGCAATGCCCGACTGCATGCGCGAATTGGATAGGCTGGGATTGACGGATGCAGTGGTCGACGCCGCGATGTGTAAGCCGTTTCTCGGTATTTGCCTCGGCCTGCAGATGCTGTTTGACAGCAGCGACGAAGGCAACGTCAAGGGCCTTGGCATCGTAACTGGAAAGGTGCGGCGTTTCGCCGCCACGGCGGCAGCGGATGCTGAGCAAAGATTTAAAGTACCCCACATGGGCTGGAACCAGGTGCATCAGGCAGTCGAGCACCCCATGTGGAAAGACATACCCCAGGATGCGCGCTTCTACTTCGTCCACAGCTATTATGTGGAAACCACCCACCCTGAGCCCCTGGCGGCATATACGCGTTATCCGTTTCCATTTACTTGCGCGGTAGCAAAAGATAATATTTTCGCCGTCCAGTTTCACCCTGAAAAAAGTCAAGAGGCGGGCCTGGCACTCCTAAGCAATTTCGCGCGCTGGCAGCCCGCGGTATCCAGTGACACCCCCAGCCGGGTTTAACCTTGTATCTATATACCGATACTCAATCATAATTCCGATCCCGACTCAAAATGCTGATCATTCCTGCTATAGACCTGAAGGACGGCCACTGCGTGCGTCTTAAACAAGGCGTGATGGAAAACGCCACGGTGTTTTCCGAAGACCCCGGTGCCATGGCCAGACACTGGCTGAATCAGGGTGCGCGCCGACTGCACCTGGTGGACCTTAATGGCGCGTTTGCAGGAAAACCGAAGAATGAGCCAGCCATTCGTGAAATTATTGAAGCGATTGGCGATAAAATTCCAACTCAACTTGGCGGTGGCATACGTGATCTCGAAACTATTGAACGCTATCTCGACGATGGTATTACCTACGTCATCATCGGTACCGCGGCGGTGAAGACGCCAGGATTCCTTCACGATGCTTGTAATGCCTTCCCGGGTCATATCATGGTAGGACTGGATGCGAAGGGCGGAAAAGTAGCGGTCAATGGCTGGTCCAAGGTCACGGGTCATGATGTCGTGGATCTGGCAAAGAAATTCGAGGACTACGGCGTTGAAGCGATCATCTACACCGATATTGGACGCGATGGGATGTTGAGCGGCGTTAATGTTCAGGCGACCATGGAACTCGCGCGCGCACTGACTATCCCTGTCATTGCCAGCGGCGGTATCGGCAACCTCGACGACGTCCGCGCCCTGTGTAACATTGCATCGGAAGGTATTGCCGGCGCGATTACTGGACGCGCCATCTATGAAGGCGCCTTGGATTTCAAATTGGCGCAGGCGCTGGCTGATGAACTTACCCCAAAAGCGGCAACCAGCGACGTGACACTCCCCTCCTGAAATGCCAATCCGGGCCCGGCGAACAACAAAACCATCGTCAATGCCGTTCCCCCGCCAATTGTCTTCTTCTGATTTCTGTTTACCTTTATTGTAAAGGTCTTTAATGTATGGGTCTTGCAAAGCGAATCATCCCCTGCCTGGACGTGACCAATGGACGGGTTGTCAAGGGCGTCAATTTTATCGGGCTTAGGGACGCGGGGAATCCGATCGAAATATCGCGCCGCTACGATGACCAGGGAGCGGATGAACTGACCTTTCTCGATATTACGGCCAGTTCGGATAATCGCGACCTGATATTGCATATTATTGAAGAAGTAGCAGCCCAGGTCTTCATCCCCCTGACCGTCGGCGGCGGGGTTCGCAAGGTAGAAGATGTGCGCAGGCTGCTGAACGCCGGGGCGGACAAAGTAAGCATCAACACGTCGGCAGTCCTTAATCCTGAGTTGGTGCGGGATGCCGCGGACCGCTACGGCTCGCAATGTATCGTGGTGGCCATTGATGTCAAGCGGGTCGAGAATCGATGGGAAGTCTTCACGCATGGCGGCCGTAACGCTACCGGCCTCGATGCGATCGAATGGGCAAAGAAGATGCAGGCACTGGGCGCGGGCGAAATACTACTCACGAGCATGGATCGAGACGGGACCCGCAACGGTTTTGACCTGACTCTGATCCGTACGGTATCTGACACCGTGGATGTGCCGGTGGTCGCGAGTGGCGGCGTAGGTAATTTGCAACACTTGGTAGACGGAGTTATAGAAGGCCATGCGGACGCAGTGCTGGCAGCGAGTATTTTCCACTACGGCGAATACACGGTACGTCAAGCTAAAGAGTATATGGCCCAACATGGCATCGAAGTACGGTTGTAGTAACATTCATCTTCAAGCACATCTATGTCCGATATTTGGCTCAACAAGATAAACTGGTCCGACGATGGGCTGGTACAGGTGGTGACGCAGGAAGCAGCCAGCAACGACGTGTTGATGGTCGCATGGATGAATCGCGAGGCGCTGAAGCTCACGGTACATACTAATGAGGCGCACTACTGGTCGCGCTCCCGCAAAAAGCTCTGGCATAAAGGCGAAGAATCCGGCCATGTCCAGAAAGTGAAGGAAATCCGCCTTGATTGTGATAATGACGTTCTGCTGCTCAGGGTGGAACAAGTAGGCGAGATTGCCTGTCATACCGGAAGACACAGTTGTTTTTTCAACAAACTGGAGAAGGGGCTGTGGGAAGTGACTGCCCCCATCCTCAAAAGTCCGGATGAAATCTACAGGAAATGAGCGACTCTCCTATTCTTTGCCATCTGGCTGATGTTATTGAAGCACGCAAGGACGCCGACCGCTCGGCATCTTATGTAGCCAAGCTGTTGCATGAAGGTGAGGACAAGATATTGAAAAAAATCGCGGAAGAGTCGGCGGAGGTGTTGATGGCCTCGAAAGATGGCGATAAACCGCATGTTGTCCGCGAAGTGGCTGACCTCTGGTTTCACTGTCTGGTGCTATTGGCGCACCATGGTATGAGGCCCGAAGCGGTGCTGGATGAATTGCAGCGGCGGGAAGGAATTTCAGGAATTGACGAAAAAGCATCGCGGAAACCGAGATAAATGGATAACTGCATCTTCTGCAAGATTGTGCGAGGTGAAATCCCTAGTGAGAAAATATACGAAGACGAGGACGTTTTTGCATTTCACGATATTCATCCGGCGGCGCCCGTACATTTCATGCTGATACCCAAGTTGCATCTCAGTTCGCTTGCAGAAGCCGAAGACGAGCACCGCGGTTTGCTCGGGGGCATGATGGTGCTGGTACCCCGCTTGGCGCGACAGCAAGGCTGTACGGATGGTTTTCGCACAATCATCAATACTGGACGCGTTGGAGGGCAGGAAGTTTATCATTTCCACATTCATGTCATAGGCGGCACGGATCGCCTGCCCGGCATGCTCCCTCACCCCCGATAAAGGAGTAAATGATGGGATCATTCAGTATCTGGCATTGGCTTGTGGTTCTGCTGATCGTTGTGCTGGTATTTGGGACCAAGAAACTTCGGAACCTCGGGGGCGATCTGGGCGGCGCGGTCAAAGGTTTCAAGGAGGGAATCAAGAGCGCGGACGAAGAAGAGATAACGTCTGCAAACAAGCCAACCGAGTCTCGAATTACCGATGTAGATGCCAAGGACACGACCCAGACCAGATCCTGAACTTCCTTGGGCTAGGCAGAATGCCCGCAACGGCGTCGAAGCGCTAATGACGCGCCGATATCCGGCCCATTTCGATGCATTCCCTATCGTGCCCCCTATACGAAATGTTCGACATCAGTTTCTCTGAAATTCTCGTTATAGCGGCAGTGGCGCTGATTGTGCTGGGTCCGGAACGGCTTCCTAAAGTGGCCCGTACGCTAGGCCATCTATTGGGGCGAGCGCAACGGTATGCTAATGATGTCAAACATGATATCCAGCGCGAGATGGAACTGGAGGAACTTAAAAAGTGGCAAAATTCGGTGGAAGGCGCGGCGCACACAGTGGAAAGTACCGTACGATCAGAAATCGGTCAGTTTCAGGAAGCAATCCAGGTGACGCCGCAACGGTCCGTGAATGCCGCTTTTGAACCGCCGCATGGAGCCAAAGTGGAGCCGACCCCCGAACCAGATTCTCCCGCCGCGCCGGTTCAGCAGATTACCGAATCGATTCAGTCTAAGCCAGACTCGACACAACCATAATGCGCATGAGCGGCGCTTGATCCGGAAAACTCTCAGTAAGCGCTCTGTGGATTGCTCTCCGCTCCGGGAAACCAAGGCGCACACAAAAAATCATAGCGCTGCATATCAGCTGAATATACAAGCCTGGAAACTGCCAGGGAATGCGCACCTTCCTTACGAACGGCTGCGTTCACAAAAACGGCTGGTATGTCTTGCCGTCCCCGCCCCCGTTCCAGCACCGCTACGCCCGAGGAGAGCTATTCGGATACCGTTTGCCCAGCCATAACCTATACTTCGATAACGTAACCCGGTATAACAGCCGCTCCACTTCCCGGCTGCGTTGACAACATGAGTACCGACGAGACATTCATTTCGCATCTGGTCGAACTCCGCGCCAGATTGATTCGCGTGTGCGCTGGAATCCTGCTGGGATTTCTTCCCTGTGCCTATTATGCACGGGAACTCTATTCTTTATTGGCGCAGCCTCTACTGGAAAAACTGCCGGAAGGGGGACAGATGATCGCAACCGAAGTGGTCACCCCATTTTTCGTGCCCATGAAAGTCGCGATGATGGTCGCTTTCGTGATTACTCTGCCGCACACCCTCTATCAAATCTGGGCTTTTGTCGCTCCGGGATTGTATTCGCATGAAAAACGTCTTGTACTGCCGCTGGTGCTCGCCAGCAGTGTACTGTTTTTTTGTGGCATGTCGTTCGCATACTTTGCCGCCCTGCCCCTAGTATTTGAGTTTATCACCCATTTTGCTCCCCAGGGTGTTGCAGTCATGACCGATATCGGCAGGTATCTCGACTTCGTACTAACGATGTTCATCGCCTTCGGCATCACCTTCGAGGTACCGATATTGGTTGTAATACTGGTGCGAGTGGATATTGTATCGATTGAAAAACTGAAGGAGGTACGTTCCTATGTTCTGGTTGGCGCATTCGTAATTGGCGCGATATTCACCCCCCCGGATGTGGTTTCACAATTCATGCTGGCGGTTCCGCTTTATCTGCTTTATGAAGCTGGAATACTGGTTGCCAGTGTTCTGCAGAAATCCGACAATCGGGAAAGATCGCCGGTTTCTCCACCGGCGCATGAGAAGGATGCGGAGCACGAACTGGAGAAGTGAAGCTGGAGAGAGGAGCGAGAGCTGGTTCCGTCAGACCTGCGACTACACAGGTCTGCTCGGTTTTTTAAGGATGAATTTAGTCAGGCGATCAGAGGATCATTCCATGGCATCCGGATCCATATACTGGTCTTGAGGTGCCGGCTTGGGACGCTTGCCAACGTTGATCTTGATTGGTTTTTCCGCCTGGTTGCGAACAACTGTAATGGTCGCCGCTTTTCCCGGCTCCAATGCCGCAATCAAATTAAGCATGCCGGACGAGTCTATGACGGGCTTGCCGTCTACCGCCACGATGATATCCCCCGGCTTCACGCCGGCTTGGTCGGCAGGCCCGCCCTTAAGTACCCCCGCGATCAGGGCACCGTTCGTGTTGGGACGTTTGAAAGATTCCGCCAGTTCTGGCGTCAGGTCTTGAACTTCTACTCCAATCCATCCGCGGACAACGCCGCCTGTTTGAATAATTTGCTCCATGATCTGCTTGGCAACACTGGTGGTGATCGCAAACCCGATACCGAGCGATCCGCCGGTGCGGGATACAATCGCGGTATTTATGCCGATCAGATTACCCGAGACGTCCACCAGCGCACCGCCGGAATTGCCAGGGTTGATGGCAGCATCGGTCTGAATGAAATTTTCAAACGTATTGATGCCCAGATGAGTCCGCCCTAGCGCACTGATAATCCCCATGGTTACCGTCTGACCCACGCCGAAGGGATTGCCCATGGCGAGCACGATATCGCCTACCTGGGCATTATCGGACTGGCCGAAGGTCATCGTTGGCAGGGATTGCATATCGACCTTTACCACTGCTAGATCGGTCTCGGGATCGGATCCGATAACCCGTGCTTTAGCCTCTCTTCCATCAGAAAGCGCAATCTTGATTTCATCCGCGGCTTCTATAACATGGTGGTTGGTAAGAATGTAACCTTCTGGACTCACAATCACGCCGGAGCCAAGGCTCGATGCTCGCCGGCTCTGCGATTCGAAGCGGTCACCGAAGAAGCGCCGGAACACGGGATCTTCCATCAACGGATGGGAAGATACTTTGATTTCCTTGCTGGTAAAAACGTTTACGACCGATGGCATGGCTTTTTGCGCGGCCGCGCTAAAACTGCCGGATTTGGGAATCGCATCCGATATCGGCGCGGGAGTGACCGCTTCTTTTATGGTGACCATGGTTGCACCGGTAGGCGACTTCCACGGGAGCAGTTCGGGTCGCAGCGTCGAGACAACGAACAGCGCTGCCAGGACTACTGTGGTCGTTTGTGCGAAAATCAGCCAGAGTTTGCGCATTTAATGGATATTGATTTCGATTCTAAATGGTTTTCAGTAATGACAGGTGAATTCTGATGCGATTGAACGAACTCGAAATCTATTTGAATCAACTACTGAATACCGCCCGCTTTCATGATTATTGCCCAAATGGGTTGCAAGTGGAAGGAAGAAATGAGGTGCGCTGTCTTGTAAGCGGTGTTACAGCCTCGCTTGAGCTCTTGGAAGCCGCAGTGGCCGTTAATGCCGACGTCATTCTTGTCCACCATGGTTATTTTTGGCGTGGCGAAGACCCGTGCCTGATTGGAATGAAGCGCCGCCGTATCGCTTTTCTAGTGAAGCACAACATGGGCTTGCTTTCCTATCACTTGCCGCTCGATGCCCACCCCGAATTCGGCAATAACATCCAGCTGGCCCATCGGCTGGGCTTCGTTGAAACAGGCCGTTTTGGCGAGCAAAACATTGCAATGCTTGGAACCCTTCAGTCAGGAGCGTTGAATTTGAAAGCTCTGCAAGTAACCATTGAACGCACGCTGGGCAGGAAGCCTCTGGTAATCGGGAATGAGGCGAAGCCAGTACAGCGGATGGCCTGGTGCACCGGCGCCGCTCAAAGTTATTTTGAAGAAGCGATCCAACTGGGTGTGGACGCGTTTGTCACCGGGGAAATTTCCGAGAGGACCGTCCATACAGCCCGTGAATCGGGTGTGGCATTTATCTCGGCCGGCCATCACGCTACCGAGCGGTACGGGGTTCAGGCGTTAGGCGAGCATATATCGCAAAAATTTGGAATTGCTCACCAGTTTATCGATATCGATAGTCCGGTATGAGATATTCAAGGAACGGCTGAAGCCCGCGGGTGGTACCAGCAAGAGTCTTGATACTGGTGCTACCGGTTTACATAAACCAGCGATACAGTGTGGTTATATAAAAATTATAAAAGAGCATGTTGGTCAGGAAACGAGAAGCAGAGCGGCCCGCGGATGTTCGAGGTCGTGTTACTTTGCCGTGTTGTTGTAGGTGGCCGGGTTTTCTGACCCGCGAGTTAGTTTTAATATCTGACAAAAAATTACTACGGAAGATAGGAGAGAAGAGATGGCATCGAAGCCTTGGCTGAGGGTGGTTACGCTGGCATGTGGAGCGCTGTTGAGCGCGACTGCATGGGCTAACTTTCCCAGCGTACCCAAAGAGACATACAAAGCGCTGAATCTGGAGCAATCGGCCTCGCCCAAGGAATTGCATGAAGCGCTGGTCAAGCGCTACAAGGATCCTGCGCAAGGTGCTGGACGCGGGACCCTTGCCAAATACTGGGAGCCGATTCCGATGAGCATGTATTTTGACCCGGCCTCGTTCTACAAGCCGCCGACCTCCATGAAAGAAGTGGCGGGTCGGGACGAATGCGTCAAATGCCACACAGACGAATCGCCGGTATGGGTGAGCGCCTGGAAGAAGAGCACGCACGCCAATCTGGACAAGGTCAGGAACTTAAAGCCTGAAGACCCCACCTTCTACAAGAAAGCCAAGCTGGAAGAAGTCGAGAAGAACCTTCGCTCGATGAACCGGCTGGGCGCCAACGAGAAGCTCAAGGAAGTAGGCTGCATCGACTGCCACGTTGACATCAACGCCAAGGGCAAGGCCGACCACATGAAAGACCTGCGCATGCCCACGGCGGACGTATGCGGCGTGTGTCACCTGGCCGAATTTGCCGAACGCGAATCCGAGCGCGACACCTTGATCTGGCCGAACAACCAATGGCCGCAGGGACGTCCCTCGCACGCACTGGATTGGAAAGCCAACGTAGAAGTTGCCGTGTTTGCCGCCATGCCCCAGCGTGAGATAGCCGAAGGCTGCAGCATGTGCCACACCAACCAGAACAAGTGCGACTCCTGCCACACCCGTCACGAATTCTCAGCGGCCGAATCACGCAAACCGGAAGCTTGTGCCACCTGCCACAGCGGGGTTGACCACAACAACTGGGAAGCCTACTCCATGAGCAAGCACGGCAAGATCGTCTCGATGATGGGCGACAAGTGGAACTGGAGTGCACCGCTGAAGGACGCCTACAGCAAAGGCGGTCAGACTGCCCCGACCTGTGCTGGCTGCCACTTTGAATACGAAGGCAAATACAGCCACAACGTGGTTCGCAAGATCCGCTGGGCCAACTACCCGGCTGTTCCTGGCATCGCCGAGAACATCACCAGCGAATGGTCGGAAGCGCGCCTTGACTCCTGGGTCAAGACCTGCACCTCCTGCCATTCCGAGCGCTTTGCCCGCTCCTATCTTGAATTCATGGACAAAGGCACCTTGCACGGCCTAGCCAAATACAAGGAAGCGCACGAAGTCGCCGAGAAGCTCTACAAGGAAGGCATGCTGACCGGACAGAAGACCAACCGTCCGTTGCCGCTGCCGCCTGACAAAGAAATGTTTGCCGGCTTCACTCAGCTCTACTGGTCCAAGGACAACAACCCTGCGGCCATCGAACTGAAAGCGCTGGAAATGGGAGAGAACGACCTGCCCAAGCTTCACGTAGGACTGGCGCACGTCAACCCGGGCGGCTGGACCTATACCGAAGGCTGGGGTCCCATGAACCGCGCCTACGTCGAAATCATGGACGAGAACACCAAGATACGCGAAATGGCAGCCCTGCAGGCCCGGGTAGCCAAGATGGAATCGGGTCGCCGTGCGGGTCTTCTGGACTTGAACAGCAAGGATGACAAGATCTCCCTGGGCGGTCTTGGCGGCGGCATGCTGCTTGCGGGCACCCTGGCGCTGGCAGGCTGGCGCCGGCGCGAAAGAAGCGAGCGCTAATCCAGCTTGACATCTGCAACTACCAGCCGCGCCCTCACCCCGGCGCGGCGCAACAACCGACTCCTCCCCTCACTGGGCATCCTCCTGGTGGCGGGAGGAATTCTTTTGCTCGCCTGGTTTGCCTGGCTCTGGTTCAACCCCGGCCCCGCACCCTACCGCTACCAGCTGGTGGAAGAAGGCAGCGTGGACAAATTCAGCAAGCTCGGACTTGAACCCTGGCCCGATCTCACCATCGCCAAATACGAAGTCTTTGCCGAGGAGATCGAAAAGCCCCTGGCCTCTGGCCACACCGCCCGGCGCGGCCAGACACCGCCCGTGCGCATCGACTGGGAGAACCACACCAGCGAACTCGTTGCCTCCGTTGACGGCAAACTCGGTGAACTGACCACCCTGGCTGCCGCCATCGACAAATACGCAGCCAAGGACGCACTGATCCTCGGCTGGTGGGACACCTCGCGCCAGATCAAGCTCCTGGCCGGGCGCGACACCCTCTTCACCACCCATGTGGGGCAGCCCCTGATCATTCCCACCCCCTGGCGCAACCGTGAAGAATCCATCCGCAAATACGAAGACCAGTTCTGGGGCGCACCCGCAACCGAGGAAGAGCGGCGCAAATTCGAGCGCTTCACCGACGCCCTCCTTGCAGAGCCCGAGCAGGGCGCTGCCATCCTGCGCGAACTTGCAGGCGGGCGCGAAGCCTATATTGCGCTCCACGTCACCGACCTGTACAAGCTCGGGCTGATGCGGCCCGACCAGTTTGACATCACCTACAAGAACTTCCCCATGGAAGGCAACATGCACGGCCTGATCGGCTATCTCAAGAACTGGATGCAGGAAAACAACTTCACCACCTACACCCTGCAATCGATCTCCGACAAGATGGTGCGGGGCTACTTCCTGCGCACGGACAAGAACAGCAACAGCCTGATTGCCCAGATGCTCCCCTTCACCAATTCCACCCCGCTTGACCTGAAACCCGTGCAGCTCATCTACCAGCAGGGCGGCTACTGGGTCTACCAGATCCCATCCGCTGCTCCTGCTGCTGCTCCTGCCCCTGCCTCAACCCCTGCCCCGGTTCCCGCCCCCGCTCCTGCCGAGGGCACCTGATCTCCCGCCGTGCTCCTGCGTAATGGAAGGCGACGGGTTTATTTAAAAGAAACATGAGACGCCAGACCGCAACGCGGTCTGGGCGTCCTCTCCGCTGCCTGATCCCCGCTGCGGGGGGTCTCAGGCAACGCTTCGAAGCGTGACCATGCAACGGCCGTAAGCGCCTATAATGTAGAGTACTGATACTGCCAAGGTCCGCAGTGCCGGTACCAGTGGTACCAGAAAGAGTCATGGTACTGGTGCTACCCGTTTGCATAAACCGGAGATACAGTTATGGTCAAAATAGAAGATTCATAAAACCCAACGGATACAATTGTCTTCGAAAGAAAAAAAGGAGAGATCATGAGCCATCGCATGACATTCGCACTTGCCGCCGCAGCCCTGTTTGCGGTGATATCCGGGAGTGCGGCCGCGCAATCGTTTGAGGGCCGCAAGAAATGCAGTTCCTGTCACAAGAGCCAGGCTGAATCCTGGGGAGACACGGCGCACGCCAAGGCCATGGAATCGTTAAAGCCCGGCACCAAGGAGGAGGCCAAGAAAAAGGCCAAGCTCGATCCTAAAAAGGATTACACCAAGGACAAGGATTGCGTAGGCTGCCATGTTGACGGCTGGGGCAAGGAAGGCGGCTACACGGTTGATGACCCCAACAAGTTCCTGACCGGCGTGGGCTGCGAATCGTGCCATGGACCGGGATCGAAGTACCGGGGCATGCACCGCAAATCGGGTGCGGCCTATGAGAAATCGAAGAAGACCGCCCCGCGCTCATCGCTGGCCGATGCCGGACAGGACTTTGCCTTTGAAGAGAGCTGCAATGCCTGCCACATGAACTATGAAGGCTCGCCCTGGAAGGGTGTCAAGAAGCCCTACACCCCCTATCACCCGGGTGTGGACAAGAAATACACCTTCAACTTTGACAAATACGTAAAGGACGTCAAGGCCATGCACGAGCACTACAAACTGGACGGCGTCTTCGAGGGAGATCCCAAGTTCAAGTACCATGACGACTTCCAGTCCAAGGCCAAGGTTGGCAAGAAGACCGAGGTAGACGACTGATGGGAATCAAGGCAGGCGGCTCCCTGCTCACAGGCGCGCTGCTGGGGATTGTGATGGTGGCGGTGGTATTCGGCGGCGAGGCCGCCGTCTCCACCACTGAATTCTGCACCAGCTGTCATTCCATGACCTATCCTCATGATGAGTTGAAGAATTCATCGCACTATGGGGCACTGGGCGCCAACCCCGGCTGCAAGGACTGTCACATCCCGCAGGGCTTCAAGAACTTCCACCTGGCCGTGGCCACGCACGTGGTCGACGGTGCGCGCGAGCTGTACCTGGAATTTGCCAACGACTATTCCACGCTGGAGAAATTCAACGAGCGCAGGCTGATCATGGCGCACGATGCGCGCATGAACCTGAAGAAATGGGACAGCAACACCTGCCGGGAATGTCACAAGAATCCCCAGCCCCCGGGAGCTGATGCCAAGGCTGCGCACAAGAAGATGGAAACCGAGGGCGCCACCTGCATCGACTGCCATCAGAACCTGGTGCACAAGGAAGCCCCGGAGACCGACCTCAACGAGAGCAAAAAGCAGGGCAAGATGGTCCTCAAACCCGAGAAAAAGGATGAGGACGATGACGAGGATGAGGAGTAAGTCGCATTTTCGGCACATAATGAGGTAAACCCCGTCCGTCCTTGACGGATGGGGAGCAGTTGCATCAACGTCGGCGACGGGTTTACGTTACCCCGCTAAATAAGCCAAAATCAGATGCTTATCTGAAACCGCAATCCAGCGCACAAATGTGCCGCCAAGAAAGCATATGGCAATCCCAATTGAGCTTGATCACGCCAGTCGCCAGTCACTCCAAGGGCAAATCTTTGAACAATTACGCCATCTCATCCTTGGCGGAAGGCTAAAGCCGGGCACGCTTGTCCCAGCGAGCCGCGTACTGGCTGAACAACTCGGCATTTCCAGAAATACGGTACTGCTTGTCTATGATCGCCTGATAGCAGAAGGCTACCTCCAGGCTCGAAAGGCGATCGGAACGTACGTAAACCTGGAGCTGCCGGAAACCTGCCTCGCCGCAACCCGCAGAATAGCTACTTCCGCTTCTACTCATACTGAGACGGCGAAACGTCCGATGATTCCTTTTGTGGGTCCGACGCCGGCAAAAAAAAACACGCAGCACCTCGACTTTGATTTCTATCCCGATCGGATTGATCTT